>JAZRRW010000024.1:0-18350 GCA_045651105.1 Lachnospiraceae bacterium
AAGTAAGACCCCTTAAAGACTATGAGGTAGATAGGGCTGAGGTGTAAGCACAGTAATGTGTTCAGCTGACAGTCACTAATCGGTCGAGGGCTTAACCAGAGTTGGAGAAGGAAAGGTTATCACAGGAGATAACGGATGGAGAGATTTCAGTGTTCGGTTTTGAAGGTATAAGTACCTTTTTATAAAAATGGCTCGTTGGTCAAGCGGTCAAGACGTCGCCCTCTCACGGCGAAAACAGGGGTTCGATTCCCCTACGAGCTGTTTGTTCTTTAGAACAGCCCAACCCGAGAAGTCCTAGGAATAGGGCTTTTATTTTCGTATTAAATGTTTTAAAGGAGTAATAAAACAATGGTAAAAATATTATCAGACAGTACTTGTGATTTGTCACCTGAATTGATTGAAAAATACAATATAAGTATTTTCCCTTTGCATGTTTTACTTGGTGACAGGGATTGTAAGGATGGAGTAGATGTTACAGTGGATGAAATTTATGCATGGGCAGATGCTAACAATGCAACACCTAAGACCTCTGCTGCTTCTCCTGAGGAATGTATGGATGTGCTTGAAACATTGTTGGAGGATGGCAGTGAGGTGATTTGTTTTACAATTTCCGGCACTATGTCTGCTAATTTATCCGTGGCCAAAATTGCAGCAGAGTCATTGGATGCTTCTGATAGAGTGTATTGTATTGATTCACAGAATTTATCTACAGGGATTGGTCTTATGGTTATAGAGGCAGCTATTATGGCTCGTGAGGGTAAGTGTGCTGAGGAAATTGTTGCACACATTGAGGCATTACGTCCTCTTGTACGCAGCAGCTTTGTAGTGGATACTCTTACATATTTACATAGAGGCGGCAGGTGCAGTAGTGTGGCAGCAATGGCAGGCAGTATGTTAAAGCTACATCCGCGAATCGCAGTTGAGGGTGGCAAAATGGATGCCGGCAAAAAATACCGGGGTAAAATGGCAAAGGTTATTCAGGAATATGTTAGTGATATGGAAGCTGACTTATTAAATGCGAGACCGGAACGTGTATTTATTACCCATTCGGGCTGTGAAAAAGAGGTGCTTGATGCAGTGTATGAGTATTTAAAGCAATTAAATGTTTTTGAAGAAATACTGATTACCCGCGCAGGAAGTGTGATTTCCAGTCATTGTGGACCGGGTACACTGGGAGTGCTGTATATTGAGAAAGCATAAATGCAGGTTATGAATTCTAAAATATAAAAAGCCTTGAACACCTCAGGGCTTTTTCTTATTATAATCTTTGACATTTTTATGAAAGAGGATTAAAATAGAAACATGCGAAAAAAGGAGTGACTTAACAATATAATTATGAGAAAGTTTATAGGAGATAAAGCTTTTTACAAAATGGTGTTAATGGTGGCTGTTCCGATAATGGTACAGAATGGTATTACCAATTTTGTGGGTCTGTTGGATAACATTATGGTAGGCCGTGTTGGTACCGAGCAGATGTCCGGTGTGGCTATTGTTAATCAGCTGTTAATGATATATAATTTAAGTATTTTCGGTGCGATTTCCGGAGCAGGTATTTTTGGTGCACAGTTTTTCGGGTGCAAGGATTTTAAGGGTGTCAGGTATATTTTCAGGTTTAAAGTATATGCCTGTCTGCTAATTACTATTATCGGTGCGGTGATTTTAGGTGTCTGGGGTGAGGATTTGATCAGACTTTATCTGCATGATGAAGGAAACGGTCAGTCGTTAGAAGCGGCACTTAAATATGGCAAGCAGTATTTAGCAGTCATGTTATTTGGTCTTTTTCCTTTTGGGGTGGAGCAGATTTACACCAGCACCCTTCGAGAAAGTGGAGAAACTGTGGTACCTATGAAAGCGGGTGTTGTGGCTGTTATCATAAATTGTGTGTTGAATCTTGTGCTTATTTTCGGATACCTGGGCTTTCCGAAGCTGGGAGTAGTGGGGGCAGCGATTGCTACCTGCGTTTCCAGATATGTGCAGGCTGCTATTGTTATAGTGTGGACTCACAAGCATACCGTGAAGATGCCGTTTATGAATGGTGCGTATGCCAGTCCGCGTATTCCGTTGTATTTGACAGGACGAGTGATTTTCAGAGGATTTCCTCTTATGGTCAATGAAATTCTTTGGGCGGCAGGAATGGCTGTATTGATGCAGTGCTATTCAGTCAGAGGACTGGATACTGTGGCAGCAGCCAATATTTCCAGCACTATTTCCAATGTATTTAACGTAACCTTTATTGCTATGGGCAGTGCTATTTCTATTATCGTAGGCCAACTTTTGGGGGCAGGTAAGCTTAAAGAGGCTAAAGACACGGATACTAAGCTGATTGCATTTTCAGTAGCATCCTGTGTGGTAATGGGAGGACTAATGATGTTATTTGCACCATTATTTCCCGGATTTTATAATACCACAGAGTCAGTCAAGGGGCTGGCGGCTTCTTTCATGCGGGTAGCAGCAATCTGCTTGCCGATACATGGTTTCTGCCATGCAACATATTTTACCATTCGAAGCGGAGGTAAAACCTTTATTACTTTTTTGTTTGACAGTGTATTTGTGTGGTGCATAAATATTCCCGTTGCATATATTTTAAGCAGATATACATCTGTACATATTGTTTCGTTGTATTTTATTTGTCAATTTGTAGACATTGTTAAATGTGTAATTGGATTTATATTAATCAAAAAAGGTATTTGGCTGAATAATTTAGTTGCAAATAATGATTAAGAAAATATAGAGAAGTTTTGACAAATGGGCAAAATACAAGTATACTATTATTTATTATAATATTTTTAGGAGATTACCAATGAGAGATTTAGATTCTTACATCAGAAGTATCCCGGATTTTCCGGAAGAAGGTATTATTTTCAGAGATGTTACAAGTGTTATTCAGGATCCGGATGGTTTTAAACTTGCAATCGATACGATGCAGGAAAAGATTAAGGACATTGAATATGATGTAGTGGTTGGTGCTGAAAGCAGAGGATTTATTTTTGGCGCACCTCTTGCATACAATAATCATAAGCCACTTGTGATTATCCGTAAGGCAGGTAAGCTCCCTTGCGAAACTATTTCACAGCAGTATGATTTAGAGTATGGTACAGCTACTATTGAAATTCATAAGGATGCAATTAAGCCGGGACAAAAGGTTTTAGTAGTAGATGATTTGATGGCCACAGGAGGTACCAATGAAGCAATGATTAAGCTTGTGGAGGCTCTTGGCGGAGAAGTAGTGGGTGTGGTTGTGCTGATTGAGCTTGCAGGCTTAAAGGGCAGAGAGCGTTTAGCTAAATATCGCATTGATGCGGCAATTACTTACGAGGGAAAATAAAACGGTAACTTGAGGCAACTGGCAGGCAGATACCGGATTATGGACAGAGGATATCGAATGACAAGACATTCTAGTATTTTTTAGGATGGAGGTAGGCATGGCTGAAGGTAATGTAACGAATACCATGATTTTTGATGATGGTAGAATCGAGAGGTTGAAAGAATTCTTGACACCGGATGAATTATATAAGGATTTAATTGAGAGAGTGCTGAAATATCATCCCAGCGATGATACCAGTCTCATTGAAAAAGCATATCATATAGCCGGCGAGGCTCATAAATCACAGGTGCGTAAGTCAGGGGAACCCTACATTATACACCCTCTTTATGTTTCCATTATTTTGGCGGATCTGGAGCTGGATAAGGAGACGATTGTGGCAGGACTTTTACATGATGTTGTGGAAGATACCGTAATGAGCTATGATGACCTGGTACGCGAATTTGGTCAGGATGTGGCCAATTTGGTAGATGGTGTTACGAAATTAGAAAAGTTGCCACAGTTTCATGATGGTGATAATATTCGTCTGGAAATGCAGGCAGAAAATCTGCGTAAAATGTTTCTTGCCATGGCCAAGGATATCCGAGTTATTTTAATAAAGCTTGCAGACAGACTGCACAATATGCGTACGCTAAAGCATATGCCAGCTGAGAAACAGCAGCGTATTTCCAGAGAAACCCTGGAAATTTACGCACCTATTGCTGAGAGGCTTGGAATTGCCCGTATTAAGGTGGAGCTGGATGATTTAAGCTTGAAATATCTGGAGCCGGATATTTATTATGATCTTGTGGACAAAATTGCGATTCGTAAGAGTGTAAGGGAGAAATATATTCAGTCTATCGTAGATGAGGTGTCCTCCCACATTCGCAATGCCGGAATTAAGGCAAAGGTAGATGGAAGAATTAAGCACTTTTTCAGTATATATAAGAAGATGAAGAACCAAAACAAGTCTATTGATCAGATTTACGATTTGTTTGCAGTTCGTATTATTGTAGAGAGTGTGAAGGATTGTTATGCTGCGCTGGGTATTATCCATGAAATGTATAAACCGATTCCGGGGCGTTTTAAGGATTATATTGCTATGCCAAAGCCTAATATGTATCAATCCCTCCACACCACGCTGATTGGTTCTACCGGTCAGCCTTTCGAAATTCAGATCCGTACCGAAGAAATGCACAAGGCTGCTGAATATGGTATTGCGGCTCATTGGAAGTATAAAGAGGCTTCTGATGGCAAAAGAAGTGATATGCGTGATGAGGAAAAGATGACCTGGCTTCGTCAAATCTTAGAATGGCAGCAGGATAGCGCAGATAACAAAGAATTTCTGACTATGATTAAGAGTGGTCTGGACTTGTTTTCTGAATCTGTTTACTGCTTTACACCAAATGGTGATGTAAAGACGTTGCCTGCAGGCTCTACACCGATTGACTTTGGTTACACTATTCATTCTGCGGTAGGTAATCGTATGATTGGTGCACGCGTAAACGGCAAGCTGGTAACTATTGATTACGAAATTGCCAATGGTGACTGTATTGAAATTCTGACCAGTCAGAATTCCAAGGGGCCTAGCCGTGATTGGTTAAAGGTAGCCAAATCCACTCAGGCAAAAAGCAAAATCAATCAATGGTTTAAAAACCAATTTAAAGAAGAAAATATTTTAAAGGGAAAGGAATTGCTGGAGGCTTACTGTAAGACAAAGGCAATCAACCAGTCTCAGATTATACAGCCTGCTTATAAGGAAGCTATTATGAAAAAATACGGCTTCCATGATTGGGACAGTGTGCTTGCTGCTATCGGCCATGGTGGATTAAAGGAAGGTCAGATTGTGAACCGTATGCAGGAGCTCTATGACAGAGACCACAAAAAGGAGCTGACCAATGAGCAGGTTTTAGCGGCAATCGAAGAAAATGCGGCCAGTCAGGCACTGAAAATGAAGGCCAAGAATGGTATTACTGTAAAAGGTATTCATGATATGGCAGTACGTTTTTCTAAATGTTGTTCGCCGGTTCCGGGGGATGAAATCGTAGGCTTTATTACAAGAGGTCGAGGTATTTCTATTCATCGTACAGATTGTGCCAATATCATGGCGCTTCCGGAAATTGAAAGAGGCCGCTTGATGGATGCAGACTGGGAAGATATGGGTAATAACGGAAGTGGCAAGTTTATCGCGGATATTACCATATATGCAAACAACCGAAATGGACTTCTTGCAGATATTTCCAAGGTTCTGACTGAGAAAAATATCAACATTTTGTCCATGAATACCAGAACCTCCAAGGATGACGTAGCGACGCTGCAGACCAGCTTCGAAATTTCTTCTCGCGAGGAGCTAAACCATGTTATTGATAAACTGCAAACCATTCACAGTGTTATCGATATTGAAAGGACAACAGGCTGATGAGCAATTTAAAAATCGGGCGAATGGTGCTGGGAAGTTTCCAAACCAATTGCTATTTTATATACAGGGAAGGTGTGCGTGGTCCGGAAGGGCTGTGCCCTGTGATTTTGGTGGACCCGGCAGAGAAGGGAGCACACATATATCACACTTTGAGGCAGAATGGTTTTCAGGTGGCAGGTATATTGCTAACCCATGGTCACGTGGATCATATTGCAGGGGCTGTGGAGCTTGGTAAGCTTTCCGGAGTCCGGATTTACGCCGGTGCAGAGGAAGCAAATCTGCTGCAGGATATGCATTTGAATTTATCAGAGAGATTTGGCATGCCTTTAAGGGTAACTGCAGACGTCTGGCTTCGTGATGGAGCAGAGTGCACCATTGCGGACATGAGCTTTCGTGTGATTGCTACGCCGGGCCATACTTTGGGTGGATGTTCCTATTATTTCGAAGAGGATGGTTTTTTGATAAGTGGGGACACCCTTTTTTATGAAAGTGTGGGCAGAACGGATTTTCCGACGGGCTCTATGAGTGTATTGGTGCACAGTATTAAGCACAGCCTTTTTAGCTTGCCAAATAACACCATCGTTTATCCGGGGCATGGTGGAAGCACTACCATTGGCTGGGAAAAGGAGCAAAATCCTTTTGTGGTTTAATCAAAGAAATTGAGAGAGAAACATGTTTGTTATACGACTAAATCAAGTAAAATATGAATATGATATACATTCTATCATAAAGGCTTTTTACCCTGAGCGTCAAGTAAAGGTAGTGACACCGGATACGGATGCCCAGAAGGCTGTGGAGCTTTTGGAGGAAGAGGATGCTTTACGCGGCAGTATTGCCTTTGAAGAGCATCAGGTGGTAATTTGCCTGGAGGAAAGGTCATACACTTGGCCATGGAAACAGGAGGAGCCTGCTTTGGAGGCGCATTCGCAGGACTTTAAGGATGCCTTTAAAGGCTTTTTATACAAGTGCCTGTGCGCCCATACCGGTAAGACTCTGCCGTGGGGTAATATGACCGGTATTCGCCCTACCAAAATTGCCATGGCGCAGCTTATGGAGGGCAAAGGTCACGAGGAAATTTTGGATTATTATAGAGATAAGCATTATGTCAGTGAGGAAAAGGCTCTTCTTAGCATTGAAATTGCAGAGAGGGAGCGCAAGCTTTTAAGTACACTGCATTATGAGGACGGCTACAGCCTGTATATCGGCATTCCTTTTTGCCCTACGACCTGTTTGTACTGTTCCTTTACATCGTATCCTATAGCAGCCCACAGAAAGCGTGTGGACCAGTATATAGACTGCCTGATACAGGAAATGGATTATGTGCGGGAAGTGTATAGGGGCAAAATTTTAGACACGGTTTATATTGGTGGCGGTACGCCTACCACCTTGGAGGCAGAGCAGCTTGACAGACTGATTACTGCACTGAAGGAGCGTTTTGATTTTGGTACCGTTCAGCAGTTTACAGTAGAGGCCGGTCGTGCGGACTCTATTACAAGAGAGAAACTGGAGGTGCTGTATAAGCATGGCGTTGACCGCATCAGTGTCAATCCGCAGACCATGAACCAGTGTACACTGGACGTGATCGGGCGCAGGCACACGGTAGAGCAGGTAGTAGAGGCTTATGAGATGGCTCGTGAAATCGGCTTTTCCAATATAAATATGGATTTGATTCTGGGGCTTCCGGGGGAGGATGTAGAGGAAGTTTCTTATACCATTGAAGAGATAAAGAAGTTAAATCCGGACAGCCTTACTGTGCATTCTTTGGCAATTAAACGTGCCAGCAGGCTTGCACAGTGGATTCAGACACACGATATTTCCTGCATCAATAATACAGATGAAACAATGGCTATTGCGGTAGAGGGTGCTAAGGCGATGAATATGCATCCATATTACTTATATCGTCAGAAAAATATGTCCGGCAATTTTGAAAATGTGGGTTATGCCCGTGAAGGCAAATTTGGCATATACAACATCCTGATTATGGAAGAGCTGCAAACTATCGTAGCATTAGGGGCAGGCAGTATTACCAAGCTGGTACTTCCGGACGGTCGCATTGAGCGCTGCGATAACGTGAAGGATGTGGAGCTTTATATTAATCAGATTGATGACATGATAGAGCGCAAGCATAAGCTTTTAGAACAGTAAAGGTAGTAGCAGTTATCTTGACAAAAAAACAGGAAAGTTAGAGAAAATTGTTGCATAAGCACCCCGCTTGCGATACAATGATTGAAGTAAACCAGATAATATTAAATTTGCATGGCAAAATAATATTTTACGAGAAAGGCTGAGAATATGGCACTTAGTAAGAAGCCGGTGACCGGCATGAAGGATATACTGCCACAGGAGATGGTAGTCAGAGATTATGTAATAGGTGTAATTAAGGAGACCTACGGCAAGTTTGGTTTTACTCCCATTGAGACACCATGTGTAGAGAATATCTCAAACCTGTCCAATAAGCAGGGCGGTGAGAATGAAAAGTTGATTTTCAAAATTTTAAAAAGAGGCGAGAAGCTGAATTTAGAGACAGCACAGAGCGAGGCTGATTTGGTAGACGGCGGTCTCCGTTATGATTTGACAGTACCGCTGGTGCGTTTTTACAGCAATAACGCCAACAATCTGCCAAGCCCTTTTAAGGCATTGCAGATGGGCAATGTATGGCGCGCTGACAGACCGCAGCGAGGCAGATACCGTCAGTTTATGCAGTGTGATATTGATATTTTGGGTGAGCCAAGCAATCTGGCGGAAATCGAGCTGATTTTGGCAACAACTACTACCTTAAGTAAGCTGGAGTTTAAGAATTTCCAGATTCGTATCAACGACCGTCAGATTTTAAAGGCAATGGCAGCCTATGCAGGCTTTCCGGAGGAGTCCTATGACAGTGTATTTATTGTACTGGACAAGATGGACAAGATTGGTATCGATGGCGTAAAGGCAGAGCTTATGGAAATGGGCTATGGCGAAGATGTCTGTCAGAAGTACATGGATATGTTTATCGAGATAGAGGAGGCGGATAACGGTCCGGCATATATCGCAGATAAGCTTGCGGATTATCTGCCGGCAGGCGTGATGGATTCCTTTATGGAGATTATCGATAGCGTACGTGCTACCAAGGAAGATACCTTTGAAATTGTATTTGACCCGACTTTGGTTCGTGGTATGAGCTATTACACCGGTACTATTTTTGAAATTGCCATGCCGGAGTTTGGTGGCAGCTGCGGTGGCGGCGGTCGTTATGATAAGATGGTTGGCAAGTTTACCGGCAATGATGTACCGGCTTGCGGCTTTAGTATTGGTTTTGAGCGTATTATTCTGCTCCTGATGGAGCGTGGCTTTGCCGTGCCAAATGCGCCGGGTAAGGTGGCGTACCTGATTGAAAAGGGTGTGTCCGGTGAAAAACTTTGCGAGATTATAGCACAGGCACAGGCTGCCCGTAAGGATGGTACACAGGTGTTGGTGGCTCGCATGAATAAGAACAAAAAGTTCCAGAAGGACAACCTGATGAAGGAAGGTTATCAGGACTTTGTAGAGTTTTATAAAGACGGATTAAAGAATTAGAAAAGAGGACAAAACAATGGCAGAATCCATGAAGGGCTTAAAGCGTTCCCACAGATGTGGTGAAGTATCCAATACATTAATCGGCCAGACCGTTACTGTAATGGGCTGGGTACAGAAACAGAGAAATAAGGGCGGTATCATATTCGTAGATTTACGTGACCGTTCCGGTATTTTACAGGTTATTTTTGAAGAAAGCGAGTGTGGCACAGAGGCTTTTGAGAAAGCAGAGAAGTTGCGCAGTGAGTTTGTAGTAGCAGTAGTAGGTACGGTAAATAAGCGTGCCGGTGCGGCCAACGAAAATCTGGCTACCGGTGATATTGAAATCGTGGCAAAGGAAGTTCGTATATTATCCGAGGCAGAGACACCTCCTTTCCCAATTGAAGCAGATTCCAAGACCAAGGAAGAATTACGTTTAAAATATCGTTATTTGGATTTGAGAAGACCTGATTTGCAGCAGAAAATTATTCTCAGAAGTAAGATTGCAGCCAATATCAGAGCATTCTTAGTAAACGAAGGTTTCTTAGAGATTGAGACTCCGATTTTAACGAAGTCTACACCGGAAGGTGCAAGAGACTATCTGGTACCTAGCCGTGTACATCCGGGTAGCTTTTATGCGTTGCCACAGTCTCCGCAGATTTTTAAGCAGTTATTAATGTGCTCCGGTTATGACAGATATTTCCAAATTGCACGCTGCTTCCGTGATGAGGATTTGCGTGCAGACAGACAGCCTGAATTTACACAGGTGGATATGGAGTTATCCTTCGTAGATGTTGAGGATGTTATTTCTGTAAATGAAAGAATGCTGCAGTACGTATGTAAGGAAGCAATCGGCTTAGACGTGCAGCTCCCAATTCAGAGAATGACCTGGACAGAGGCTATGAACCGTTATGGTTCTGATAAACCGGATACCCGTTTCGGCATGGAATTACAGGATGTTTCCGAAGTGGTGGCTAATTGTGGCTTTGGTGTATTTACCGGTGCTTTGGCAAATGGCGGCAGTGTGCGTGGTATCAATGCCAAGGGACAGGCTGAAATGCCAAGAAAGAAAATTGACGCGCTTGTTGATTTTGCAAAGGGTTATGGTGCAAAGGGCCTTGCATATCTTTGTGTAATGCCTGACGGCAGCTACAAGTCTTCTTTTGCAAAGTTTATGACAGAGGAAGAGTTAAAGAGTTTAGTAGATGCAATGCAGGGTGAACCGGGAGACTTATTACTCTTTGCAGCGGATAAGAACAGCATTGTATGGAATGTTTTGGGTGGCTTACGTCTGGAATTAGGCCGTCAGATGGGACTTATCGATGATAATAAATTTAATTTCCTTTGGGTGACAGAGTTCCCGCTTTTAGAGTGGAGCGAGGATGATAACCGTTTTGTAGCAATGCATCATCCGTTTACCATGCCTATGGATGAGGACCTTCCGCTTTTGGATACAGACCCGGGCAAGGTTCGTGCAAAGGCTTATGATATCGTATTAAACGGCACAGAGCTGGGCGGCGGTAGTGTGCGTATTTTCCAGACAGACGTACAGGAAAAGATGTTTGAAGTATTAGGCTTCACTAAGGAAGCTGCTTATGACCGTTTTGGCTTCCTGTTAAATGCATTCAAGTATGGCGTGCCCCCACACGCAGGCTTAGCTTACGGTCTGGACAGACTGTGTATGCTTTTGGTAAAGGCTGACTCCATCCGAGAGGTTATTGCCTTCCCTAAGGTAAAGGATGCAAGCTGTCTGATGACCAATGCACCGGACGTGGTAGATCCAAAGCAGTTAGAAGAGTTGCAGATTGCACTTGCTTTACAGGAAGAAGCTTCTGAGGAATAATAGTGCATACAAAGCAGATTGGCCTGCTTTGTCACGAACATGCAGTATAGTCGGTGGTGGAGGTCAATATGACATATAAAATGTATCTTCTGCACATTGGTGATTTGGAAGAACAAGAGCTACAGCAGGTGGCAATGCCCCTTATGGACAAATACCGACAGGAACGTGTGAATAAATATGCAAAAGAAAAGGACCGGATGCGGGCTATGGCAGCCGGTCTTTTATTGCAGGCAGGGTTTCTGGAGGCAGAGCCGGAGTGTGCAGGCTGTAGGAGTATAAAGCTTGAAAATGGGGTATGCTATTATATGCAGACCGAGAGCCTAATCAGGTGGCTTCAAGAAGCCCTGCCCATTCCTTTGACTTATGAAAAGGTTGGACAGGGAAAGCCGGCCTGGAACAGACAGAAGCTTTTGCACATATTCCCTGACAAAAGCTTATGGCATTTTAACTTGTCTCACTCCGGAGAGTATGCAGTGCTGGTGGTAGCAGACCGACCGGTTGGTGTGGATATCCAGGAAGCCAGAGAAACCAAGGGAATACCGGGAGGATACCGAGAGTTTAGCCGCATGGAGGCATATGTGAAATGTACCGGTGAAGGCTTTAGCAGGGGCTATAAGACTTATGAAAGGCATGCCGGCAAGGTGCCCGGATATAAGTTTTTGGAGCTTAAGCTTGTGGAAGGATATGCGCTGAACTTGTGTTTAAAAAAGGGTGTTTAAAAAGGAATAATTTTTGCTTTACATTTCTAACAAAAAGTAGTATATTACTTATATATTGAAAACGTTGATGAGGACAGTACCATCGTCTGGGTTCTTACAGAGAGAACTGCATTTGCTGCGAGCAGTTTAGAATTAGCATTGGGAAGACCACCTCGGAGTGACTTTAATACAGTCCGTCTTTCCGCGTTAAGGAGAATGAAGTGGTCTGGGCAGTCCCGGGCAACAAGGGTGGAACCGCGTATTTTACGTCCCTTGAGAAATTACGCTTAGTGTAATTTCTCAAGGGACTATTTTGTTAGGAGGAAGAAACGATGAAAATCACATTAAAAGACGGCAGTATCAAGGAATACAGCCAGGCAATGAGTATTTATGATATCGCTATGGATATCAGTGAAGGTTTAGCCAGAGTAGCTTGCGCAGGCGAGTTAAACGGCGAGGTTGTGGATTTGAGAACCGTAGTAGCAGAGGATGCTTCTTTAAATATTTTAACTGCAAATGACAAAGAAGGTCTTTCTACAGTCAGACATACATGCTCTCATGTGCTTGCAGAGGCAGTAAAGAGAGTATTCCCGGAAGCAAAGCTGGCTATTGGTCCGAGCATTGACACAGGCTTCTACTATGATTTTGAACATGAGCCATTTTCCAGAGAGGATTTGGATAAGTTAGAAGCCGAGATGAAGAAAATCATCAAAGAAGGTGCTAAGTTAGAGAAGTTTACTATGCCGAGAGAAGAGGCTATGAAATTTATGGAGGAAAAAGGCGAACCATACAAGGTAGAGCTTATCCGTGATTTGCCGGAAGATGCTGTTATCAGCTTCTACAGCCAGGGTGATTTTGTAGACCTTTGTGCAGGACCTCATCTTATGAGTACCAAGGGCATCAAGGCTTTTAAGCTTATTTCTTCTTCCGGTGCTTACTGGAGAGGTAAGTCTGAAAATGCCATGTTACAGCGTATTTACGGTACTGCTTTTAATAAAAAAGAAGAGCTTGCAGAATACTTAGAATATCTGGAAAGCGTAAAATTACGTGACCACAACAGATTAGGCCGTGAAATGGAATTATTTACCACTGTGGATGTAATCGGTCAGGGCTTACCTCTTTTGATGCCAAAGGGTGCAAAGATGATTCAGACTATGCAGAGATGGATTGAGGATGAGGAAGAAAAGCGTGGCTATGTTCGTACCAAGACTCCTCTGATGGCAAAGAGTGATTTGTACAAAATCTCCGGTCACTGGGATCATTACAAAGACGGCATGTTTGTATTGGGTGATGAGGAAAAGGATAAGGAAGTATTTGCTCTTCGTCCGATGACCTGCCCATTCCAGTACTATGTCTACAAAGCAAGCCAGAAGTCTTATAGAGATTTGCCAATCCGTTATGGCGAGACATCGACCCTTTTCCGTAATGAGGATTCCGGTGAAATGCACGGACTTACGCGTGTACGTCAGTTTACTATTTCCGAAGGTCACTTGATTGTACGTCCGGATCAGATGGTGGAAGAATTTAAGGGCTGTCTGGCACTGGCTAAGTATTGCTTAGATACATTAGGGGTTGGTGAAGATGTAAGATACCGTCTTTCTAAGTGGGATCCAAACAATAAAGAAAAGTACGTTGGTTCTGAAGAAGTTTGGGAAGAAACACAAGGACATATCCGTCAGGTTCTTACAGAATTGGAAATTCCATTCTTTGAAGAAGAGGGCGAAGCTGCATTCTATGGTCCTAAGGTTGATATTCAGGCAAAGAATGTATACGGTAAAGAGGATACCATGATTACCATTCAGTGGGATGCTATTCTGGCTGAGCAGTTTGATATGTATTATATTGACCAGAATGGCGAAAAGGTTCGTCCTTACATCATTCACAGAACCTCTATGGGCTGTTATGAAAGAACACTTGCATGGTTAATTGAGAAGTATGAAGGTAAGTTCCCAACCTGGTTATGTCCAGAGCAGGTAAGAGTATTGCCTATTTCTGAAAAATATGCTGATTATGCAGCAAAGGTAGAGGCTGCATTAAAGGAAAACGGCATCCTTGCAACCACAGACAATCGTTCTGAAAAGATTGGTTTCAAGATTCGTGAAACCAGAAAGGCAAGACTTCCTTACATGTTGGTTGTAGGTCAGCAGGAAGAAGAACAGGGTCTTGTTTCTGTAAGAAGCCGCTTTGCAGGTGATGAAGGCCAGATGCCTTTAGATGCTTTTATTGATATGATTTGTAAGGAAATCCGCACAAAGACACGTCGTGAAGTAACTGTAGAGCAGTAAACAGTATATATATTCAGCTGCATTTGCGAGAATTTGGCAAATTCAGCTGAATAATAAAATAAAGCATGCACATACTAAAAATGACTTTATAAAGTCAAAGGAGGTATGTGACATGGCAGAATTAGGATGCAGCGTAAGAAACTGCATATATAACAAAGAAGAATACTGCTGCAAAGGTGATATTTTAGTTGGCGGCCGTAAAGCAAATCGTGAGGATGAAACCTGCTGTGAAAGCTTTGTAGACAGAAGTCGTGACAGCTTTTCTAACAGCGCAGAGAAGCCATACAAAAACATCAGTATTGACTGTGAGGCAGAAAATTGTAAATACAATCACAGCCTGCGTTGTGTGGCTGAACATGTAGATATTCGCGGCAATGGTGCAGGAAGCAGCGGCGGCACTCTGTGCGCTACGTTTACGGAAGCATAAAAACGCACAAAAATATTAAAAATATCAAAATAACCTATTGACATTTAATGGATACTGTGGTAAGTTATTTAAGTGTGTGAGTAAGACTCGCACGAAGAACAACCAAGCAGAGTATCCACTCTCACCCTGCGGCTTTGAGGTGCTGGCAGGCGTCAATAGTTCTTAACGATCACATTTTATTTTGTGAGGTATCGTGAGTTACTAAGTGGATAGTCTGACTATCCACTTTTTTAGTTTTTTCTTATTTTGGAGGGCAAAGCCATTAGTAACGAATTAATGATTAACGAACAAATCAGAGACAAGGAAATCCGTCTCATCGGCACAGAAGGCGAACAGTTAGGTATCATGTCTTCTCGCGATGCACTTAGACTTGCTGAGGAAGCTGGTCTGGACTTAGTCAAGATTGCACCCAATGCAAAACCACCTGTATGCAAGATTGTGGATTACGGAAAGTATCGCTATGAGCAGATCCGTAAGGAAAAGGAAGCAAAAAAGAAGCAGAAGGTAATCGAGGTAAAGGAAATTCGTTTATCTCCAAACATCGATACTAATGACTTGAATACCAAGATGAATGCAGCCAGCAAATTCCTGACCAAGGGTGACAAGGTAAAGGTTACTTTACGTTTCCGTGGTCGTGAAATGGCACATATGGCGAACAGCAAGCATCTTTTAGATGACTTCGCCACCAATTTAGCAGACATAGCCAATATTGAAAAGGCTCCGAAGGTGGAAGGCAGAAGCATGACTATGTTCTTAGCACCAAAATCCAAGAAATAGTGCTAAGACCGAAAAAGATTATAGGAGGAACTCGACATGCCAAAAATGAAAACAAGCAGAGCAGCTGCAAAACGTTTTAAAGTAACAGGAACAGGTAAATTAAAAAGAGCGAAAGCTTATAAGAGCCATATCTTAACTAAGAAATCTACTAAGAGAAAACGTAATCTTAGACAACCGGCTATTACAGACGCAACTAATGTTAAGAATATGAAGAAGATTTTACCATATTTATAATCGGTAGAGGAGGAGTAAGGACATGGCAAGAATTAAAGGTGGCTTAAACGCTAAGAAGAAACACAATAGAGTATTAAAGCTTGCAAAGGGCTATAGAGGTGCCAGAAGCAAACAGTATAGAATTGCAAAGCAGTCTGTTATGAGAGCATTAACAAGCTCTTATGCAGGTCGTAAGGAAAGAAAGCGTCAGTTCAGACAGTTATGGATTGCTCGTATCAATGCGGCTGCAAGATTAAATGGTTTATCTTACAGCAAGTTTATGTACGGCTTAAAGTTAGCTGAAATCGATATGAACAGAAAGATGTTAGCTGAAATGGCTGTAAATGATGCTGCTGGATTTACTGCATTGGCAGAAATCGCAAAGAGCAAGTTGGCTTAATAGATGTATGATAATCCCGGGAGTATATTTCTTCCGGGATTTTTATCATATGCTTTAGAGAATAGTCTTGGATAGTCACTTTTTATCGTTTGGCTAGTTGCAGAAAGCAATAAATGCGGTTATAATAAAAGCAGCAACTTATGTTAAAGGAGAATGTTATGAGTGTTTTAGGGCATTTAGAACCGAAAGGTGTTTTTAAATTTTTGGAAGAAATCTGTGGTATTCCTCATGGGAGTGGCAATACACAGGCTATGACAGCATATTTGATGAGGTTCGCAGCAGATAGAGGTATAGAGGCAAGGAGTGACGAGCTTGGCAATGTGGTAATGAGAAAGCCTGCCACACCGGGTTATGAAGAGGTGCCGGGGGTGGTTATTCAGGGACATATGGATATGGTGGCAGTAAAGACCCCTGATTGCACCAAAAATATGTTTACAGATGGTTTGGATTTGGCAGTAGATGGGGATGATATCTATGCTATAAATACCAGTCTTGGCGGTGATGATGGCATTGCAGTAGCATATGGTCTGGCAATCATGGATGCAGAGGATTTGGTCCATCCGGAAGTGGAGCTGATTATTACCGTAGATGAGGAAACTGGCTTGTTCGGTGCCAAGGCCATTGATGTCAGCGATATTAAGGGGCGCAGATTTTTAAATATTGATTCCGAGGAAGAAGGCATTTTTCTGACCAGCTGTGCAGGTGGAGCACGTATAACAGGCAAGCTTCCGGTGAATATGGTCTCTGTTAAGGGGCAGCAGGTTTTGGTAACCTTAAGAGGATTACAGGGTGGTCATAGCGGTGTAGATATTCACAAGGAGCGTGGCAATGCACTGTACTTGTTGGCCAGAATGATGTATCATGTATCCAAGGAGGTTGGTTTTTATATTGCTGACTTCCATGGCGGCACGGTAGAAAATGCTATTCCACGGGAGGCATTTATGGAAGTGGTGCTGAAGGATATGGAACAGATTGACCGTTTTATAGAGCTTATCAGGGCATATGAAATGGAGTTAAAAGAGGAATATGCTGTAAGGGATGCAGGCCTGTTTGTAGAGATTTGGGAGGAAGCTCAGGATAATTATGCAGTTTATGATGAAATGACTACCGCAAGTCTTTTGCATTTATTAGTAGCTGCACCGGTGGGAGTGCAGGCTATGAGTCAGGCAGTTTCCGGACTGGTAGAAACCAGCTTAAATCTGGGTGTTGTTGCCGGTGATGATAAGGCGGTAACTATACAGTATTCCGTCAGAAGTTCTTTGGAAAGTGCAAAGGCGGCATTGATTGAAAAGCTGGAAGTTGTTTTGGGTATGGCAGGTGCAGATATCGATGTCAGCGGAGAATATCCTGGTTGGGCTTATCGTGTGGATAGTCCGCTTCGTGACAAAATGGTTCGAGTTTATGAAGAAATGTTTGGCGTAAAGCCTGAAATTCAGGCTATCCATGCCGGACTTGAGTGTGGCTTGTTCCTGGGCAAGCAACCGGAATTTGACTGTATTTCCTTTGGACCGAATATGCACGGTATTCATACCACAGAGGAGAGATTAAGTATTTCTTCTACTGTAAGGACTTGGGAGTTTCTGACAGCGGTACTGGCAGACAAGAGGTAGGAGTATGATTTATTTTAATTCTGATTATTTGGAGGGGGCACATCCTCGTATTATGGAGCTGCTGCAGCAGACGAATATGGTGCAGACCGATGGTTATGGTGAGGATGATTATTGTGAAAAGGCCAGAGCATTGATAAGAGAGGCTTGTCAGGCACCGGATGCTCTGGTGCAGTTTCTGGTAGGTGGTACCCAGACTAATATGACGGTAATCAGTGCAGCACTCAGACCCCATCAGGGAGTTTTGTGCGCGCATACCGGACATATTAATGTACATGAGACGGGAGCTGTTGAAAGCTTTGGACACAAGGTATTGGCATTGTCCGGCGATAATGGCAAGGTCACTGCTGATGCGGTACGTCAGTATGTAAGCGTACACAGAATGGATCCGGCCTTCGAGCATATGGTGCAGCCGGGAATGGTGTATATTTCACATCCCACAGAGACCGGTACCTTATATACCAGGGCTGAGCTTACTGCTTTAAGTGAGGCCTGCAGAGAGCTTGGTTTATATTTATTTTTGGATGGAGCACGTCTGGCCTATGGACTGGCGGCTTCTGACAGCGATTTGGATTTGCCGACCATTGCAAGGCTTTGCGATGTATTTTATATCGGTGGCACAAAGTGCGGAGCTTTGATGGGAGAAGCAGTGGTTATTACCCATGAAGCTTTAAAGAAGGATTTCAGGTACCTGATGAAGCAAAAGGGCGGCATGCTTGCCAAGGGACGCTTACTGGGGCTTCAGTTTATAGGGCTTTTTGAAAAGGGGCTGGTGGATAGTGCTAAGGAAGACTGCGCTACCTTGTATGAAGAGGTAGGCCGTCATACTATTTACTTGGCGGATAAGCT
>JAZRRW010000025.1:0-13048 GCA_045651105.1 Lachnospiraceae bacterium
AAGTCGAGCTTAGTACCGCTACGTGAGTTTTCGAGCGGAAGCGTACCGATTAGACGAAGCTAATCGCTGCCACAGCCTTGCAGACGGTTGAACTTTTTCCTTAAGAACATCTTTTTGCAAAGAATTCTCTTATCCCTAAAATACACTCCTTTTGCTCCTTTGTCAAATATTTCCGTGGCTTTGTACGAAGGTATATAGCACGCCTTAATTTAAAACCCTCTACCGGTCGGATAACAATATCCTCACCGGCAAAATCATGCCAGGAAACGGACGGAACAAAGGCTATGCCCAGATGATATTTCAGCAATTCTCTCATCATATTAGGATTGTCCACCAGCATAGTCATCTTTGGATTAAACAGCTTTCTGTCCATTTCTTCGGTAATTTCCCTGCCCAATTCCCAATACTCATTTAAATTGATAAATTCCTCCTGTATCAGGTCGCCTAAAAACAACTTTTCCTTGTTCACCAGACTATGATTTGCAGGAAGTGCCAAAAGAATATCTTCTACCAACAACACCTCATCCTCAGGAAATTTGCCTACGGTTCCCGCCAGAATTTGAATATCATCCTCTGTTTCAGTCCCTCCTGCCTTAAATTGATGAATATGATACTGTGTCTGCGGATTACGCTTTCTTAAATATAAAAGCAACTCAGGTAGCAATGTAGAGGCCGTGCCTATATGAATAGATACAGCCGGATGTCTCATGCCCTCTAACTCCTCCAGCCTGATTCTGGTGCTCTGCATCAGCTCGTCCATCTGTGAAAGCGTCTGCATCATAATTTTGCCGGCTTCGCTTAGTTTCACACGCTTGCCCTCTCTGTCAAACAATTTATATCCCAGCTCATCCTCCAGCCTTTTAATAGTCTGACTTAAGGCAGGCTGAGACGTATCCAACAATTCTGCCGCCTTAGAGATGTTTTCCTCCCTTGCTGCTACTAAAAATTTCTGAAGTTGATTCCATTCCATACTATTTCCTCCTCATGCTTATAATTTTAATGTTATATATATAGTAGCAAATTTATATTGGAAAAACAATACATTTTTTTAGTATAATATATATAAATTAACAAAGGAGATTTTATCCTGACACAAAAGAAATTAGAATTTAGGAGGTCAACTATGACAACATTACTTATCAAACAGGTGCTGATTATGTTTTTGCTTGCAGCAGTAGGTTACTTATGCTTTCGCACCAAAAAAATCACCATGGAAGGATGCCGTACTATCAGCAATATACTGATTTTTCTTTCCTTACCATGTGTTATTATCAATAGCTTCCTGGTAGATTTTTCCACAGAGAAATTAATGGGACTTCTGTACAGCTCTCTTGCTGCAGCGGTTGTTATGATTATCTGTATCGTTGTATCCGGATTGTTCTTTTCCAAGGATGCCATTCTAAACTTTGCATCCGCTTTTTCCAATCCCGGATTTTTCGGCATTCCGCTTATCGTGGCTACCTTAAGTAACGGTTCCGTATTTTACGTTGCTACCTTTATTGCTTTCGTAAACCTGCTACAATGGTCCTATGGCGTAGCACTGCTTACAGTCAAGCCATCTGCCACCAAGGAAAACGGATCCTGGAAGAAATCCCTTCCTTCACCAAAGCGACTTTTTACAGCACCGTTTATGATTGCCACCTTAATCGGCTTGTTCTTCTTCCTGACCCAGATACCGATGCCTGACCTGATTTACAAAAGTATCCAGTACATATCCGGACTGAACACACCACTTGCCATGTTCACCATTGGTATTTATCTTGCACAGACCAACCCGGGCAAAATGTTTAAAAATCCAAAGCTTTACCTGCTTTCTGCAGTACGTCTGTTTATCATACCATTAATATGTATGGCAGTACTCTTCTTCCTGCCACAGGAATTTGCAGAAATGAAAATGGCACTGTTAATTGTAGCAGCCTGCCCAACCGGCTCTAATGTAGCCGTATATGCACAGCTATACGACAGCGACTACTCTTATGCCGTAGAAACCGTAATTATTTCTACCCTGCTGTCTATTATCAGCATTCCGCTGATTGTACAGCTGGCTGAATTGATACATTTTATTTAAATTCTGTTTCGCCCTGTGGGCCCTCTAATGGAGGTTTATATTATGCAAACAATTAAAATCCTTGCAATTGGAAACAGTTTCTCACAGGATGCTACCCGCTATCTGCATCAGTTTGCAAGTGCAACAAGCATTGATACTAAGGTTGTAAATTTATACATCGGTGGCTGTCCACTGGAGCGCTACTGGAAAAACATCGAAAATGACGAGAAAGCCTATGGCTATGAATTAAATGGTACTATTACAGAAAGACGAGCTGCTATTGATGAAGTGCTGGCAGAGGAAAATTGGGACTATATTATTACCCAACAGGTCAGCGGAGAAAGTGGTTGGATATGCTCCTACGAGCCATTTCCCGGACTGGTGCTTAACCATATCAAGGGAAAATTTGCAGGTCCTATCCCAACTGAAATCTATCCACTGATTTCCGGAGTATGCGCTGAATTGCATACTTCAGTTGCGAAATGCGTTAATTTCAGTTGCAACCTCCGCAATTTTGTGTTACAATCATTTAAGTTAATTGTAAAATTATGGAGGTTTTTAAATGAGAGCTATAAAAAATGGCAAAATTATTTTAAAAGACCGCATCTTAGACGGTTATGCCCTACTGTTTACAGATGTAATTGAAGGCATTGTTCCTGAACAAAATATTCCGCAAGATGCTGAAATTATAGATGCTGCAGGCGGTTTTGTTTCACCGGGACTCATTGACCTTCATATTCACGGATATTTGGGCAAGGATGTTTGCGACGGCGAAGAAGAATCTATACGTACCATTGCTAAAGGACTTGTTGCAAATGGTGTAACCGGTTTTCTACCTACTACAATGACAGTTGATATGAAGGTGATCCGCAAGGCTCTGGAAATATGCCGTGCTTTAAAGGAAGAAAGCAAGACATGGGAAGGCAGTACTATCTTAGGCTGTCACGCCGAAGGTCCATTTATCAATGAAAGCAAAAAGGGGGCACAGGATCCAAAGTACATATTAAAGCCTGACGCTTTCTTTGTGAAGGAATACGCCGACATCATTAGCGTTATTACTTTAGCTCCTGAGACTGACACCACAGACTTCGCGGCCATTCGTGAGATGTGTCGTGACACAGATGTAGTGGTTTCCATGGGACACACTTCAGCAGATTACGAAACTGCTATGCACAGTACAGAGGCCGGAGTAAAGCATGTAACGCATCTTTTTAATGCCATGACACCACTTTCTCATCGAGCGCCGGGTGTTGTGACTGCAGCCTTAAACGCAGACATCAGTTGTGAATTAATCGTAGATACTTTCCATGTGGACAAGTGCTTCTACGACCTTTTATGGAAGATTAAGGGCAGAAAGCTCTGCTTTATTACCGATTGTCTGCCTGCCGGTGGACTTCCTTATGGTGAATACACCTTAGGCGGCCAGAAAATTATCTATCGCGACATAGTTTGCCGTCTGGAGGATGGCACGGTAGCAGGCAGTGTACTTCACCTGAACCAGGGCGTATGGAATGTATATACCAACTCTTCCATTCCTCTTTACGAGTGTGTGAATTGTGCATCTTTAAATCCTGCTACTACCCTTGGTATCGCAGACCGCAAGGGTTCCTTAGAGGTAGGTAAGGATGCTGACATCGTGATTACCGATGTGGATTTTAACATTAAGAAAACAATTATCGGAGGAAAAACCAGATATGAAGCTTAAAGTAAACGCAAAACTCAACCCTAAGTTCCAGCTTCTGTGGCGTGAAGTATTTCTCACAGGATGGCGTTATTAAGCTGGCACCATACGCAGGCATTGAACTGGATGAAAGCCTTTCTCCTGCCGAAAAGCTTAAGGTAGTGCAAGGACTTATGAAGGAAAATGACGAGCGCGCTGCTGCAATCTATGACACCATTGGTGCATATCTTGGCTATGCAATTGCATACTATACCGAATTCTATGATATCAAGCATGTACTGATTATAGGACGTGCTACATCAGGAGAAGGCGGTGTCATTCTCTTAAATCGTGCTCAGGAAGTACTGGATACAGAATTCCCAGAGTTAGCCAAAAAGATTCAGTTACATATTCCAGACGAGAAATCTCGCCGTGTAGGACAATCTGTAGCAGCTGCAAGCCTGCCTAAGTTGAACTAATATAATATCGCCTCATGGTTCTAATAGCCATGGGGCGATTTCTATCTCCATTTTAACTTCCTTGCCCCGGCAAGCCCCTTCCCTTTCCAAACCCTCTAAATAACCTGATCCATCACTTCCCCGAATGAATCATGAATCACCAAATCAGCCTTGCTGTCTCGCGGCGTAGCATCCCTGTTAATAATCACTACATACTTGCCATGAAAATACTCCACAATATAGGCAGCCGGGTAAACGGTCAGACTGGTACCTGCAATAATAAGCATGTCTGCATCCTTTACAGCCTCCATAGACGCATTCCATGCATCATCCGGAAGCATTTCCTCATATAGAGTCACGTCCGGCTTCACAATGCCTCCACAAACCTCACAAAAGGGTACATCAGCCTTTGACAGCATCTCTTCTAACTGCTCCAGGGTATACGCTCTGCTGCACTTTGGACAATGATTCGTCATAATCGTGCCATGCAGATGATAAACCTCCTTAGAGCCTGCCAACTCATGCAAATGGTCAATATTCTGGGTAATAACACAGGTAAGCTTGCCCTGCTCTTCCAACCTTGCTAAGGCATAATGACCTTTATTTGGCAGAACACCCTTTAACAAAATTTTATCCTTATAAAACTTGTAAAACTCATCCGGCATAGACTCAAAACAACTGTGAGACAACATATATTCCGGTGGATATTTGTACGTCTGATTGTAAAGCCCATCCTTACTGCGAAAGTCCGGGATGCCACTTTCCGTGGAAACTCCTGCACCACCAAAAAAGACGATACGTTTGCTGGCTGAAATCATTTCTTTGATTTTGTTGATCTTTTCCATAAGCATGCTCCTATATCATTGCAATTGTGGCCCTACTCAAAAATGAAGATGTCATCCCAGAAGATGTATCTGCCATGTTGAACCACTCCGGTACTGATTTCACCAAGAACAATCCACCAGAACCAGAAAATAAATCAAGAAAAATTATTGACAGTACAACTATAGTAGTATAGAATAATAAACAATAAAAGTACTACTCCAGTAGCACTTTTAATTCAAAGACAAGTAATTATCCGTTGACGATTTGAACCAAATTGGACAATAATGGCTAATAAATTATAATTCATTAAAACAAAAGTGACCGCTTACTCATGGCGGTTATTTTTGTGCAAAAATTTGTCTATGAGGCGTACCGCATAAGCTGACAAGACACCGCTTGCTACTCTGCCGAATACGCCCACGAAAAAGTTTGCAACTTCAGTCACAGGCATTCACTCCTTCTTATGTATTTCCTACAAAGAAGTTATCTATGCGAACAGAATATCACTACTCTGATGTGACTCAAAACCGCCAACCATCCTTATCTAGCCTTAACAAAGATTGGGATAGTTACTTGTATCTATTATACTACTCAATTCTATGTATTATGTCAATTGTTTTTACACAATTATTGTTCCTTGGTAGTTCATTTCTCATTTCACTGCTATCATATATAGATAGACACAACAAGCGCAAATAAAAATCCTGTCTTGTACTTGGCTCATACAAAGCAGGATTTTCCCAATTTAACGAGGCCAACCACTTTGAAGGTGGTTACCTATCTCTCTCTATAATATCATGTAGGAATCTAAGTTTCAATTCTCAGTTCTTGAGTCTACATAGTTTTTTCTTTTAATCTCTTGGTTTTCAAGCCAAAATGATAAAAAAGGATTGTCATAAAAATATAGATTACAGTTGTTACTCCTATTATAGTAAAGTCTGTTTTAAACTCTTTCGAAAGATTGTGAAATTCACCATAACTCCACATATCTGCCATTGCACTTCCTAGGTTTTCTGAATCAGTTGTTGTTCCACCATATTTAACCATCATTTCAGAATATGCTTCAATAGCGCTATTAGTATTTGCTCCCATGGACCTACCAACATCTGATAAATTCCAACAATAAAATATTGTCAACATTATCCAACAAATTAAAAATATTACTCTTTTCATTTTAAATATCCCTTTCGCAGTTTACTACAACCCAAAATTTCTTATTTTTCAACCTTTTCGTACAAATCATATGGTGTAGCCTGATATACGTAGTAGTTTAGCCAGTTACTATAAAGATTGTTACTATGACTCCTCCACTGTAATCTAGGTTTCTTGGTGTGGTCATTGTCCGGATAATAATTCACCGGAAGTTCAATATCCAAGCCTTTATTCAAATCGCGCATATATTCATTGTGCAGCGTATAGCGGTCATACTCCGGATGTCCCATTACAAAAATTTGACGACCGCCCTCTGTCATGCAAAGGAAAATACCGGCCTCATCACTCTCTGCCAGAACCGTCAGTGCCGGACAATTATGAATCTGCTCTGCAGACACCGTGGTATGTCTGCTGTGCGGTGCCATAAAATAATCATCAAAACCTCGAACTAACGGTATCTTACGATTGGAAACCTTGTGTTCAAAAATACCAAACAACTTAGCAGGCAGTATCTCCTTCTGAATACCAAAATGATGATATACACCGGCCTGTGCACCCCAACAAATATGTAAGGTACTGGTTACATTGTCTCTGGTCCAGTCCATAACTTCTACCAGCTCCTCCCAGTAATCCACCTCTTCAAAAGCATACTGCTCCACCGGTGCTCCGGTAATAATCATACCGTCAAACTTCTGATCCTTTATTTCATCAAAATCGTGATAAAATTTATTTAAATGATTTGCAGATGTATTTAAAGACACATGGCTGGACATCTTCATAAAGGTCACATCCACCTGCAACGGCGTGTTAGATAACGCACGTAAAAGCTGCAGCTCCGTATCCTCTTTAATCGGCATCAAATTCAAAATACAAATTCTAAGCGGACGAATATCCTGATGCATCGCACGGAATTCATCCATTACAAATATATTTTCATGCTCTAAAATACTTTTAGCAGGCAAATCGCTTTGTGTTTTAATTGGCATACTTTTACTCCTCGAAACGTAATTAGAATTATTTTACCATAAAAAGGAGTTCTTGGCTATTAGTATTTTATAATTAATTTTAATCAGTAAATTTAATTGCAGCCTTCATTACTCCATTGTACGTACCACCCCCTCTAAAGAAACTGCTCTGCAAACTCTTTCTCGGTTATAATAGGAACTCCTAATTCCTTGGCTTTTTTGTTCTTGGAAGATGTAGAAGCAATATCATTATTAATCAGATAATGCGTCTTAGCCGTTACGCTGCCTGTCACCTTACCACCCTTAGCTTCAATGGCATCCTTTAATGCATTGCGGTTTTCGTAAAGCTCCAAAGAGCCTGTAATCACAACAACCTGACCTGTCAAGGTCTGAGACGCAACATCCACCTTTTCTACCTGTATATCCAGCTCCTCAAGCAATCTGCCCACCATGGCACGATTGTCCTTGGAGGCAAAGTAGGTTACGAAGGCCTGAGCAATCACGTCACCAATACCTTCAATCTCACTAAGTTCCTCTACGCCAGCCTGCTCCATAGCCGCAAAATCATACTGAAAATGCTTACAAATCAACTTGGCTGTAGCCAGCCCCACACCGGAAATACCAAGTCCATAAAGCACCTTTGGCAAGATGGTTTTTCGGGAGGCTTCGATAGCCTGAATTAATTTGTCATAACTTTTCTGCCCAAAGCTCTCCATGGATATAATTTCGTCCTTATAGCGCTCCAAATGATATAAGTCACTGAATTCATGCAGGAAGCCTTTTGCAATAAACTTTTCCAAAGTAGCTTCGCTCATACCGTCAATATTCAATCCGTCACGACCTACAAACAACGCAAATAATTTAATTTTCTTAGCTGCACAGGACTCGTTGGTACAGTACAAAAACTGACCCTCGTTAATCTGACGCACCTCGGTAACACCTCCGCAAACCGGGCAGGCACACGGGATTTCCAGAGTATCTGACCGGTCCAGATTTTCTGCAATCTGGGGAATAATCATATTGGCTTTGTATACTGTCACACGGTCTCCCAGTCCCAGCTTCAAAGCCCGCACAATACTGATATTGTGCACACTGGCACGGCTGACTGTTGTACCCTCCAGCTCTACAGGCTCAAAAATGGCTACCGGATTGATAAGCCCTGTTCTGGATGCACTCCACTCTATTTCCAGCAATGTGGTCTCCTTTAATTCATCCGCCCATTTAAAAGCAATGGAATCCCTTGGAAACTTGCTGGTACGTCCCAGACTCTCCCCGTAAGCAATATCGTCTAATATAAGCACCAGACCGTCGCTTGGAATATCATAATCCTCAACCTCTTTAGCAAAGCCTTCTATAGCCTCCAAAATACTGTCTCTGTTTACCTTTACATACGGAACTGTAGCAAAGCCCATATTTTGTAAAAACCTGACCTGCTCCTCTCTGGTTACAAATCCCATGCCCTCACATTGCACCAGTGAAAAGGCATAAAAATTTACACTCCGTTCTGCCGTCACCGCACTATTTAACTGCCGGACAGAGCCGGAACAGAGGTTTCTGGGATTTTTGTATTTTAAGGTCTCATCCTGAATGGCAGCGTTAATTTTCTCAAAATCACTGTAGCTGATAACGGCCTCGCCACGAAGTACCAGTCTTCCCTTATGAGGAATAGACAGCGGTACATTCTGAAAGCATTTGGCATTGGCAGTAATTACCTCACCGACCTCGCCATTGCCTCTGGTAACCGCTTTAGAAAGCTTACCCTCCTCATATGTAAGGACAATGGTAAGACCGTCTAATTTCCAGCTTAAAAGCCCTTCCTTGTCCATCAGCCAATCCTGAAGCTCCTCACGTGACTTGGTCTTTGCCAGGGAAAGCATCGGCTTATCATGAGCTTCCTTAGGAAGCTCATCCACCGCCGCATAACCTACCGTCTGGGTTGGGCTTCCAGCCAGAATAATGCCTGTTTCCTCTTCTAACTGCACCAACTCATCATAAAGCCTGTCATACTCTAAATTGGACATAATTTCCACGTCCTTGGCATAATAGGCCTCTGCGGCCTCCTTTAAAATCCCCGTTAACTCTTTGATTCTGTCTAATTTGGATGTATTCATAAAAACTCCTTACCACATGTAACATATAGGGTCTTCTGCTCTTCTACTGTTAATTCTCTATACTCTCCAGGCTTCAAACTTCCCAGTTCCACATTTACTACACGTACACGCTTTAAACTCTTCACCTGATATCCCAAAGCCTCACACATACGCCTGATTTGTCTGTTTAAGCCCTGAGTCAGTACAATGCGAAATGTATATTTACCCTCTATCTTTACCTTACAAGGTCTGGTGGTCCGCTCTAGCTCGGGCAAATAAAGCCCTGTTTGCATAGACTGCTGAAATTCCTCCGTCAGCTCCTTATCCACCTTAACCACGTACTCCTTTTCATGACCGTTAGCCCCTCGCATCATACGCTGAATCAAGTCACCGTCATTGGTCAGTATTAATAACCCCTCACTATCCTTGTCCAGCCTCCCGGCATAGGTCACACGCACCGGATATTTAAAAACATCACCTATTTTATACTTGGCATGAGGATCCTTTTCCGTACAGGTGACCCCTATAGGCTTATACCACGCCAAAACAACCTTGCGGCCTGCATCCCGCAATTCCTTAGCACCGATGGTCACTTTATCCCCGGGATATACCTGCTGACCTACCTCTGCCTTCATACCATTAATATATACCTGCCCGGCTTCAATATACCTGTCCGCCTCTCTGCGGGAGCACAGACCTGATTGTGCCATGTATTTATTTAAACGTGTACCCTCTTCCATAACTTCAACCACCATTTCACATTTCTGTCAACATTATACCATTTATGATGAACAATTGCCAGTGCCAAATATGATCTGCAGCCTCTTCTTTATAAATAATCCCTTAACCTGCTAATGGTCTGTTCCTCCTTATCCATCAACTCCCTTGCCATGGCAGAAATATTTCCGGAAGCATGCCTGTTGTGATTAAGGACCTTGCATATATCTGTAATGCCTCTACCTGCCCCTTCTATAACCATCCTGGCCATATGACTGGTAGAACCATCCATAAAGGTCTGCACCCAGATATTACCTCTGAGCAACATATTTGTTCCGGCCACATCCTTATATAATCTTTGATCTTCCTTCAAAAGCTCGTTGGTAGCCTTTTCATAGAATTCTCCATACATCATAGAATGCTTTGCCAGCTCTTTTGCAAAATCCTCGTCCCTTATTCTGGGCATCAATGCATCAATGGTTTCCATCCCCATATGTGTATTTTTTTGTATCTCATGCAATATAACCTGGTCCTGATTTTTCATAACACACCCCTTAACAGACAGCCATGTGGCCGCTCAGCTGCCTAAACTATAAAATAGAGAGAAGCCCCTAAAAGCCTCTCTCTAGTTTGTGTCCTAATGAAAAAATATATACTATTATTGCTTTGTCAGATAGTCAGATTTAATATAACCAACCTTGCCATCGAAAATAATCTTACTAAAACCACCTTCCACGTCTGCAATCCAATCAAGCTTTGTGCCGCCTGTAACCTGACCAATCCTGTTAGAATCCGTACTGGCTTCGGAGCGCACATTTACCGTAGTAGTCGTTACCACTGTACCATTAGCAACATTTTCTCCGGTACCTGCTTCATCCGGCTCTTCCAAAACCTCAAGATAATCCGTCTTTAAATACGCATCCTTTCCCTGGTAGCTAATCTTGGCCCAGCCGTTTACACGAATTTCGATAACATCAATGGTAGAACCCTTTGTTATGCTTCCCAACTTATCTGCTGATTCACTGTCAGACGCACGCACATTAATAGTGGCTGTAGTAACCGCTTCACATGCCTTATGCAAAATCGTAGGATCCTCTGACACAGGCTCTGTACTCTCTGTCTCAGCTGCCGTCTCTGCCGCCGCGCTTGCCAAAGCAGTACCTACTGCTCCGCGAATCTCACTCTGCATTAAGTCAATAAAATTACGAATCTTTTCATCGCCACTATAAATGGCCTTGTACTCTTCATCAATAGACTCCATCAAATCAATCACAGACTCATCTGCATTGATAGCATCAATATAAACCTGCTCCTCCTCTGTGAGGGTACCTTCGTTAAAATAAAATTTCCCTTGTTCATCCGTACATACATAGAAACAATAAATGCCCGGAATAGGCTCATCTATGCCCGGGAACTTTGCTCTGGCAGCTGCATACACAATATAACTGCCCTCCACAGGTCCGATTTTGGAAAAAACATTGTACTCAGGGAAAGCATCAATATACTTCCCAAGCTCTGTAACTCGAATACGCTCAATATCCGTCATATTGTTGGTAATGGAACTGATCGTGTCCACATTACCATCTGCCAATGCGTTTAAATACTTGAGCACTAATTCATTCAGCTCAGGAATCTTATCTCCTTCCAAAGGGTTGTCAGCACTGATTGCGGAAATAGTCTCTTCGGTTGTAATACTGGTAGCTGTTTCGTTGGCAACAATAGCATCCTCACGTGTAATTAAAGCCGCTGCAACACTTACTGCAACAATCAGTATTACACAAATAGGAATTAATAACTTCACGCTACTTTTAAACTTCATAATAACCTCACTATCTAATAATTGCAAAGGTGGCGGAGTGTGTCCGACAGGAATCGAACCTGCATTAAAGGCGTCGGAGGCCTCCGTTCTATCCATTAGACTACGGACACAAAACTGTAATATATTACGAAATTATTACGCCACCTTTGCTATCATAGCACAGGCTGAAGAAAATGTCTAGTAATTTTTATATTTTACAGACTTAAAAACGTGAATTTTTTGTGAACTTGTAAAATAGCGGTAAATATTGTAGGAAAGCACCTCTTCCTCCAACACCTCCAAATCATTAATACGCTGAACTGTGGACAACATGGAGGACTCCTCCACAACAAAGGACTCCGGTACAATTACCCATTCATGCACAGAAGCAGGCAGCATATAAAAATCCTCGCCTAACTTTTCTGCAATCATACGAAGAACCTCCGGGAAATAAATCAAAACCGCCCCCAGATACTTATCCTGATTGGTAAGCACAAACATTCCTGAATGCGCACGGTCATAAATTTCTCCGCCTCCTTTTGATATAAAGGCTGACAAAATCTCAGACATAGGCTTAAAAAGTACACCCTTTGTCTCAAAAGTGTGCCGAACCGCCCAGCTTAACAGTTCCTCCTCACTAATCTCCCAAGACTTGGCGTGCTCCCTTTTTAACTGCACACTGCCCCTATACAGCTTATCATTGTCTATCTCAAAATAGGGCACAATAGCAAAGTCCAGATAAGTAATATGAGGAGTCTCCTGTAAAAGCTTCTGATTCTCAGCAATGTGTATCAGCTTACAGTAAATATTTTCTCTGGCGCTTTCAAAATGCTCCAGCTTAAAAACACATTCCGGTAACTCACAGGTCTCTTCTGCATAACAACGAAGTACTTCCCCGGCTAATGTCTCAATATCCTTTCCATTACGGAAGCTATTATAAAAAGGCTCTAAATAAATGGTAGGAGCATAGCACTCTCCTTCCTTTTGAAAAGATATGCCATGTCGCATACTGCTGTTTAACTTTTCTACATTTATTAGCTCAATCCTGACATTTGCAGGTACCATACCCTTCAGGATATTGAAAATTTCTTCTCTGAATTCTGGATAACTCATAATTAATTCCTTTCATAAAAAAACAATAAATAATGATGTATCCGGAATTGTTTGATTTTGGGCATCAAAAACACCACACAAACTACGCCCGTCTGCATGGTGTTATCTTTTGTAAGCTGAAATATTGATATGAAATTATACGCGGGAAAAATCCTCATTCCCTATTTATGGGCTAAAAACAAACTATTTGTTACCAATGTGTTACCAATTATTTATTGTCTAT
>JAZRRW010000026.1:0-14198 GCA_045651105.1 Lachnospiraceae bacterium
AGGTTACAAGAATGGTTACCACTGGGTATATGATCTGGGCAATGACAATGGGCCTGAGTTTTGTTCAGTAGAGCGTATGCATTTCGGACCGGACCCACAGTGGCCTATCGCGATTATTACGCCGCCGGATGTGGTATTAGAGCATATGGAGTAGATTTGAAAAATTAAGGACACTTTTCAGAGCATATACATTGTTCCAAAGAGTGTCCTTTTTGTATATAAATTATTTCTTTAAGGCACGCTGTACCAGCTTAACAATTTCCACAATCGGAACTACCAGTACACCGAGGAGAATAGGAACCAGGTATTCTGCCAGGGTAACGGCAGTGAAGCCGAAAGCATTTGCAAGGAACGGAACCTCGCATACTAAGGTGGTAGCAATCAGTGTAAGGACTGCAGCACCCATTAAAATCTTGTTTTGTCTAGGCAGGCGGAAGATACTGCCGCGCTGTGAACGCATGTTAAAGCTGTGGAAAATTTCAGCCATGGACATGGTCAGGAACGCCATGGTAGTACCTGCAGGGCTGTTTTCGATAGCCCAGTTACCTGTTTCCATAAAGTGACCTACAAAGTAGGACAGGAGTACCAAAGCGGATACCATAAGACCCTGGTAAGCAATATCAATGCCCATACCGTCAGAGAAGATGCCTGCTTTCGCATTTCTTGGCTTTCGGTGCATGATATCAGGCTCAGCCTCTTCCATACCCAGTGCAAGAGCAGGGAAACAGTCTGTTACAAGGTTAATCCACAGAAGGTGTACCGGCTTCAAAATGGTAAAGCCCATTAAGGTAGCAACGAAGATACTGATAACCTCACTCATATTGGAGCCTAAGAGGAACTGGATAGCCTTACGGATATTGTCGTAAATACGACGGCCTTCCTCAACGGCACCTACAATGGTAGCAAAGTTGTCATCGGTCAGAACCATGTCGGCAACGTTTTTGGTAACGTCTGTACCGGTAATACCCATACCAACGCCGATATCAGCGGACTTGATAGAAGGAGCATCGTTTACACCGTCGCCTGTCATAGCAGTAACGTAACCGGCTGCACGCCAAGCGTTAACAATACGGGTTTTGTGCTCCGGCTGCACACGTGCATATACTGAAATATTGGATAATTCACGGGCAAATTCGTCGTCACTCATGTCGTTTAACATGGAACCGGTAATAGCCTTGCGGTCTGCACCCAGAATACCAAGCTCCTTGGCAATAGCAACAGCAGTGTCGATGTGGTCACCGGTTATCATAATAGCACGGATGCCGGCGGTCTTACATTCTGCAATAGCATCCTTTACTTCCGGACGAACCGGGTCAATCATACCACTTAAGCCCACAAAGCAAAGGTCATACTCTAAAACTTCTGCTTCATAAACAGGCTCTTTATCCCAAATACGTTGTGCACAGGCAAGTACACGGAGCGCTTTGTCAGCCATAGCTTTATTGCTCTTTAAAATTTCAGCCTTGTATTCGGCGGTCATAGGAACCGGCTTGCCGTCCTTGAGGTAATATTTACAACGGTCCAGAATAACGTCAGGAGCGCCCTTGGTGTACTGAATATACTGACCATCTACAAGGTGTACGGTAGACATCAGCTTACGACCGGAGTCAAAAGGAGCTTCACCACTACGTGGATTGGAAGCCTTTAATTCATACTTTGGCAGACCAAGCTTATTTGCCCAGACAACCAGGGCAGCCTCGGTAGGTTCACCGTTTACGGTACCATCGTCGGCAAGCTCTGCGTCACAGCAAAGAGCCATAGCCTTTGCAAGATGCTGTTCGTCCTCGCCAAAGAAGTCTACAACGGTCATCTTGTTCTGGGTCAGAGTACCGGTCTTGTCAGAGCAGATAATCTGGGCACAGCCTAAGGTTTCTACAGCCGTTAAACGTCTGATAATGGCATTACGCTTGGACATATTGGTAACACCGATAGAAAGTACTACGGTTACTACCGCTGCAAGACCTTCCGGAATAGCAGCAACTGCTAAAGATACAGCAACCATAAAGGAGTCTAATACACTTTCAAAGGAAAGACCACCGGAACGAAGGGTCTGTACGGCAAAGATAACCACACAGATACCAAGCACTAACCAGGTAAGAATCTTGGAAAGCTGGCTTAACTTAATCTGGAGAGGAGTCTGACCTTCCTCAGCGTTAGCCAGAGCGTCAGCAATCTTACCCATTTCGGTATCCATACCGGTGGCAGTGATAACAGCCTTACCACGTCCATAAACGATTGTAGACCCCATGTAAACCATGTTCTTTCTGTCGCCGAGAGGAACGTCCTTTGCGCAGTCTGTCAGGTTAATAATATCAATAAATTTGGTTACCGGAACGGATTCACCGGTAAGTGCGGCCTCCTCAACCTTGAGGCTGGCATTTTCAATCAGTCGTCCGTCGGCAGGCACTGCGTCACCTGCTTCCAACAGGACAATATCACCCACAACAAGGTCTTCGCTGTGTACAATCTTGACCTGACCGTTACGCAATACCTTGGAGGTAGCAGCGGACATTTCCTGAAGGGCTTCGATAGCCTTCTCGGCCTTGCTTTCCTGATATACACCCAAAACAGCATTGATAATAACTACTGCCAGAATAATAATAACATCTGCAAAGCTTTCATTCTCTACCACAGCCAGTACACCACTGATAGCGGCAGCTGCTAAAAGAATCAGAATCATTGGGTCCATGAGCTGGTTGATAAAGCGCTTTAAAAGGGAATCCTTTTTGGCTTCTGCCAGCTTGTTTTTGCCGTTTGATAACAGGCGTGCCTCGGCCTCCTGCATGGAAAGACCTTCGGCAGAGCTTTTGGTTTCGGCTAAGACACTGTTAATGTCTTCGTAATAGTGTTTCAAATCACGATCTCCTTTCGTCAACTTCGAAATTTTGTTATAATATTTAATGATACTATAATTTCTGTGGGATTTCAATTCATAATTATGCACGATATAAAAATTTAACGTGCAAAAATGCAGTGATTTTCATATATTAGAATGCCATATTTTGCAAATTTTATAGTAGCATATTTTGTCAGTTTGTGTTAGAATAACACGGTATGCGTTTTTAAAGCAATTTATACAAATGTGAGGAGGAAATAGTAATGGACTATTTATTGGAAGGGGTCAGAGCACTCCTGGACTTTGAAGGCGGCGGCTGGAAAGCTCTGGTTATGATTGCGGTTGGTATTGTTTTAATCTGGCTGGCTATTAAGAAGGAATATGAGCCATCTTTGCTGCTCCCTATGGGATTTGGTGCGATTCTCGTAAACTTACCGTTATCAGGTGTATTAAATCAGATGGTAGGCGGTGTAGAAGCACATGGTATTATTGAGTGGTTGTTTGATGTAGGTATTAATGCTTCCGAAGCAATGCCTATTCTGTTATTTATAGGTATTGGAGCGATGATTGACTTTGGTCCGCTTCTTTCCATGCCTTCTATGTTCCTGTTTGGTGCAGGCGCACAGTTTGGTATTTTTGCAGCTATTTTGTTGGCAGCTGTTTTGGGCTTTGATATTAAGGATGCAGCATCTATCGGTATTATCGGTGCAGCGGACGGCCCTACGGCTATTCTGGTATCTCAGGTATTAAAGAGCGGTTATGTGGGTGCTATCGCAGTGGCTGCTTATTCTTACATGGCGCTGGTGCCGATTGTACAGCCTATGGCTATCAAGCTTGTAACTACCAAGAAGGAAAGATGTATACATATGGAGTACAAGCCTGAAAATGTTTCTAAGACCATGCGTATTATTTTCCCTGTGGCAGTAACCATTATCGTAGGTCTGGTAGCACCACAGTCCGTAGCATTGGTAGGCTTCCTCATGTTTGGTAACCTGATTCGTGAATGTGGCGTACTGGGTACCATGTCTGATACTGCGCAGAATCAGCTGGCAAATCTGGTAACATTGCTCCTTGGTATTACTATTTCCTTCAGTATGAAGGCTGAGGACTTTGTAAGAGTGGAGACTATATTGATTATGGTAATCGGTCTGTTTGCATTCGTTATGGACACCATCGGTGGCGTATTGCTGGCTAAGTTTATGAATCTGTTCCTGAAGAAAAAGATTAATCCGATGATTGGCGGTGCAGGTATTTCTGCATTCCCTATGTCTTCCCGCGTGGTACAGAAGCTTGCTTTGCAGGAGGACCCTTCCAATATACTGATTATGCATGCGGCAGGTGCCAATGTATCCGGCCAGATTGCTTCCGTAGTGGCAGGCGGTCTGGTAATCAGTCTGGTAAGTCAGTTCTTATAATATAACGAATAGAAGGGATGGTTTAGTATGAATACAGTAACAATTATGCAGGCCCTGGAAATTATGTGGAAGGGCATGCTGGGAATCTTCGTAGCACTGGTAGTTATCATGGTCTTTGTATGGATTATGGCAAAAATCGGTGGCAAGAAGAAATGATTTTGCAAAATGAGTATTGACAAAGCTTGTCAGTATGGCTATAATGAATGACAATAATTGCATAGCAAGTCAGAAGAAGGCTGCAGGAATGCATCTAAAGTGCATGGTGGAGAGCGCTCACACACACTTTAGAAACGTGACTGTAGTTGGATGACACACTGGAGAATCCCGATGACGGGTGCCGAAGGTGAAAGTGGACTTTAAAAGTCCGCGAAACTCTCAGGCCAAAGGACAGTGATAAGCTAACAGAAGTATATTAGGATTATGTATCTTTGTGTGTACGACACTGTTATGTATATTACCGCCCCGAGAGCTTGCTCCCGGGGCTTTTTATTACACAAGAAAAGAGGAAAAAGAAATGGAAATCATTGAAAAAATTGTTGCATTTGTCAACACAGTCCTTTGGGACTATGCACTTTTAGTGCTTTTGGTAGGTACCGGTGTATTCTACACCTTCAAGCTCAGGTTTGTACAGGTACGTAAGTTTAAGGAAGGTATGAAGATGCTGTTTGGCAACTTCTCTCTGCATGGCAAGGACGGCAATAAGGGCTTAAGCTCCTTCCAGGCATTGACGACCGCTATTGCAGCTCAGGTAGGTACAGGTAATATTGCAGGTGCGGCTACCGCTATTGCAGCAGGTGGTGCAGGTGCTATTTTCTGGATGTGGCTGGCAGCCTTCTTTGGTATGGCTACTATTTACGGTGAGGCTGTGATGGCTCAGATCACCAGAAAAGAAGATAATGGTAAGTATGTAGGCGGTCCGATTTACTATATTAAGTACATATTCAAGGGTAAATTCGGCAAGTTCCTGTCCACCTTCTTCTCAGTAGCAATTATCCTTGCTCTGGGCTTTATGGGCAACATGGTACAGTCTAACTCCATCGGTGCATCCTTCAAGAACGCCTTTGGTGTAAATCCGCTTATCGTTGGTATTTTTGTAGCAATCGTAGCAGGTGTCATCTTTATTGGTGGTATTAAGCGTATTGCACGTTTCACAGAAAAGATTGTACCGATTATGGCACTTTTGTATATCATAGGTAGTATCGTTATCCTTGCTATGAATCCGGCAGGACTGGTACAGGCAGTGAAAGATATCTTCGTGGGTGCATTTGCTCCTCAGGCAGTGATGGGTGGTGCACTGGGTGTAACCGTTCAGAAAGCTATGCGCTATGGTGTGGCAAGAGGTCTGTTCTCTAACGAAGCAGGTATGGGTTCTACCCCTCATGCACATGCTACCGCTGAGGTAAAGCATCCAAGCGAGCAGGGTATCCTTGCTATGATGGGTGTATTTATTGACACATTTGTCATTTTAACCATGACCGCACTGGTAATCCTTTCTACAGGTGCACTCAGCTCCGGACAGACAGGTTCTGAGCTGGCACAGACCGCATTTAATGCAGGCTTCGGCAACTTCGGTAACATTTTTATTGCTGTATGTATGCTATTCTTTGCCTTCACCACCATCATCGGCTGGTACTACTTTGGCGAAGTAAATGTTCGCTCTTTATTCGGCAACAAGGCGGTAAAGCTTTACGCAGTCATTGTAATTGCATTCGTAGTAGTTGGTTCTACCTTAAAGGTAGATTTGGTATGGAATCTGTCCGACATGTTTAATGGCCTGATGGTACTTCCGAACCTGATTGCACTGCTTCCATGTATCGGAATCGTGGCAAAGAAGACCAGGGAATATGAGAGTGGTTTGTATTAATTAGAAGAGTGGCTGTTATTTTTTGAATATCCTTTATGAGGGCGGGGCTGTAAGAGGCTTCGCCCTTTTTGCTATACTAATTTCTCGCCAAACGTCGGAAAAATATTTTGCCAAGTGTCGGAAAAATATTTAGACAATCGTCGGAAAATGTTTGTATAATTTGTGATTATGGTGTATACTATAGGTAACATGAATGAAAACGAGGTGTTTCGAATGAAGAATTACAGGGAACGAATCGCAGACGACATTCTAAAACGAAAATTGGAAGGAAAAGGTGCGGTCTTAATCGAGGGGCCTAAGTGGTGTGGTAAAACCACTACCGCCGAACAGTTTGCTGCCAGTGTTTTGTATATGGATGATCCGGAGAAGAAAGAACAGAACCTTACCTTGGCGGAGTTGAATCCTAAACGATTGTTAAAAGGTGCAACACCAAGACTTATCGACGAATGGCAGCTTGCTCCCAAGCTATGGGATGCCATTCGCTTTGAAGTGGATCATCGTGGCGAGCTTGGACAGTTTGTACTCACTGGTTCTGCTGTTCCTGCTGATACTAAAGAAATCACGCATTCCGGCACAGGACGTTTTTCCTGGTTGACCATGCGGCCTATGAGCTTATATGAATCCGGAGATTCTACCGGAGAAGTCAGCCTGAAAGACTTGTTTGATGGGGGTACAGAGATCGACGGTGCTTCCAATCTTAACATCGATCGTTTGGCTTTTTTGATATGTCGAGGTGGATGGCCACAAGCGGTAGATATGCGCGATGAAATTGCATTAGACCAAGCGATGGATTACTACGATGCTGTTGTTCACTCTGATATTAACCGGGCAGACAATGTACAGAAAAATCCCGAAAGAGTTCGGAGGCTCATGCGTTCCTATGCAAGAAATCAAGGAGGACAAGTGCCCAACACCGTGCTGGCACAGGATATTGCTGCAAATGACGAGACACCGATTAGCGAAGAAACTGTAGCGGCTTATGTCAATGCACTTCGCAAAATCTTCGTTGTAGAAGATATGCCTGCATGGAATCCAAATCTACGGTCTAAAACCGCTATTCGCTCATCCGACACCCGGTATTATATTGACCCATCTATTGCGGCTGCGGCTTTGGGTATTGGCCCAAATGACTTGGTGAACGACTTGAAGACTTTCGGTTTTCTTTTTGAAACACTCTGCATCAGAGACCTTCGTGTTTTTGCAGATGCACTAAACGGCGGGGTTTACCATTACAGGGATAAAGATGGGCAGGAATGTGATGCGGTTATCCATTTGAGAAACGGCAAATACGGACTGATTGAGATTAAGCTTGGCGGCGACAGGCTCATCGAAGAAGGTGCAAAAAGTCTGAAATCAATGGCAGCCAAGATTGATACTGACAAGATGAACGCACCATCTTTTCTTATGGTTGTGACGGGAACAGGAGATTACGCATATTGCCGTCGTGATGGTGTGTATGTTGTTCCGATAGGGTGTTTGAGGAATTGACATCTTAGCAGCGATGTGTATCTTAAAAAATACTTAATAATTTGCAAGAACTATTGCAGAGAAACTTAAGAAGTGGTAACATATGCTTAAGAAAGTGACCGCTATATTGTGCAAAATATAGAAAATATTGAAGAATTACCCAATGATTTAGGGGGAGGCTACTATTGTTTTTTATATCCTCTTGGGGTATAATGTAGAAAAACGTGGGGGAAAGACTAGATGAGTGAACGTAAAGATTTCTTAAAAATACCAAAGAACCGAATAATTGCGTTGGTACTATTGGATGTTATGTCTGTTTTTATTGCTTCCTTTGCAGCGTTATATATTCGCTATGATTTCAAGATACTTAGTATTGAACAGGTATATTTGCGTAGATGGGAGCTGATGCTTCCTTGGTTAATTGTACTTACCCTTGGGATGTATACCGGATGGAAGCTGTACAAGAGTGTATGGCGATATGCCAGTGCCACGGAGCTTTTGAATATTATTTTTGCAACCACCACCACAGCACTTGCACAGTTTGTGCTGTGTGAAGCTTTGCAGAAGGATATGCCAAAGAGTTATTACATACTCTTCTGGTTTCTGATGACGGTATGTACCTGTGGTATTCGTTTCAGTTATAGAGTACTGCGTCTGATTAGCTCTAAGCGTCGTGCGTTGAGTCACAAGGATGGCGTGAATGTGATGATTATCGGCGCCGGTGCTGCGGGCAATGCGATTATCAAAGAGATAGAAAGCAGCCAGTATGTGAAGCTGAATGTAAAGTGTATTATAGATGATGGTCCGGGATGCCACGGCAAGTATATGCGTGGGATTCCTATTGTTGGTGGCAGAGATAAGATTATGGATGCAGTAGGCGAGTATAGCATTGATGAGATTATTTTGGCCATCCCATCTGTGAGCACTCAGACCAAGAAGGAATTTATTGAGATATGTAAGGAAACGGGCTGCAAGCTTCGGACGTTACCGGGTATGTATCAGCTGATTAACGGCGAGGTGTCCATTGCCAAGCTGAAGGATGTGGATATCGAGGACCTGCTGGGACGTGAGCCTATCCAGACAGATCTGGATGAGGTAATGGGCTATGTCAGTGGCAAGGTCATTATGGTGACCGGTGGCGGTGGCTCTATAGGCAGTGAGCTTTGCCGTCAGGTAGCCAGTCACAATCCAAAGCAGCTCATTATTGTAGATATTTACGAGAACAATGCCTACGATATTCAGCAGGAGCTGCGTCGTAAGTATCCGGAGCTCAATCTGGTGGTACTGATTGCTTCTGTGCGCAATACCAAGCGTATGAACGATATTTTTGCGACTTACAGACCAAATGTGGTGTACCATGCTGCAGCGCACAAGCACGTGCCGTTGATGGAGGACAGCCCGAATGAGGCTATTAAGAACAACGTGATGGGTACTTACAAGACTGCACAGGCGGCGGCAAAGTACGGTGTGGAGCGTTTTGTACTGATTTCTACGGACAAGGCGGTGAATCCTACTAATATCATGGGCGCGTCCAAACGTATGTGTGAAATGGTTATCCAGATGATGAATCAGAAGTCTGATACCAACTTTGTGGCAGTGCGCTTTGGTAATGTACTGGGCAGTAACGGCAGTGTAATTCCGCTGTTTAAGCAGCAGATTGCGGCAGGTGGCCCTGTGACTGTGACAGACCCTAATATTATCCGTTACTTTATGACTATACCGGAGGCAGTGTCTCTGGTACTGCAGGCAGGTGCCTATGCTAAGGGCGGCGAAATCTTTGTTCTGGATATGGGCGAGCCGGTGAAGATTGTGGATCTGGCTAAAAACCTGATAAAACTGTCCGGTTATAAGGTGGGCGAGGATATTGAGATTCAGTTTACCGGTTTACGTCCGGGCGAAAAGATGTACGAAGAGCTCCTGATGAGTGAAGAGGGGCTGCAAAAGACTGCCAATAAGATGATTTATATCGGTAAGCCGATAGATTTTGATGTAGATTTGTTTGAGAAGCAGCTGCACAAGCTGGCCGAGGATGCCAAGAATGAGAAGAATGAGGACATTCGTAGGCGAGTGAAGGAGATTGTGACGACGTATCAGTATGGTGAGGAAGTATAGGGGATAGACAAGAAAAGAGGAACTAGGTATAGTGAAAGTAACAGACATAAAAATTTTTCCAGATTACTATACAGATAAAGTGTGTTCAGAAATACAAAAGCATGGACGGAAAGAGGCAATTCCGGTATATAGGGTAGGAAAGTATGGGCAAAATGATCACACAGCCTTTTTGAACTATTATGATGAGGTGATATCCGGTTTGAAGGTTGTAAGAAATAAAGAACAGTTTTTAGAAAAGTGCAGAGATAATATAGACCAGCTTTCCGTATCTTGCTATGAGAATATAGAGGATATCCTAAATTATTTTAAAATTACTTTGAAGGAAACGCATCCTAATCGGATACTGTTGCAGGGAGTGACAGTACCTGAATGTGGAATAAGCGGAAGAACAAGAGAAAGAAAAGAGAAAAGTACCGATTCACATGTGGATTGGTGGCTGTATCGTGATGTGGCACCTTATAAATATTTTGAAGAGGTGGTGATATAAGCATATGAAAGAAAAATATTTTGAAAATGTTAGCGGCATTGGAAACCTGTACCTTGAAAAGGTTTTCATGAAATTTGAAGAAGAAAATGTCTTGTTTATTTGTTTGGATGATGCAGGCAATCGATATATTGGCGTGTGCTACGAGATGCGATATGCACTGAAATGGGTGCTGTGCCAGGTGAGCAAAGAGACAATTCTGCAGATGCTGTTAAAGTTGATTACAGTACGTGAATGCTTTGAATGTGCAGGGAATAGTCTGTTGTTTATTACCTACACAGAAGAAAAAGGTGAAGTGGCAGAATGGAAGACCTTACAGGAAATAGACATTAACATTTTACCGGATGAAGATTTTGTGCTTAAGTATGATAGTGAAAAGGATGCTTATTGTGCAAATATCTGCAATGAAATGTTTGAAGAAAGAAAATGTATAGAAAGAACTCTGAAACTAGATGCAGCGGCATATATGTATGCAGAAAAGCATAGGGAGCGTGTTCCGGCAGAAAGATTTGTAGTAACAAACAAAGCTCGCAGTTATGGCTCCGGAGGTCGTAATTGGCAGGAAAATTGGGCGTGCTAGGCGAAAGGAGAATAGGTTTGAAAAAAAGTGGATTTCAATTTACAGACCCTCACGTTCAGGATTTAGAATTTCATGTAAATGAAGAATTTGATGAAAGTAAGTTTGAAGGTTTTCAGATAGGGAGCGAAGTATCAAATGCGGTGATTGAGGCAGACAGACGAGCATTCGTTCGTTTGAAGCTGACTATTGGTCAACCGGGGGAAACGGCACCATTTGTTTGCACAATTGTAATAATGGCAAAGTTTGAAGTGGAAGAGCCTGTTGCATCAGATTTTTTTGAAGATTTAATCAGTGTAAACGCACCGGCACTTTTGATGTCTTACGCCAGACCGATTATTGCGTTGATAACGGATCAAGGAGGATTCCCGTCCTTTCATTTGCCGTTTATGAATTTTACAGAGGAGTAAATAAAAGAAAAATATTATGGAATTTAAAGCATTTGATAATAAAGTATGGTTATCTTCTCCTACCATGCATGGTACGGAGCTCACATATGTGAAGGAAGCATATGAGACGAATTGGATGTCTACTGTTGGGAAGAATATTAACGAGGTAGAGAGAATTACTTGCGAAAAAGTAGGCTGTAAATATGCAGTAGCGCTTTCAGCAGGTACTGCAGCATTACATATGGCTGTAAAGCTGGCAGGAGTAAAGCAGGGGGACCAGGTTTTTTGTTCCGACGTTACATTTGGTGCGACTGTGAATCCGGTGGTGTATGAAGGTGGTGTGCCTGTTTTTATTGATACAGAGTATGATACCTGGAATATGGACCCGGTAGCTTTGGAGAAGGCTTTCGAACTATATCCGGAGGTAAAGGTGGTAGTACTGGTGCATTTGTATGGTGTACCTGCGAAAGTGGACGAGATTAAGGCTGTTTGTGATAAATATGGTGCTGTTATTATTGAGGATGCAGCGGAGTCACTTGGAGCCACCTATAAAGGCGAACAGACCGGTACATTTGGTACTTATCGTGCCATATCTTTTAATGGTAATAAAATTATTACCGGATCTTCAGGCGGAATGTTGCTCACAGATGACAAGGATGCTGCTGAAAAGGTAAGAAAGTGGTCTACTCAGGCACGTGAAAATGCACCTTGGTATCAGCATGAAGAAGTGGGATATAATTATCGTATGAGTAATGTCATCGCAGGTGTAGTACGTGGTCAGTATGAATATTTGGATGAGCACATTGCCCAGAAAAAGGCAATCTACGAACGATATAAAGAAGGTTTGAAGGACCTTCCGGTTGAGATGAATCCTTTTGAGGAAGGAAAGGCAGAGCCAAACTATTGGTTGAGTTGTATGATTATTAAGCCGGAGGCTATGTGTAAGCAGGTTCGAGGTGAGCAGGAGGCTCTGTATATCAGCGAGCCCGGAAAGAGCTGTCCTACGGAGATACTGGAGAAGTTGGCTCAGTATAATGCAGAGGGCCGTCCAATTTGGAAGCCAATGCATATGCAGCCAATTTATCGTATGAATGCATTTGTAACCAGAGAGGGCAATGGCAGAGCAAAGACCAATGCCTATATTAGTGGTGGTGCAGTTGGTAAAGATGGCAAACCATTGGATGTTGGTATGGATATATTCCAGAGAGGACTTTGCTTACCAAGTGATAATAAGATGACTGCGGAAGAACAGGATATCATTATTGAAATGATTCGTAGTTGTTTTCAAAAATAAATAGTCGCGGAGGGAAAGTATGTATCAAAAATACATAAAACGAATATTGGATTTTGTGTTGTCTCTGATAGCGATTATTTGTCTGTCACCGGTGTATTTGATAGTGGCGATAGTAGTAAGAGCTAAGCTTGGAAGTGCGGTGTTGTTTACGCAACTGGGTCCTGGAAAAGATTGTAAGGTATTTAAAATGTACAAGTTCCGTACCATGACGGATGAAAGGGATGCTGAAGGGAATTTGTTGCCAGACGAAATGCGGCTCACGCATTTTGGTTGGGTATTGCGTTCTACTAGTTTAGATGAATTGCCAGAACTTTTTAATATCCTAAAGGGAAATATGAGTATTGTTGGACCGCGTCCATTGCTTTCAAGAGATGTGGAAGTTATGGATGAAGAACAAATGCAGAGACATCAAGTTTTACCGGGATTGACTGGTTTGGCGCAATGTAGTGGGAGAAACTTATTGAATTGGGATATAAAGTTAGCTAAAGACATTGAGTATGCTAAAAATATTTCGTTTAAGTTAGATTTTTATATTTTGATTCAGACAATTAAAAAGGTTGTAAAAAGAGAAGGTGTGGCTTTTGAGTCAGGAACAGATATGGATCTTAAAGATTGGAATGCATTAAAGAAAAAAGAAAGCAAAGGAAATTGAGATGGGATTGCAAGTTTATACATTAAATGACTCAAAAGAATGGGATGAGATAGTATGTACATTTCATGACTTTGATGTGTATTGGTTAAGCGGATATGTAAAAGCATTTGTACTTCATGGAGATGGGGAGCCTTTATTATTTTACTATGAAGATGACTTCTCTAGAGGTATAAATGTTGTTATGAAGCGAGATATCGCTAAAAATAAGTATTTTAAAGATGTGCTCGAACAGGATCGATATTTCGATTTTGCAACACCATATGGTTATGGTGGATGGATAGTTGAGGGGGAAGATGCAACTAATTTATTTCAAGCATATGATTTGTGGTGTATGAAAAATGGAATTATTAGTGAATTTGTAAGATTTCACCCTGTATTGGAAAATCACTTACGAAGCACAAATATTTACGAAGTTATTCCTTTAGGTAAAACCATTACTATGGATTTGGAGTCACCAGAAATTATTTGGGAAAATTTTACAAGTAAAAATCGAAATATGATTCGTAAAGCACAAAAAAATGGAGTCAGTATTTTTTCGGGGCGTTATCCAGAAATATATAAAGAGTTTCAATATATTTATAATGAGACAATGGATAAGGATAATGCAGATGAATATTATTATTTCGAAGATTCTTTTTATAAGAGTTTATTAAATGATTTGAAATATAATGCACAGGTTTTTTATGCAGTATATGAATCACAGGTAATTGCTGCAGCTATAATGATTTTTGCTAATGGTAGAATGAATTATCATTTATCAGGTTCTCTGAAAGCATATTCTGGTTTGGCGCCAACAAATCTAATGTTATATGAAGCTGCAATGTGGGGATATGCTAATGGCTACAAAACACTATATTTGGGCGGTGGCGTTGGAAGTGGCGAGGATAATTTATATAAATTTAAAAGTGCCTTTTATAGAAAAGGAGATTTACGAACTTTTTTCATAGGCAAGAAAATTTATTTACAAGATAAGTATAATGAATTAGTGGAAAAAAGAAATAAGATTGAGAATACTTCATATTTTCCATTATATAGAGCCTAAACAAAAAATGCGGAGAATAAAATATTGATTACAGTAAGTTTCACAAAAAATATAAATGAAATTATC
>JAZRRW010000027.1:0-24510 GCA_045651105.1 Lachnospiraceae bacterium
CTGTGGCGGAAATCAGCTCCTTCCAGCTGGAGAGTGTGGAGGAATTTTGTCCGGAGGTAACAGCTGTTTTAAATGTGACACCGGATCATTTAGACCGCCATTATACGATGGCAAATTATGCAGGCACCAAGGAGCGGATTACAAAGGGCCAGACTAAGGCACAGTATTGTATTCTGAATTACGAGAATGAATATACCAGAGATTTTGGCTTACACAGATGTCCGGCGACGGTTGTATTTTTCTCTTCCGCAAGAGTGCTTGAGGAAGGTATTTACTGTCAGGGAGATACGATTTATCTGGCTCATAACGGTAGTCACCAGGCTGTTATGAACATACATACAGATATGAATCTGGTGGGTACCTGTAATGTAGAGAATGTGATGGCAGCACTGGGGATAGGCTTATCCTTCGGCTTGCCACTGGAAAGTCTTTTACGTACTATCAAGACATTTAAAGCAGTAGAGCATCGTATTGAATTTGTTGCCACAAAGGGCGGCGTAGATTACTACAACGATTCTAAGGGTACCAATCCGGATGCTGCTATTCAGGGCATTCTGGCTATGAATAAGCCTACCATCTTAATTGGTGGTGGTTACGACAAGCATAGTGAGTATGACGAATGGATTGAGGCCTTTGGCGGTAAGGTAAAGCTTTTGGTTTTAATTGGCCAGACAAGAGAAAAAATTGCAGCCTGTGCCGAGAAGCATGGCTTTACCAATTATGTATTTGCAGATACCTTTGAGGAGTGCCTGCGTATTTGTACGGATCATGCAAAGGAAGGCGATGCAGTATTATTATCCCCTGCCTGTGCCAGTTGGGGTATGTTCCCTAATTATGAAGAAAGAGGCAGACAGTTTAAGGATTATGTGCGAAGCCTGTCATAAAAAAGAGTAGGAGAGTTCCATTGCAGAATAATATTAGACAATTTAAACCTAAACAGACAACTACATCAGAACAGCCGACAAAGAAAGAAATCTTTTATTTTGATTATACTTTTTTGCTGGTACTAATCTTTTTGGTAGGCTTTGGACTCATTATGGTATATTCAGCCAGCTACTATGAGGCTATGCAGGAGTTTGGAGACCCCAATTATTATGTAAAAAAGCAGGCATTTGCTATTGCAGTAGGCTTTGTGGGAGTTTTTGTAGCTTACAAAATACCATATCAATTTTATCGAAAGCTAAGTTGGCTGCCTTATTTAGCCAGTATTGGTGTAATTCTTATGATTTTTCCTTTCGGACATGAGGCTAATGGTGCAAGGCGTTGGATAAAATTAGGACCGATATCTTTTCAGGCTGCAGAGCCGGTAAAGCTTGGCATGATTATTTTTCTTGCCAATTTTGTATATGCCAAACGTAAGCAGATTAATAACATCAAGATTATTGGATTGATGATAGGCTTGACACTACCGATTTTTTTGATGGTGTATAAGATTACTGATAACTTAAGCTCTGCCATAATTATTTTTGCTATCTGTATTGCTATGATTTTTGTATCTACCAAGAATTATAAGTATTGGATTGCATTGGCGGTTACAGGTATAGCCGGTGTGGCAGCCCTTATCTGGTACATCGTGCAAAGTGCAGCCAGTGGAGGTGGTTTCCGTTCCGAGCGTATTTTGGCATGGCTGGATTTAGAGAAATATGCATCCGGCAAGGGTTATCAGTCCTTGCAGGCACTTTATGCTATTGGTTCCGGAGGTATCTGGGGCAAGGGCTTGTGTCAGAGTATTCAGAAGCTGAACTTCCTGCCGGAGGCTCAGAACGACATGATTTTTTCCATTATTTGTGAAGAATTAGGTCTGTTCGGTGGTATTGCAGTTATTTTGATGTTTATGATTTTAATCTGGCGTATGGTCATCATTGCCACCCATGCAGTGGATTTACAGGGTGCCATGATTGTTGTGGGTGTTATTGCTCACATTGCCGTGCAGGTTATTCTGAATATTGCAGTAGTAACCAACACCATACCGAATACAGGTATTTCCCTGCCGTTTATCAGTTACGGCGGTACCAGTATCTGTTTCTTGATGTTTGAAATGGGTATTGTTATGAATGTAGCCCGAAACATTAAAATAACAAATTATTAAAAAACAGGAAAGTTTTACACACCACCTGCATATAATACAATAAGCGTTTTTTGCCAGGTGGTTGTATGAAACATATATTTATACGTGGAGGCGTACCCCTTACAGGGCAGGTGCGCATCCAGGGCTCCAAAAATGCAGCACTTCCGATATTAGCAGCCACGTTACTTGCGAAGGGAGAACATGAGATAAAAAATTGTCCCAAGATTGCGGACGTTTACTATATGTTAGAGTTAATTCGTTCTCAGGGAGCAGTGACTTACTGGAAAGGCAGAAATTTATACGTAAATACCACACATCTTACCCCGGGGCCGTTGGAAGAAAAAAAGGAGGGCACTATGCGCTCCAGTATTTTTCTTTTGGGAGCCATGCTTGGGCGTTTTGGTGAAGTGGATTTAGAGTATCCCGGTGGATGTGTGATAGGTGACAGACCTGTGAATTGGCACATTAGTTACCTTAACGATATGGGCGTTATTTTCTGTGACAGTGACTGCCGTATTAAGGCTAAGGCATCCAAATTGCTTGGGTGTGAGCACTTTTTAACGTTTCCAAGTGTAGGGGTTACAGAGAACCTGATTATGGCAGCTGTTTTGGCAGAAGGGGTTACCACCATTCATGGAGCAGCCATGGAGCCGGAAATCGTTGCTTTGTGCGATTTCCTTATATCAGCAGGCGCCAGAATTTCCGGTGCGGGAAGGAAGGATATCGTCATTCATGGTGTGTCAGAGCTTCATGCGGGAAGCATTGTGTTGCCGGGTGACAGAATTGTAGCCGGTACCTATGCATTGGCTTGTATGATAACAGGCGGCGGTGTTCTTTTAGAAGGGGCACCTATAGACCATATGACCAGACTAATCCCTATGCTGCATGCCATGGGCGGCAGTACTCTTGTAAATTCTGAGGGATTATATCTGCACCGCAGAGATACCCTTTATGCCATTCCTTACACAGTTACCGAGGTGTATCCGGGGTTCCCTACGGATTTGCAATCCCAGCTGCTCACAGCTATGTGTACCGCCAATGGGGAAAGTGTGATAGAGGAGCGGATTTTTGGTAACCGGTTCCGTATTGCACCGGAGCTTATCAAAATGGGAGCAGACATTCATATTGAGGAGCATACGGCCTATATTAGAGGTGTGGATAAATTACATGGCAGTACACTTACTGCTGAAGAGTTACGAGGTGGCGCAGCACTGGTATTGGCAGGCCTTGGCGCCGGCGGAGAAACATACATTGAAAATTGTGGTCATATTTATCGTGGCTATGAAAATATATGCAGAGACTTATCAGAACTAGGAGCAAGAATATACGGTGAATGAATATTTTGCAGGACGCAGAAAAAGAAGATTGATTAAGGCGATTGTAGGTCTGACGGTTTTATTACTTCTTACTTGTGGTATCTATTATTTCTTACAGGTATTTACGATTAAGAACATTGTTGTAGACGGCAGTACTCACTACACCCGGGATGAAATCATCGACATGGTTATCAAAAAGCCGGAAGACCGTATTTCGTTAGTGCTTTCCATGAAATATGATAATAAACCGATTACGGACATTGCCTTTATTCAGTCTATTGAAGTGACTGTCATATCGGCAGACAGTATTCGTATACAGGTTTATGAAAAGGCACTGGCGGGATACATAGAATACTTAGGACAATATATGTATTTTGATAAGGATGGTATTGTGGTAGAGGCCTCCGGCCAGATTACTGACGGTATCCCAAAGATTACCGGGTTAAGCTTTAATTCGGTAGTCCTACATAATCCCTTGCCGGTAGCATCTTCAGAAGTATTTGGTCAGATTCTGGAGATTACCAACTTATTAAACAAATATGAGCTTGAGGTGGACACCATTTACTTCAATCAAAGCCTGGAAATTACCTTGTATATGGACAGTGTGCGGGTGGCTTTGGGCAAGAAGGACAAGCTTACCGAGAAGATTATGAAGCTGAGAGATCTGGCTCCACACCTTAGTGGATTGTCCGGAGTGCTTCATTTAGAGACCCTTAGCAGTGCTTCTGACATCATAACCTTTACAAAAGATGTCGAGAACCAATAAAATTTAGTAAAATTTCTTAAAATATGAAAAAACTTGTTGATAAATGTAGAAAAAAAATATAGAATAGTATTAAGTATATATGAATGGAGGTATCCTCTCTTGTTAGAGTTAATGTCAAATGAAATTGTATCCGGTGCACGTATTATTGTAGTTGGTGTTGGTGGTGCAGGCAACAATGCCGTAAATAGAATGATAGATGATGAAGTATGTGGTGTGGAGTTTATCGGTATCAATACCGACCAGCAGGCCTTGAGACTGTGCAAGGCTCCGTATGTTATCCAGATTGGAGAGAAACTGACCAAGGGCCTTGGCGCAGGTGCCAGACCGGAGATTGGTGAGAAGGCAGCTGAGGAGAATTTAGAGGACATCAAGAACGCATTGGAAGGCGCAGAGATGGTATTTGTTACCTGCGGTATGGGTGGCGGTACCGGTACAGGTGCAGCGCCGGTTGTAGCCAGAGTAGCTAAGGAAATGGGTATTCTCACAGTTGGTGTGGTAACCAAGCCTTTCCGTTTTGAGGCCAGAACACGTATGAACAATGCTTTGTCAGGCATTGAGAAGCTGAGAGAGCATGTTGATACCTTAATTGTCATCCCTAATGACAAGCTTTTAGATATCGTTGACCGCAGAACCACTATGCCTGAAGCCTTAAAGAAGGCAGACGAGGTGTTACAGCAGGGCGTTCAGGGTATTACTGACCTGATTAACAAGCCTGCCATTATCAATCTGGACTTTGCAGACGTTCGTACGGTTATGAGGGACAAGGGTGTGGCTCATATCGGTATCGGTACGGGTACCGGCGATACCAAGGCTTCTGACGCAGTTCGTATGGCTGTGGACAGCCCATTGTTAGAGACTACCATCAACGGTGCTACAGATATTATTATTAACGTATCCGGTGATATTACCCTTGCAGATGCAGCAGATGCAGCTGACTATGTAGGTGAATTATGCGGTGAGAATGTCAACGTTATCTTCGGAGCTATGTATGACGAGACCGCTAAGGACTCCTGTACGGTTACCGTTATTGCTACCGGTATCAATCAGAGCCAGCCGGCAGCAAAGGCTCCGGTATTCTCCTTTAATCCGACTCCTAAGCCGGCAGCAAAGCCAGCACCGGGAGTGCAGCCGATTACCGCACCAAAAACAGAGGGTGTTTCATCTGTTACAGGCGCACTGCCTCCGTTAAAGAAGAGCGATTTGAGCGCCTCTATCGAGGAAAGAAGTCTGAAGATACCGAACTTCTTGCAGAAGAGTTGATATGAGAAATTTCCGTTGCGACGGATACTACCAAGAGGCTATGCATCAGCATGGCCTTTTGTTGAGTTTATAAAATTTTAATACATTTTTTGTGACAAAACAGTCTCCTGATGCCCATATGTAATAAGGGACAATTTTTGCCTCTTTTTAAAACAGAGAGGTGAACAGCCTGCCGAAGCGAAGCCGTTACTATCAAGCCAAGCTGGATAGTAAAGGACTGGAGAGTGGCGAGAAAAACTGGGATATGTTTCCGGATTTATACGTTATTATGATTACCAGTTACGACCCATTCGGTTATGATTATATGATGTATACTATTCATAATAAGTGTGACGAGCTTCCGGAATTAGAGTATAAGGATGGGCTCAAGTACATATATTTTTATACCAAAGGTAAAAAAGGCGGAAGTAAGGAAGTTAAAGCTTTTACTAAATTACCTACAAAGTAGTATAATAGATAATGTAACAGATGAGGCAACATAGAGCATATTAATCAAAAACTGACAACAGCATGTCTTTTTATAAGGCATGCTGTTTTTTTGATGCGATATAACTTATTTTTCGAGTCCATGGTTTGACAATATTTCTCGCTGAAAAGTGGTATATTTTCATGGAGAGGTCAATATGAAAATAGAAATTTACTTAGACAGTTTGTTTTTCATGAACCTGGTGATAAACCTATGGATTATGAAGCTTGTAACATATAAGTTTTCTTTGAAGGTGAAAGAAGTTCGGCTACTGGGAGCAGCAGGCTTAGGAGCGGGAGCATATATTATATTATTTTTTTTGCCCGGAAACAGCTTGGTTTTGCAGCTTACAGGCAGTGTGTTGTCAATACCGTTAATGCTTGGTATCATCATACCGAAAAGAAAGCGCAGATTATTTATCAAAATGCTCTGTATGGGGTTTTCCTGTAGCTTTACTATCTCCGGCGTGCTCCGTGCCATTTTTAACAAATGGATGCTTTTTACCGGGCAAGAGGTTACTCTATTTGCGGTGCTTTTAGGGGTGTACCTATGCGCCATGGCAGGAGCCTGGATTATCCGTAAGGGGAAGCAGTCTGCCAAAAGACACATTTATCAGGTGACGATTACCAGTGCAGGTATGCAGACAAGACTGAAAGCCTTGTTAGACACCGGTAACAGCCTTGTAGAGCCCTTTAGCAGGCGTCCGGTGTGTTTGATTGAGGAAGAGCTTCTGGCCCGTATTACGCTGGAAAATACGCTGTTTCTCAGGGCGATTCCATTTCGCAGCGTGGGCTGTGAACAGGGGATATTGTATGGGGTGGAAATTCCGGAGTTAAAAATTACCTGTGAGGAGAGAAGCTATGTGGTAAAAAATGTCATATGTGCAGGTGTGGGACATAAACTGTCTGAAAAGGGTGTATATCAGATGATACTGCATCCGGCCTTGCTTGAAGAAGAATATAAAAGTGATGAAAAGGAGGAGCGCTTATGCTGTTAGGAAGAGAAATGAAAAGAACCATATACATGTTGGTAGGACGAGACTGGTTAGGGGCAGAACCGGAAATGGACATTCATTATATTGGGGGAACTGAGGTGCTGCCGCCGCCCTTGGATGGTGAGGCGGAAAATGAGATGTTAGAGGCTTTGCAGGGAGACAATGGCGAGTGGGCCAAGAGTATATTGATAGAGCATAATCTGAGGCTGGTAGTATATATTGCCAAACGCTTTGATAATACCGGTGTTGGGGTGGAGGATCTTATTTCCATCGGAACCATTGGATTGATTAAGGCCATCAATACATATAAAATGGACAAAAACATTAAGCTGGCTACCTATGCCTCCAGATGTATTGAAAATGAAATTTTGATGTATTTAAGGCGCACCAGCAAAAACAAGCTGGAGGTCAGCATTGATGAGCCTTTAAATACGGATTTTGATGGTAATGAGCTCTTGCTTAGTGATATTCTGGGGACAGATGAGGATTTGATTTACAAAAATCTGGAAACTCAGGCAGAGTGGAGCATGCTTTATAAATCTATTGCCAAGCTGTCTCCCAGAGAGAAAACCATTATCTGTCTGCGCTTTGGACTGAAGCTGGGAAGCGAGCAGAAGGCACTGGAGAAAAAAGTGTCAGAGCAGGAGGATGCATCTTATAAGGAAGCCATACGGGAGGGTAAGGAACTGACCCAGAAGGAGGTGGCAACACTACTTGGAATTTCCCAATCTTATATATCCAGACTGGAGAAAAAAATTATGAAGCAGTTGAAAAAAGAGATGATGAAGGAATATTAAATTTTTAAAAATACTTTACAGTGCTGAAGTGTCGATATATAATATGCTTATAAACCTTTCGGGGTAGGAGGAGATTATGAAAAACACAAAAGCAAAACTAACTACGCAGACACTATGTTTTATCGGCTTGTTTGGTGCTCTCAGTACAGTGCTTATGTTGTTTAAGCTGCCGCTGCCTTTTGCACCCGCCTTTATGAAGCTGGATTTGGCAGAGCTTCCGGCTATCTTGGGCAGCTTTATGTTTGGACCGGTTGCCGGAGCGTTTATTGTCATCATTAAGCTGGCACTAAATCTTTTGATTAACGGCACAGACAGTATGTATGTGGGTGAGCTGTCCAATCTGGTCTTGTCCAGTACATATGTGCTTACTGCATCCTTAATTTACTACAGACGCAAGACAAAAAAGAGAGCCGCAGTTTCTTTGGTTGTCAGTGTATTGGGCACCAGTATATTTGCCGTATTCAGCAATACTGTCTTTATTTTTCCTGCTTATGCAGTGGTATATGGGCTTAGCATGGACAGTCTGGTGACGATGGCGGGGGCGGTGAATCCTTTTGTACATGATATATTTACCATGATGCTTTTTAGTGTATTGCCTTTCAATTTAGTGAAATATGGTCTGGTGGCGATCATTACATTTTTCGTGTACAAAAAGCTGCATTTATTTATCCTGCGTATTTTAAACTGATTTTAATGTTATAATTCTAATTATAATACAATACATAGGTTATTAAGGAGGTTACTATGGGAGAGATTATTTGGAAAGACAGGAAACGTCCATTTTGGGGATTACCGCTATCCTTTACAAAGTACGAGTTAACAGAGCAGAAGCTTTTGATTAATACCGGACTTTTGAATGTAAAAGAGGAGGAAATCCGCTTGTATCGCTTTGTAGATGTTACCATGGAGCAAAGTCTGCTTCAGAGGTTGTTTGGCGTAGGTAATCTGCATTGTGATACCAACGATCGTTCCAGCGGCAATTTTGTGATAGAGCTTGTTAAGAATCCGAGACAGGTAAAGGAGCTTCTTTCTGAGGCTATTGAGAATGAAAGAGACCGTAAGCGCGTAACTGTCAGAGAGTTTATGTCAGATAACAGTGATGAAGTGGAAGCAGAAGATTTTCAGGATAATATAGAAATCAGTGAGTAAATTTTAAAATTTTTTCAAAAAAATAAAAAAATTTTAAAATAACTCTTGCCAATTACTTCCGCATAGTGTATTATGTATCTAATTTGCTTTTCAAGACATTGTATACAATTATACAACGAAAGGATGATACAATTATGGCACTTACATTATCAAGAAAGGCACAGGCAGTTAAGCCTTCCAGTACATTAGCAATTACAGCAAAGGCAAAGGAGATGCGTGCAAATGGCATCGACGTCGTTGGTTTTGGAGCAGGAGAACCTGACTTTGATACACCTGACAATGTTTGTGAAGCTGCAATCAAGGCTATTCATGACGGTTTTACCAAATATACACCTGCTTCCGGTACGAATGAGTTAAAGGAAGCGATTTCACGGAAGTTTAAGGAATTTAATAAGCTTGATTATGCTCCAAACCAGATTGTAATCAGCAATGGCGGTAAGCATTCCCTTACTAATATTTTCACAGCGATTGTAAATCCGGGGGATGAGGTTATTATTTTAGCACCATTCTGGCTCAGCTATTCAGAAATGGTCAAAATGGCTGACGGTGTACCGGTTATCGTATACGGTACTAAGGAAAATGGTTATAAGGTTACAGCAGACCAGATTAGCGCTGCCTGCACAGACAAGACTAAAGCAGTGATTATCAACAGCCCAAGCAATCCTACCGGTATGATTTATACCAGAGAAGAGCTTCAGGCTATTGCAGATGTAGTAGTAGCAAAGGATATTTATGCAGTAGCTGATGAAATGTATGAATATCTGATTTACGGCGGTGAAGAGCATGTAAGTATTGCTTCTCTCGGTGAAGAAATTTACAAGAGAACCATTACCTGCTCCGGTTTATCCAAGAGCTACTCCATGACAGGCTGGAGACTGGGTTATACAGGTTCATCCGTAGAGATTGCCAAGTTAATGAGCTCTGTACAGAGTCATGCTACCTCCAATCCAAACTCTATTGCACAGAAGGCTGCCGTAGAGGCGTTAAACGGTCCACAGGATGCGTTGGCAGAGATGAAGGAAGCATTTAATGCCCGCAGAGAATATATATTTAAGCGTGTAAGCAGCTTCCCATACGTAGAGGTTCAGGAGCCAAAGGGTGCCTTTTACTTATACATCGATTTGGGCAGTGCAATCGGTCTGACTTACAAGGGCAGAGTAGTGGAAGGTGCAGCAGATGTAGCGGACATTCTTATTAACGATTACGCTACAGCAGTCATTCCTTGTGCAGACTTTGGTGGCCCAAACAACATCCGTTTATCCTATGCTATCAGCATGGAGGAAATTAGCAAGGGCTTAGACAGAATAGAGGCTTTCTTAAAGGAATTAAAATAATATGGAAGAAATTAAGCGTATAGATCGTAAATTGATTTATCAGGGCTCTATTATTGATTATTACAAGGATACCATGTATATTCCCAATGGGAATATAGTGTACTGGGATCATATCGAGCACAAGGGTGCTGCAGCAGTTATTCCGGTACTGGATGACGGGCGCATTGTGCTGGTACGCCAGCTGCGTAATTCCGTAGAGAAGTACACCTGGGAAATTCCGGCAGGTGGCTTAAATGGCAGGGAAGAGCCCACCATAGTGGCAGCCCGCAGAGAGTTAAAGGAAGAGACTGGCTTTACCACGGACGAGGAATTAGAATGGCTGATTTCTATTCATACGACTGTGGCTTATTGCAATGAGAAGATTGATATCTACGTAGCCCATGGCCTGAAGGAAGGCTTGCAGCATCTGGATGAGGATGAATTTCTGGATGTGAAGGCATTTGCCGTGGAGGAGATTAAGGAAATGATTTACTCCGGCAGGATGACCGATGCCAAGACGATTTCTGCGGTTATGAGCTATAGTGATAAGTATTTGAAATAGGGATAGATGTATGTACCCGGGTTTTGCCCGGGTATTTATCATATATTTTTCTTTTATAGCATACCATATCTCATAGGACAAGGAGGAGATATGGTATGAAGCAGTTTCTTTCTAAGCAGTTACAAAATAAGTTTACAGATGTGCGTAAAAGTTCCAAAACGAAGGCCTTTAAAATGCTTATGGGGCTTTCCTTTTTAGCTGGGTTTTTATTGTTTTTGTTCCTTGGCAGTGAATTTTGTGAAGAACTGTCACTTTTGGATGTAGCATCCCTTCAGGAAATTAAGGATAATACCATCGATAAAGGCGATTTTCTGGGTTATATTTTGTCAAGAAGGCTATTGTTACTTGCTGCAGGTAGTTTTTTATGGTGGTGGGGCTTGGGTAAATGGTATGTATATGGGATGCTGGCAGGCTTAAGCTTTACCATGGGTGCCTGTATGTACATAAGTCTTATGAGATATCATGTAATGGGCTTGTTTTTGTGGTTTTTTCTTTATTTTCCACATGTGATATGCTATGCGGGGGCGCTCTTTTGTGGTATGATAATAGCAAGATATGCGTTTAAAAACCAGATAGACAAGGTAAAATATTTATGGCAGAATGGTATGTTGATTACTGTGTTATTGGCAATGCTTGCACTGGGGATCTATTGCGAGAGTTATGTAAATGTGGCTCTATTGCAGAGTTTTTTGCAATATTTTTAACTGCAATCAGAAAGGTACCGTAGATATGAAATCAAATCGTGATTTTTATAATAGAGATGCACAAATAGTGGCTAAGGAGCTTTTAGGGAAGCTTTTAGTGCGGGAAACACCGGATGGTGTGGTAAAGGGGCGTATCGTTGAGGTAGAGGTGTACAAGGGAACGCCGGACTCTATGGATTATGCTTGTCATGCTTTTCCTATGAAGCGAACGAACCGTACGGAGATTATGTTTGGGGAAGCAGGGCATGCTTACATTTACTTGATTTACGGCATGTATTCTTGTCTGAACCTGGTGTGTAATGCAGAAAATGTGCCGGAATGTGTGCTGATACGTGCCCTGGAGCCCGTAGAAGGCCTGGATTTGATGCGTGCAAGGCGCAGACAGGAAAAGCGTTATGCTCTGTGCAGTGGTCCGGGAAAGCTCTGTCAGGCGCTTTCATTGACCAGAAGAGAGAATGGGCTGGATTTATGTGGCCGGGAGTTATATGTGGAGACTGAGGAGATACAGACAGATTTCGCTATAGCAGCCAGTAAGCGTATTAATATTGATTATGCCGGGGAGGCAAAGGAGTTTCCTTGGAGGTACACGTTGGAAGGCCACCCTTTTTTATCCATAAAAGAAAAAAATTAAATATTTTTGTGACAAAATGCACTCCTAATGCCTAATTGTAATAGAGGGATTTTTAGGAGGGCATTTTTATGTATCATACAGAAGGGTATTTAGACCAAAGTACTTATTTTGCCAAGGGGCACATATGGAGCTTTCAGTTAGCACAGGGGAAAAGTCTGTGTTATTTTTGGTGTGTATTAAAGGAGGGGGTGAAAGAGAATGGTGATATGTTCACGCAAAGGCTGGAAAAATGGTTTTGGCAGGAGCTGGCGCCTTTTCTGGAAAAGGGGCAGCTGTCCATCCAAAGAGAATTAAAACGCCTGGGAGAACATTTGCATGCTCACAAAGATATATATGGATTGCAGGAAGTACCAAGGTTGCATTTATATTTTCAAGGGCAGATGTACCATTACGGCAAAGAATTGGAGAAAATGTGGACTTGGTATAATGTAGCAGAAGGCTGGGAAACGGAAGAAGCTGCCAATCGTTTAAAGGCGGATATGCTGAGGGCACAAAGCAAGGGGCAATTGGATTGGGGTTATTTTATGATATGGGAGGATAGTTATGGTATTTGGAGTGGGAGAGTGTACAAGTCAGGAGTTTCCCTGTGAAATTATAGACAGACTGGCAGGTGGGAATATGGCGGAGCTTTATCTGGCAAGACTGAGAAATACAGAGCACAGGGTGGTAGTAAAAGCGGTAGGAGAAGCGGAAGGAGCTACACAGACAATTGCAGGATTACAGACAGAGATAAGCTTACAGCGAAAGCAACAAGTATTAACCAAAGAAGCGAGGTTGTTAAGCAGGCTTCGTTTGGTGGGCATACCGGAATTTTATGGGTATTTTGAAGAGTCTGCCAGAAGATATTTTATCATGTCTTATCATGAGGGCATCAATCTGGAACAAAAAATGTTTGCGCAGGGTAAAGTGTCAGAAGACGAGGTAAGAGAGATTATCCTGAAAGTGTGCAGAATTCTGGCTTACTTACACAGAAAGGGTGTTGTGTATGGTGATTTAAAACCCTCTAATTTGCTCATAGAGCCTATGGGCGGAATGGTACTTATTGACTATGGTATGGCAGTGGAAATGGCGGAAATAAGGAAGGAAAAGGCTTTCAGGGGGACCTTGGGATATGCGCCGCCGGAGTGCTGGCATTTGCAGCAAAAACTAAGTCCTGCTACAGATATTTTCAGTCTTGGTGCTACCCTGTTTTATTTATTAGAAGGGCAAAATCCAGGAGAATGCTATGGTCATTTTGTGGTGTCTGAAGAGGAAAAAAAGAACAGGTGGCAACCTGTTCTGGATAAATGCTGTGCTCTGGATGCTGCTAAAAGATACCAGAGCGCAGCAGAAGTTTTTGAAGCTGTCAGTAAAATCAGTCTTTAAACATTGTTTGCGATATGATATAAAAGATTTTCTGTGTCCTCCCAGCCAAGACATGGGTCAGTAATGGACTTGCCGTAGATACCTTCGGTAACCTTCTGGCAGCCTTCTTCCAGATAGCTTTCAATCATGAGACCCTTTACCAGCCCATGGATGTCTGCGTCCAACTTGCGGGAGTGCAGAATTTCCTTGGCAATACGAACCTGCTGTTTGTATTGTTTGTTGGAGTTGGAGTGGTTGGTATCCACGATGCAGGCTGGGTTCTGTAAGTCACGCTCATTGTACATCTGAAGCAGATTGGTCAAATCCTCGTAGTGATAGTTTGGCAGATTGCGGCCGGTTTTGGAAACAGAGCCACGTAAAATGGTGTGAGCCAAAGGATTACCCGGAGTGCTGACCTCATAACCACGATATGTAAATTTGTGAGGGTGCTGTGCGGCAAATACGGAATTAAGCATAACGGTAACGTCACCACTGGTAGGATTTTTCATACCGGTAGCTACATCAAATCCGCTTACTACCAGGCGGTGGTGCTGGTCCTCTACAGAGCGTGCACCGATAGCCACGTAAGAAAGCAAATCCTCTACATATGGGTAGTTTTCCGGATACAGCATTTCGTCTGCAGCGCTTAAGCCTGTTTCCTGCATAGCACGAATGTGCATCTTTCTCATTGCTATCAGACCTGCCACAAAGTCTTCGGCTTTATTCGGGTCAGGCTGACTTGCAAGACCCTTGTAGCCTTCACCGGTAGTACGAGGCTTATTGGTATAAATACGTGGAATGATAATTAATTTGTCCTTTACCTGCTCGTTTACAATGGATAATTTCTGAATATATTCACATACAGATTCTTCATTGTCAGCAGAACATGGACCTATAATAACGATGAATTTGTCACTTTTGCCGGTAAAAACGTCTGCGATTTCGGCATCACGCTTTGCCTTCTGTGCAGTTAATTCCGGTGTTAATGGGTACTCTGCAATGATTTCCTGCGGAGTAGGTAATAATTTCTCATAAATGAAGCTCATAAATATTCTCCTTTGTTTATGGCAGAAAGCCAACAATCCATGTAATTATAATGCTATAGAACAGAAAATGCAAGAGTGATAATTAATCAAATGGGTTGATTTATTTTAATCTATATTACTTTAAACGATAGCAATTCCATAGATACATGGCGCTGGAGTAGAGCTGACTGACTAACAAGCCGGTCAGATAGCCTTTAATACCGAATTGCGGTATTAAGAAAAATACAAAGCATAGGCGGATGATAAGACCGGTTACGTTTATAAAAAATATGCTCATGGCACGGCCGAGGCCTTGCAGAATGCCGGTAAAAATACCATTGACATACATAAAAGGACAAAGCAGGCAGAGTGCTCTGATGTATGCGCCTGCTAAGGGCTCTTTAAATACAACGGTACCCAGAAAATCTGAAAACATAAAAAACAGTATACCAAACAAGAGTCCTGCAAATACTACGAAGAAGGTAGCGTTGATGGTAATGGTTTTGATGCGTTCCTTATCGTTTTTGCTGTGTGCTTCCGAAATGGTAGGTAAAAGCATGGCAGATAAGGCTCCTGTAAAGGCTCCCGGAAAAAAGAGTACAGGCAGCGCCATGCCGGTCAAAATGCCGTAAGTACTAAGGGCAGCACTGTCGGACATACCATAAACCTGAAGCATAAGTGGTATGCGAATGGCTTCAATGCTCCCCAGGAAATTGACAGCTAATCGGTTGGCACTTAATGGAACGGCCATCTTCAAAAGCGTAGTTAAAATGTTTTTGTCCTTGTTGCCCGGATGTGCAATTAGTTTTAAGCCACCCGTAGCTTTACGGCTGTTAAGGATTAACCCAAGTGAAGACACACATAATGCGGCTGCTTCTCCCAGACATACACCCCAGGCAGTAAAGGTCAGGTCTGGTGTGTCACCGGTTGCCAGAAAGCTGGTACAGCATGTATAAACAATTCCGACACGTGCAAGTTGCTCCACAAACTGGCTGAACGCCGGCAGTACAGTCTGGCGTTTTCCGAGAAAATAACCATTGATGCAGGCGTGGACAGCACTGAGTGGGAAGGAGAAAGCCATAACACGCAAAATAGGAGCAGTACGTGCTTCGGAAAGGAAACGAACTGACAAAAGGTCTGCGTATGTGTAAACAAGGTAACTACATAGGATGGAGATTATCAGCACAAAAGACAGCCCATAATATAAATATTCCCGTCTTCTTTTTCGTTCTGTAACGGATATTGCGGACACACATTTGGATATGGCAGTTTGCATGCCGGCGCCGGTAAGGGCAAACACCATAGCGCTGACGGGACCGGTCAGTTGAATAATACCCATGCCCTCCGCACCAAATATTCTGGATAAATATACACGATAAAAAAATCCTATAATACGGGTTGTTATATTTGCTAATGATAAAATAAGAGTACCTGTTATGATAGGATGTCTGGATAATTTATTTTTCATGCTTCCACGCAGTTTCCCTATAATTATTTCTATGAGTATATGTAAAATTTTCCATAATTAGACGTTAAATTTGGGTAATGTTAATGCATATCATTTGACAAGATTATACAGTAGTGTTATAGTGGAATGTGGAATTCGTAGTAATTTACTAGGAATTGAAAAGGAGTAGTCATTTTATGAGTAAATTAATATATTTAGATAATGCAGCTACTACCAAAACAGCACCGGAGGTAGTAGAGGCAATGTTGCCATACTTCAGTCAGTTTTATGGTAACCCGAGCAGTGTATATTCTTTGGCGGGAGAGAGTAAGAAAGCAGTAACCGATGCCAGGGAAATCATTGCAGACAGTCTTGGTGCAAAGGCAAGCGATATTTATTTTACTGCAGGCGGTTCTGAGTCTGATAACTGGGCCATCAAGGCTACGGCGGAAGCTTATGCGGGGAAGGGCAAGCATATTATTACGTCTGCTATTGAGCATCATGCAGTACTTCATACCTGTGAGTATTTGGAGAAGCAGGGCTATGAAGTTACTTATGTGGGTGTAGATGAGCAGGGGGTTTTGAAGTTAGAGGAATTAAAGGCAGCCATTCGTCCAGATACCATCCTTATCTCTGTGATGTTTGCCAATAACGAAATCGGTACCATTCAGCCAATTAAGGAAATCGGTGAAATTGCCAAAGAACATGGTATTATTTTTCATACAGATGCAGTACAGGCTTACGGTCAGCTTCCAATCAATGTAGAGGAGTATCATATCGATATGCTGTCTGCCAGTGGTCACAAGTTAAATGGGCCGAAGGGTATCGGCTTCTTATATATCAGAAAGGGCTTAAAGCTTCGTTCTTTGATACACGGTGGTGGACAGGAGCGTTCCAGAAGAGCAGGTACAGAGAATGTACCTGGTATTGTGGGCTTAGGAGCTGCTGCTTCCAGAGCTATGGCGACAATGAGAGAGCGTACAGAGTATGAGATAGCTCTTCGTGATTATTTTATTTCTGAAATAGAAGCCAAGATTCCTTATTGTAGATTAAATGGTGACAGGGAAAAGCGTCTGCCAAACAATATTAATTTTTCCTTCCGGTTTATAGAAGGAGAGTCATTGCTGATTATGTTAGACATGAAAGGTATTTGTGCAAGCAGCGGTTCTGCATGTACTTCCGGCTCTCTGGACCCGTCTCATGTACTTTTGGCTATCGGTCTGCCGCATGAGATTGCCCATGGTTCCTTAAGACTTACTATCAGTGAGGAAACTACCAAAGAAGAGGTTGATTTTACAGTAGCTGTGGTTGCAGAAATTGTAGCAAAGCTTCGTGCAATGTCTCCATTATACGAAGACTTTATGAAGAAACAGAAGTAATTAGAGGAGTGAGATTATGTATACAGAAAAGGTTATGGACCATTTTTCAAATCCGAGAAATGTGGGCGAAATTGAAAATGCCAGCGGTGTAGGTACCGTAGGCAATGCAAAATGCGGCGACATCATGCGTATGTATCTGGATATTGATGATAACGGTATTATTCAGGATGTAAAGTTTAAAACGTTTGGTTGCGGTGCAGCCGTTGCTACCAGCTCTATGGCTACGGAACTGGTAAAGGGAAAGTCGATTCAGGAAGCTATGCAGGTCCCCAACAGGGCGGTAATGGAAGCATTAGACGGACTTCCGCCGGTAAAGGTTCACTGCTCATTACTGGCTGAAGAAGCCATTCATGCAGCACTTTGGGATTATGCAACCAAGAATGGCATTACTATTGAAGGCTTGTCCAAGCCAAAGAGCGATATTCATGAGGATGAAGAGGCAGAAGAAGAGGAATATTAAGATATCATGAAAACAGTAGTGGTAGGTATGTCAGGTGGCGTGGATTCTTCAGTGGCGGCCTATTTATTAAAAGAACAAGGATATAATGTAATTGGTGTAACGATGCAGATTTGGCAGCAGGAGAATCAGTGCAGTCTGGAGGAAAACGGAGGCTGCTGTGGGCTTAGTGCTGTAGAAGATGCGCGTCGTGTAGCAGAAAAGCTGGAAATTCCTTATTATGTCATGAATTTTCGCAAGGAATTTAAAGAAAAAGTGATGGATTACTTTGTGGAGGAGTATCTGAAAGGACGCACCCCTAATCCTTGCAATGCCTGCAACCGCTTCATTAAATGGGAGGCGCTTTTAAACAAAGCCCGTGCTATCGGTGCTGATTATATTGCCACAGGGCACTATGCCCAGATTAAGCAATTAGATAATGGCAGATATGTCATTCAAAATTCCGTAACGGCTGCAAAGGACCAGACCTATGCCCTTTATAATCTGACCCAGGAGCAGCTGAAAGCCACCCTGATGCCGGTAGGGGCTTATACCAAGGATGAAATTCGAGCCATTGCTGAGAAATTAGAATTGCCAATTGCACAGAAACCGGACAGTCAGGATATTTGCTTTATTCCAGACGGGGATTATGGTGCTTTTTTGGAAAGAGAGGCAGGGGACAGATTACCTGGTGCAGGTAAGTTTGTAAATAAATCCGGCCAGGTACTTGGAGAGCATAAGGGCGTTACTCATTATACTATTGGTCAGCGCAGAGGCTTAGGTGTGGCTGCAGGTCATCGAATTTTTGTGACCAGACTGGATGTGGAGCGTAATGAAGTAGTGCTTGGGGAGCATGAAGAACTGTTTTCCACGATACTTACCTGTGACCGCGTTAACTGGATGGCGATACCGGGTATTGATAGCCCATATGAATGTATTGCCAAGATTCGTTATGCGCATAAAGGTACAGCGTGTACCCTGGAGCCTATGGAAGAGGGAAAAGTAAAGGTTACTTTTAAGGAGCCGGTACGCGCCATTACACCGGGACAGGCTGTGGTCTTTTACGAAAATGATTATGTGCTGGGTGGGGGAAGTATATTGTTATAAATTTTGGCTGTCGCAATTGCGGCAGCTTTTTTTAGTGCTGAAAATTTGTATTAACTCATATGTTTTAATAAGCTTGGTTGTAGTTATCATAGATTTGACGACCTAAGAAAAGATAATCATATTATGGAGGTTTATACGGTGGCAGGAGGTTTGGCAAAGAAGCTGGCAGGTATCTTGACAGGAGCAGTGGTATTGATGCTGATAGTTATATTTAATATAAAAGAGCCCGAGATACTGCTTGTAAATTTACAAATAAAGGAAGAGGGCTTTTCGGAGAAAAAAAACTTAACTGAAAAAGCAGAGCAGGAAGATTATATAAAGTGGGTTGATTTTGATGTCTCTTACGAAGCGTTATGTCGGGCATATGAGTGGGATGTGAATACACACGACATGGAGTTTGAGGTGGATTGGATAGAACTGCTGGCCTATACCGCAGCAAAAACAGGTGGTAAATTTAATGAAAAGGCTTTATCTATTCTGGAAAATGCGGCAGAAAGTCTGTCAGTCGGCAAAAAAACAATGAAAGAGCTGACAAAGGATATGAAGTATTATTCTTATTATAAAGAGGCTTACACGGCGGTGTTAGGCGGTATGGTAGGGGAATATCAGGTGGAAATGGATACGGAAAGTGATGTAAAATGCTTTGAGACAAAATATGGCCTGAAAGCATTTTTCCCTCTTGCCAGAGGCTTTGGTTATTCCCACTATGATGATTTTGGTGCAGGTCGCAGTTATGGTTACGAAAGGAAGCATCTGGGACATGATATGATGGGGCAAATCGGAACGCCTATCATTGCAGTGGAAAGTGGTGTAGTGGAGGCTCTGGGCTGGAACCAGTATGGTGGTTGGCGTGTGGGTATTCGAAGTTTTGACGGGAGACGATATTATTATTACGCTCATCTCAGACAAAATTATCCTTATGCTGAGGGTTTGGAAGAAGGAGATATTGTCACTGCCGGAGACGTTATCGGTTATATGGGGCACACCGGCTATAGCACCAAGGAAAATGTAAATAATATAAAAGTGACACACCTTCATTGGGGGCTGGAGCTGATTTTTAATGAAGAGCGAAGAGAAAAAGGGTACGAAATTTGGGTTGATCTTTATGCTTTGACTCAATTTTTGGCAAAACATACACAGCCTGTGAAGAAGGTTGAGGGCACTAGAGAGTGGGTGAGAAGTACGGATATCGTTGACCCAGTGATAAAGTAAAGGGAGTAGCAGTCATTTGAACTGTTGCATCGAAAAACAAAAAATTCGGTATTTTTCTGTAAAAAATGTAGACTTTTTACCTTTAGCGTGGTATGATGGTACTATCAAAATAAGGAGGAAATGCTATGGCGGATACGGAATTGTTAAGCTCAATCGGTAATTTATTGGATTGTAAATTAACTGTGTTTAAGCAACAAATTGATGAGAAATTTGAAACATTTGCACAAGCTGTAGATGCAAGGTTTGAAACATTTGCACAAGCTGTAGATGCAAGGTTTGAAACATTTGCACAAGCTGTAGATGCAAGGTTTGACTCATTTGCACAGGCTGTAGATGCAAGGTTTGACTCATTTGCACAGGCTGTGGATGAAAGATTTGACAAAATTGATAGCCGTTTGGACAGTCTTGACAAGCGAGTAGGCACGTTAGAAGAGAGCGTAAGCAAGCTCGATAAACGTGTAGGAACGTTAGAAGAGAGCGTAAGCAAGCTTGATAAGCGTCTGGGGCAGGTTGAACGTCGTGTGAAGCGAATTGAAGTTTTGCAAGAGAATGATATTTTGCCCAGTTTGCGAAGCATTGCTGATTGTTACGTCAGTACATACGAGCGTTACAAAAAATACTGTGAGCGTATGGACGAAGTGTTTCAAGACGTAGATGTGCTTAAAAGTACGGTTCAAAAGCACAGTGTGCAGTTACAGATGATATCGTAGACCAGATGGTTTGCGTTTAGTATACAGAGGATAAAGCAAGGGAATAGGCTCTTCTTTGATGAAGTGAGCATATTCCCTTTGTAGCTTTTCTTATAGAAAAGATTATTTTTTATTTACATTGTTTTGGGCTCGCATGTTACATCACAGCCCAGTTTCTTGAAGGTTTTTTGGTCTGCAGCTGACAAAAGGACGCTGGAGTGTACCTGACAGCCGCGAAGCTTTGGAAGCTGGGAAAGAGCCAGTGCGGCGTCTTCGTTATTGGCTGCGGTAGCAGAAAGGGCAATCAATACTTCGTCCGTATGGAGACGAGGATTTTTGCTCTTTAAATATTTGGTCTTCAGCTCCTGAATAGGTGCGATGGCGGATGGGGCCAGTATCATATCCTCATGCGGAATACCTGCCAGAACCTTAATGGCATTGACTAAAGCAGCACTGCTGGCACCTAACAGATTGCCTGTTTTGCCTGTAACCATAGTGCCGTCTGCCAGTTCAATAGCTACAGCAGGTGCACCGGTAGCATCGGCTCTTACAAGAGCCGGCTTTACAGTAGGTCTGTCTGTGGCAGCTATACCTTCGCGGCTCATAAGAAGCTGGATTTTGTTAACTTCTTCTTGACGACTTTTGCCATTTGCAACGCCTACAATAGCATGGTAATATCTGCGAATAATTTCCTGACGAGAGGCCTCACGGCATGCTTCATCGTCAAAAATACAATTACCAACCATATTTACACCCATATCGGTAGGTGATGCGTAAGGATTCTCACCATAAATCATCTTGAACATGGCGTTCAGAACCGGGAAAATCTCTACATCGCGATTATAATTAACAGTAGTGACACCATATGCCTTTAAGTGGAACGGATCAATCATGTTGATGTCATTTAAATCAGCGGTAGCAGCCTCATATGCTAAGTTTACCGGATGATCCAAAGGAAGGTTCCATACAGGAAAAGTTTCAAACTTGGCATAGCCGGCGCGAACTCCACGCTTGTGCTCATGATACAGCTGGGAAAGGCAGGTACTCATTTTGCCGCTGCCGGGACCCGGCGCCGTAATAATGACCAGAGGTCTGGTTGTTTCAATATAGTCGTTTTTGCCATAACCATCTTCGCTTACAATAAGTGGCACATTGGTTGGATAACCCGGGATTGCATAGTGGTGATACACCTTTATGCCTAGCTTTTCGAGACGCTTCTTAAAAGTAATGGCTCTCTGTTGGTCCGCATATTTGGTCAGTACCACACTTCCTACATAGAGCCCTCTGGAGTGGAATTCATCCACCAGACGTATGACATCATCATCATAGGTTATACCAAAATCCGCACGAATTTTATTTTTTTCAATATCATCTGCACTGACAGCCATTACGATTTCTGCCTGGTCAGCCAGCTGCAACAGCATCTGAAGCTTACTGTCAGCAGCAAAGCCCGGCAGCACACGTGAGGCATGAAAATCATCAAATAACTTGCCGCCAAACTCTAAATAAAGTTTATTGTCAAATTTGCCAATACGCTCCATAATATGCTGGGATTGCATTTTCAGGTATTTCTCATTATCAAAGCCTATCTTCATGTTATTTATATCTTCCTTCTCTTGTTTGATTACACACAATAATACTATAACACCGTTTGCCGGTTTTAACAAGTACTTCTAACTATAGCCTGTGTAATATTGGCACGCGGTTCTTGTATATAGCATAATGCGTAAAGCCACATTCCAGTAATAAATCTCTGGCTACATCAAAGTTTGCGGCGATGGATTCCGGCTTGTGTGCGTCGCTGCCTATGGTAACAAACTCACCGCCAAGACAGCGATACTTTTTTAAAACAGCGCTGCCTGGATTGGTGGTCTTTAGACCACGCTCTAAGGCACCTACATTACACTCTATAGCTTTCCCCATGGAAACCAACTTTATTAGTATGGGGTCTAATAAGTCCTGATACTTTTCATAAGTGTAAAATTTATCCTTGTTGGGGCCATAACGCACCACATAATCAAGATGCCCCAGAGAGTCAAAACCATCATATACTTTTAGATTTTCCAGTATAAACTGAAAATATCTTCGATATCCTGCCTCTTCGCCCATATCTTTAAAATATTCTTCAGAATAATAAGGATCATTGCCCTGGCAGGTGTGAACGGAACCTATAACAAAATCAAAAGGATATGCTTCTATGCAGTCATAATATGTCCGGGCAAGATGCGGCTGCAGACCAAGCTCAATACCGAAGGAAAAATCCAGATGTTCGCGGTATTTAGCTGACAATTCCAGATAATGTGCTCTGTAGGCTTCAAAGTCCGGAATAAATAATGGTGAAGCTTCTCCGGGATATTCGGGATAGTCCACATCATAATGCTCGGTTATGCATAGTCCTTTCAAGCCTTTTTTCAGTGCACTCTTAAGCATTTCTTCCATTGGTGCGGTAGAATCACCAGAAAAAGAAGAGTGCAAATGATAATCGTGTAATATAGCCATAATGAATTCTCCAACTAAAAAGATTAAAAAACTATAAATAGTATACAATATTTATTAAGATATGAAAATAAAAATTTAAAAAATAGAACAAAATTAGAAAAAACTTTATATTTGGACTTGCCAAATAGAGGAAAACAACGTATAATATCTTTGCTGATAAAAAATTGTCAATCTTATTGCGTCTAAACGCGCGATGAAATAATTTAATTTTTAGGAGGATTTCCAAAATGGCAGTAAAAGTAGCAATTAATGGTTTTGGCCGTATCGGTCGTCTTGCTTTCAGACAGATGTTTGATGCTGAAGGTTATGAGGTAGTAGCAATCAATGACTTAACAAGTCCTGATATGCTTGCTCACTTATTAAAGTACGATACAGCACAGGGCACATACAAATATGCAAGCACAGTAGTAGCTGGTGAAAGCTCTATCACAGTAAATGGTAAAGAAATTACTATTTACGCAAAGGCTAATGCAGCAGAGCTTCCATGGGGCGAGCTTGACGTAGATGTTGTTCTTGAGTGTACAGGCTTCTACACAAGCAAGGCTAAGGCACAGGCTCACATCGATGCAGGTGCAAAGAAGGTAGTTATTTCTGCTCCTGCAGGTAATGACTTACCTACTATCGTTTACAATGTAAACCACGACACATTAACAGCAGAAGATACTATTATCTCTGCAGCTAGCTGTACTACAAACTGCTTAGCTCCAATGGCTAAGGCTTTAAATGATTTAGCTCCAATCCAGAGCGGTATCATGACAACAGTTCACGCTTACACAGGCGATCAGATGATCTTAGACGGTCCTCAGAGAAAGGGTGACAAGAGACGTGCTCGTGCAGGTGCTCAGAACATCGTTCCTAACTCTACAGGTGCTGCAAAGGCTATCGGTTTAGTTATTCCGGAATTAAATGGTAAGTTAATCGGTTCTGCACAGCGTGTTCCTACCCCTACAGGTTCTACAACTATCTTAGTTGCAGTTGTTAAGGGTAAAGTAACCAAAGATGAAATCAATGCAGCTATGAAGGCAGCAGCTACCGAAAGCTTCGGTTACAACACTGATGAAATCGTATCTTCTGATATCATCGGTTCTACCTTCGGTTCTATCTTCGATGCTACTCAGACCATGGTAGCTCCTATGGAAGATGGCAATACTCAGGTACAGGTTGTTTCTTGGTATGACAACGAAAACAGCTACACCTCTCAGATGGTTCGTACAATTAAGTACTTCGCTGAGTTAGCTTAATCTTGGGTAAATAAAAAGACCTAATAAGGGTCCGGTCTTATGGGCCGGACCCTTTCTAAATAATAATATTAAGTGGAGGTCATAACAATGGGCTTGAATAAGAAA
>JAZRRW010000028.1:0-3760 GCA_045651105.1 Lachnospiraceae bacterium
GTAAGTATTTGCATAGACAGAGCCATAAGCGGTTTTACCGTTAATATCAATTCCTTTCTTATACCGGGCCTCCCATCTGCCGTCTTTCCTCTTATGAATGTTTTCTCCACGTTTTGGCATCGTAATATACTCCTCTCTCCATTAGGGCAAATGACCCTGTTTCGGACCACAAATAGGCTGGATGCTTACAAAATTCATATCCGGATGTTAAAAAATTCCATTCGACATGGGCACAGAATTATTGATTTTTCATAAAACCCTTGATATGACTGCGTTTTTCGTTGACATCTACGCGTGAAAAGTGGTATGATAGCGGTGAAAAAGTGGGAACTACCAGTGTCTTAGAAGGAGTAGTTCTACGCAAAAAAAGCATCTCTTCCCAATAAACGGGAAGAGATGCTTTTTTATCTTATTGCCGTTTGCTTTTTCTGTCTTGCGTAATGCGTTATAATATCTTGTGATCGTGTCTACCCAAACTGTCTGAGGAAATAAAGACACTCTGCCTATTATGCACATAAATCCTTAAAAGGCAAGTATTATAAACATCTTTTTCGATTTCATAATGATCGGAATTTGCTTCTGCAAGTCAAGATTTGCATGGATTATTATAGAATCGCGTATTAGCTACATAAAAAGTGCCCCTTCTCAATAAGAAAGGGAGCAATCTTTCGATAAGTAGTGGAATAGATATGGGTTGGTTATATACCTTACTAATTGTGGGCAGTGACCTCCACCACTGCGGTGGGTAGGTTTGTGCTGTAGCGAGTTAGCCCGTCAGGTCTACAAATTCTGGTATGGCTGGTGAAGATGTGTGCTTTGCTTTCTTCACCGCAAAGTACCGCACGCTTGGAGAAGGTAGCAAGACCATATAGGGTAGTAGGCCGTGCATTACCTACAACTGCATCAGCCAGAATTCTATAGAAGAAGTTTACATCAATACAGTAATGGTTGCGATCAAATGCAACCGGCTCCACTTCGATCTGTGCATATATAAGTTCTGCACAGCGTACTTTAGCGCAGGTCGCAGTATCCAGCAGGGCCTGTGAGCCGGTGGTTAAGTATACCCGCAAGTCTTCAATGCAGTCTTTATCTCTGCAGCTATCGGTAATTTTTCGTGTATGAATGGAAATTGCGTCATTCAAATCGTCAGGATTGCAGCACAAACCGCCCTGATTATACTCGGACATAGTAATACCTCCCGTTCATAGTAGGTATGACGTCACATACCATAAGCATTATCGCTTATAAGACAGTTTATGCTTAAGGATTTGGACTGTGCAAGAGAATAAAGCCATTGGGAATATGGAAAATTTATCAAAACAAGAAAATCACAGTATTTTGTGATTTGCTATTGCATTATGCCACAATATGTAGTATAGTACAATCCAAAGCATCTATATTATATCAGGCAAAAGAGGTAGAGATATGAAGATTATTAAAAGAAACGGTGCAGAGGTTGCTTTTGACATAAATAAAATTGAAATGGCGGTAACGAAAGCCAATGCAGCAGTGGATGAAAAGGTTCGTATGACGTCTATACAGATCAAGCGCATTGCAGAAAGCGTGCGGATCAGCTGCGAAGAAATGGGACATAGCCCGTCAGTTGAAGAAATCCAGGATTTAGTGGAAAAGGCGATTATGGCCCACGGCGCATTCGAGGTTGCCAAAACCTATATTACATACCGTTATACCAGAAGTTTGCTTCGTCAGTCCAATACTACGGATGACCGGATTTTAAGCCTGATCGAGTGTAACAATGAAGAAGTAAAGCAGGAAAATGCCAATAAGAATCACACAATTAACGCTGTGCAGCGTGACTATATGGCTGGTGAGATTTCTAAAGACCTTACTAACCGTATTCTTCTGCCAAAGGAGATCGTAGATGCCCACGAAGCAGGCATTATCCATTTTCACGATTCAGATTACTATGCCCAGCATAGGCATAACTGTGACCTTGTGAATCTGGAGGATATGCTTCAGAATGGCACAGTGATTTCCGGCACGCTGATTGAAAAGCCTCACTCTTTTTCTACTGCCTGTAATATTGCAACCCAGATTATTGCGCAGGTTGCTTCTAACCAGTATGGTGGACAGTCTATTAGCCTGACACATTTGGCACCCTTCGTACAGGTAAGCCGGGAGAAAATATATAAAAGCGTACTGGCAGAGCTGGAGGTATACGGCATTGCGCCTGATGACGAGGCAGTAAGCAAGGTTGTTGAAGAACGCTTGCGTGACGAAATACGAAAAGGTGTTCAAACAATCCAGTATCAGGTAGTTACCCTGATGACAACCAATGGACAAGCACCCTTTATTACCGTGTTTATGTACCTGAACGAAGCGCGTAATCCGCAAGAGAAAAAGGACCTTGCGTTAATCATCGAGGAGATGCTCTGTCAGCGCTATGAAGGTGTCAAGAACGAGAAGGGTGTTTGGATTACCCCTGCATTCCCAAAACTGATTTATGTTCTTGAGCCGGATAATGTAGCGGAGGGTACACCTTATTGGTATTTAACCCGACTGGCTGCCCAATGTACAGCAAAGAGAATGGTTCCGGATTATATTAGCGAAAAGAAAATGCTGGAACTGAAGGTGGATAAGAACGGAGAAGGACATTGCTATACCTGTATGGGTTGCCGTTCCTTCCTGACACCTTATGTGGATGCTGAAGGAAAGCCTAAGTATTATGGTAGATTCAATCAAGGTGTTGTGACCATCAACTTGGTGGACGTAGCGCTTTCTTCCGGGCGGGATATGGAGAAGTTCTGGCAGATTTTTGATGAACGTCTGGAGCTCTGCCACCAGGCACTGCTTTGCCGACATAATCGGTTGAAGGGTACGCTTTCTGATGCAGCACCCATTCTGTGGCAATATGGTGCGCTGTCCCGATTGAAGAAAGGCGAACCAATCGATAAGCTGCTCTATGGCGGATATTCTACGATTTCTTTGGGTTACGCAGGCTTATATGAATGTGTTAAATATATGACAGGATGCTCTCATACGGATGCTGAGGCAAAACCCTTTGCGTTGCAGGTGATGCAGCATATGAACGATGCCTGCAAGGGTTGGAAGGCACAGCACAATATTGACTTTTCACTTTATGGCACACCGCTGGAGTCTACAACCTACAAGTTTGCAAAATGCCTGCAAAAGCGTTTCGGTATTATTAAGGATGTGACCGATAAGGGTTACATTACCAATTCGTACCATGTGCATGTTACCGAGCCCATTGATGCCTTTACAAAGTTAGCCTTTGAAGCTGAATTCCAGCAGCTTTCTCCCGGTGGTGCTATCAGCTATGTGGAAGTTCCCAATATGCAAAATAATATCGATGCAGTTCTGGAAGTAATGAAGTTCATTTATGACAACATTATGTATGCTGAGCTGAATACCAAGTCTGACTATTGTCAGTGCTGCGGTTTTGATGGTGAAATTGAGATTCGGGAAGACGACGGCAAGCTGGTTTGGGTCTGTCCCCAATGCGGCAACACAGATCAAAGTAAAATGAATGTTGCTCGCCGCACCTGTGGCTATATTGGCACACAATATTGGAATCAAGGCCGTACCCAGGAAATTAAAGACAGAGTGTTACACCTATAAAATGAATCCCCTGAAGAATGTTGTACTGCCCCAGTTTGTGCGGACAGCACAAAAAAGCCCCTATGTAGGAAATATTAAGTTTTAAGCGGAGTGGCGCAGCGTCAGCGGCGCCACTCCAGTTTTATTCTGGATGCGCTCGTGGTTATAGAAATGAATGTAG
>JAZRRW010000029.1:0-5042 GCA_045651105.1 Lachnospiraceae bacterium
CACCCAGGCTGATTGCCTTCTTGATCATGTCTTCAGGAATACCTGTACCACCATGAAGTACTAACGGAAGGTCACCTGTCAGCTGCTGAATAGCATCTAAGGTTTCAAAGCTTAAGCCTGCCCAGTTTGCAGGATATTTACCATGAATATTACCAATACCTGCTGCCAGGAAATCAACGCCTAAATCTGCAATTTTGCGGCACTCTGCAGGATCTGCACATTCACCTGCACCGATAACTCCATCCTCTTCACCACCGATAGAGCCAACCTCTGCCTCGATGGATAAGCCTGCATCATGTGCCAGCTTCACGATTTCTGTGGTCTTTAAAATGTTTTCATCGATGTCATAGTGAGAACCATCAAACATAATAGATGAGAAACCTGCATCGATGCACTTTAAGCAGTCTTCAAAAGTGCCGTGGTCTAAGTGAAGAGCAACCGGAACTGTAATATTTAATTCCTTAATCATGCTCTTAACCATAGCGGCAACGGTAGGAAAACCACACATATATTTACCCGCACCTGCGGATACACCCAAAATAACAGGTGAATTGGCTTCCTGTGCAGTGGTAAGCACTGCCTTTGCCCACTCCAGATTGTTGATATTAAACTGGCCTACTGCATAATGACCAGCCTTTGCTTTCTGTAACATTTCTGTTGCTGTAACTAACATTTGTCTTTAACCTCCTATAAATAAGTGTTGCTCCCTTCCCGGAGCTTTTCTGCATAATCGCTTATCTTGCGCAGTCTATGGTTCACGCCGGACTTCCCCACAGGTGGTACCAGCATTTCTCCCAGTTCTTTTAAGGCAGCTTCCGGATATTCCAGTCTGATACGAGCCATTTCATAAAGATTATCGGGCAGGCTTGCCAGCCCTTTATGCTTATCAATATACTGTATATCCTCCAATTGCTTGGCTGCTGCATTCACAGTTTTGTTAATGTTGGCAGTTTCGCAATTTACTCTGCGATTGACGGTATTGCGCACCTCCTTTAAAATGCGTAAATTCTCCAATTCCATCAAGGCTACATGAGCCTCCATCACATTCAGTAATTCAACAATGGCCGCCCCTTCCTTTAAATAGACCACAAAATGTTGCTTTCGCTCCACAATCTTGGTCTCGAGCTCAAAGGTAGTAAGCACATTGCGCAGAAAGTCTGCCTGCTCCTCTTCTTCGCATACAAATTCCAGATGATATCCCTTCTCAGGGTCACTAATGGAACCCACCGCCAAAAACGCACCCCTGATAAAAGCACGCTTGCAGCATACGCGATTAGTGATATTTTCCAGACTCTCTCGTTCCAAAGCATCTACTTTTTCTAAAAAAGTAAATAATTGCTGCTCTGATAAATTTTTATCAATATCTATATTAAATGTTTTTCGCAATAATGTAAAGCCTTTTTTTGAAACCTCTGCATTCTCCGTATGAAAACCAATGGTATAACAGTCGCTTTCGACTCTGCCAATCTGTCCTCCATACTGAAACATGCCTGTCAATTCGGCCTTACGACAATGCTTATGATTGCTGAGCACTCCGGCCAGCTCTTCTTTTACTTTTGCTGAAAAGGACTTCATTTGCTCCTAAACCTGTCACTTTCCTGTAATTACATCGCGATGCTGCAAAGTTACACCGCAGATGTCTAAATCCTTTAGTTTATTATAAATGGCATTGGCCAGGGTCACACTACGATGCTTGCCGCCGGTACACCCTATGCCCAGCACCAGCCTGTACTTGCCCTCTTTGATATAATTGGGCACCAGAAACTCCAACATATCTGTAAGCTTGTGCAAGAACTCCCCTGCCTCATCAAAGCTCATGACATACTCCTGCACAGCCTTATCGTTACCGGTCTGATGCTTTAATTCATCAATATAAAAGGGATTCGGCAAAAATCGCACGTCAAATACTAAATCTGCATCTGCGGGTATGCCGTTCTTAAAGCCAAAGGACAGCACCGTCACAATAAGCTTGTGACCATCCTCATTCTGCACAAATATACGGTCCAGTTCCTCCTTCAGCTCTCTGGTAAGCAACGTAGAAGTATCAATGATATAATCCGCCTGACTGTAGATATCGGAAAGTATTTCCCTCTCTCTTTCGATTCCCACCTCCACACGCTCGTTTGGTGCCATGGGATGTACACGCCTGGTTTCCTTGTAGCGCTTTAAAAGTACATGGTCAGCCGCATCCATAAATAAAATCTCATACTGACAGCCCTGCTTTTTCAGCTTGGCAAAACTGTCTGCTACATCACGTATGCCCTCACCGGCACGGACATCAATGCCAAGAGCCACCTTTGTGACCTCACTGGTAGGTGTGACCATCAGCTCCACAAACTTGCCCAAAAGAGAAATCGGTAAATTATCTACACAATAATACCCCGCATCCTCTAACATTTTCATTGCTGTGGTTTTGCCGCCACCACTCATTCCCGTAACAACTACAAACCTCATAAAAACCTCATTCAGCCTTAAGTCTCACTGTCCCAAAATACATACTCCGGCTCCAGCTCCACTCCAAACTTTTCTGAAACAGTATTTTTGATAAATCCAATTAGAGTACGGACATCCTTGTAGGATGCTGAACCCTTATTGATAATAAATCCCGCATGCTTCTCGCTAACCTGTGCTCCGCCAATGGCAGTGCCCTTTAAGCCGGACTGGTCAATCAGCTGACCTGCAAAATACCCCTCAGGGCGCTTGAAGGTGCTTCCTGCACTTGGATATTCCAAAGGCTGCTTTTCCCTGCGCTGTCTCCCCAAATCACTCATAAGAGCCTGTATAGCCTCTCTGTCACCGGGCTGACACTGCAAATGCACCCTGCTTACAATATAACCATGGGTTCTCAGTGTGCTCTTGCGATAACCAAAGCACAAATCATCCCCCTCCAAAACATGCAGATTACCATCCCTGTCAAAGGCCTCTACCTTAGTTACTACCTGGCTCAGCTCTCCGCCATAAGCACCGGCATTCATAATCACACCGCCGCCAATGGTGCCCGGAATCCCATAGGCAAATTCCATTCCGGTTAAAGAGGCCTCAGCGGCTGCTCTGGAAACCAGCACCATGCGGGCTCCTGCGTCCGCTATAATCTTGTTACCTTCAACCCGAATCTCCTGCATCCGACGACCTATATAAAGTACAATACCCATTACACCACTGTCATCTACCAACAAATTAGAGCCATTGCCCAAGATGTGCAAGGTCACCTGATGCTCCTTGCAAAACTGTAGCACCATTTGTATTTCGTCACCGGATCTGGCAGCAATCAGACATTCTGCCGGACCTCCTATATGAAAGGTGGTGTATTTTGCAAGAGGAACGTTCCATTCCAGACGCAATTTATCCGCATATTCTGTTTGTAATATTTCTTTCCAATTCATAAAAGGTCATTCCTTAATATTATATTTATTATCCAATTACCAGCTTGGCGGCATCATAAATTCCGCATATGTAAAAACACCCAGCTTTAACGAAGTGCCGCCGATATCTACACCAAAAACTATTTTATTCATATTGCTCTCCTTTTATTCCGCCTCTTCCTCAGCTCTTTGCATGGCCATTCTGTGCTGAATACGATTCGCCAGCTCCTGTGCCGCATTATAGCCCATTTTCTTTTGACGGAAATTAACTGCTGCACTCTCTACAACAATAGCAAGATTTCGTCCCGGCCTCACCGGTAAAACATGGCAAAGAACCTTATTGCCCAGGTATTCGGTATACTTGTCCTCCAGACCCACTCTGTCATAATCCTTGTCGCGATCCCATTCCTCCAGCTGGATAACCAAATCGATAGACTGGGTATCCTTTACACTGGACACACCAAACATCGTCTTGATGTCTACAATGCCAATACCTCTCAGCTCGATAAAGTGCTTGGTAATGTCCGGAGCACTGCCTACTAAGGTACTGTCGCTGACCTTGCGGATTACTACTACATCGTCGCTGACCAGACGGTGCCCACGCTTTACAAGCTCTAACGCCGCCTCTGACTTACCGATACCGCTTTCACCGGTGAGAAGTACGCCTTCACCAAAAACATCCACCAATACCCCATGCACCGAAATATTAGGCGCCAACTCCACATTCAGCCAACGGATACTCTCCGCAATAAAATTAGAGGTGGTCTTGTTAGTTCCCAACAGCGGTACATCATGCTTTATGGCAAGATGCTTTAAAATCGGCTCCGGCTCCATTCCCTGACAGAAAATAAGCGCAGGAATCGGATGCGACAAGAGCGTGTCATAGCGCTCCTCCTTCTGCTCATCACTCATATGGTTCATGTAAGAGCTTTCCACATTGCCGATGCACTGCAGACGCTCACTTTCAAAATGTTCAAAATAGCCTGTGAGCTGCAAAGCCGGTCTGTTCACCTCCGGCTGTACTACCTTCTTTTTGGAAATATCAATTTCAGGTGTAAAGTTCATTAAATGCAAAGTCTTTACAACATCCTTTAAATATATATATTCTCCCATAATGCCTCCTAAAAGACTATGTATCTGTTCAGCACTGAACAGATACGATTCGCAAATCCATAAAAATCTGCTCTGCAGATGGGATTTGCCACTCCTGAATCATGTTCTTACGGCCTCATCAGCTAGTGTTTCGGCCTGTACTGAACAATTACAAGACTCTTATATAAATCTATTTTAACACAAAGCTCAATTAAGGTAAAGCCTTATGAAAGAAATCATAAATCCCTTCCGCAATATGCTCCGGAATTTCCGGCACTCTGCAAAGCTCCTCTACTGTGGCATCCTTGATATCTGCTATAGAATCAAAATGCCTCATTAAGGCTTTTCTTCTGGCAGGCCCTACTCCCGGAATATTATCCAAAGAGCTCTTAATCTGCCCCTTTGAGTGTAAACTTCTGTGATATTCGATTGCAAAACGATGTGCCTCATCCTGAATACGTGTAATCAGTTTAAAGCCCTCTGAATGGGTATCAATAGGCAGCTCCACGTTATTAAAATACAAGCCTCTGGTACGATGAAAATCATCCTTTACCATGCCGCACACCGGAATATCAATCTGCAGCTCCT
>JAZRRW010000030.1:0-33754 GCA_045651105.1 Lachnospiraceae bacterium
ACGTCTTGTCTTGTCTCGTTCATGGAGCCTCCTTATTATTACAAAGCATGGCGGACAATGCCGCAAAATGCTTAAAAATCTCTTTAAACCTTGACATTATAGCACCTAAAATGTCCGGTTGCAAGTAAATACACAAAATTACGTGTCTTGTACACAAAAAAGAGCATAAAGTTTAAAGCTCACATTTTAAGATTTTTTAAAGAAGAAGAGAAAAACAGGAAAAAAGAAAGGTATGTTTCACTACATTCGTCGAGACCCGCGGTGGGTTAGACTTCTATTTCCTGAAATCCTGTAGTAAAATTTATCATGTTTAACGGATGACTTTTTAAAGTCCAAAATTTAAGAACCAATATCCAACTAGAAAGGGGAAATACAACATGACCGGAAAAGAATTAGAAAACAATCAGGTAACGATTATAGGTGAGGTGGTAAGTACATTTACTTATAATCACGAAATTTATGGAGAGGGCTTTTATATGATGGAGCTTAAGGTAGAACGCCTAAGCAGCTCACATGATATTATCCCTGTCATGATTTCAGAACGTCTTATCGATGTAACAAAGGATTACAGAGGATGTTTTATGGAGATTGAGGGACAGTTCCGTTCTTATAATCGCCATGATGAAAGAAAAAATAAGTTAGTTTTAAGCGTTTTTGCAAGGGAAGCAAATTTTGTGGAGCTTGATGAGGAAAATATGCCGGAGAGCAATAAAACCAACAGTATTTATCTGGATGGATACATATGCAAAGAGCCGATTTATCGGAAAACACCTTTAGGAAGGGAAATTGCAGACCTGCTTTTGGCGGTAAACCGTCCGTATGGCAAAAGCGATTATATTCCATGCATCAGCTGGGGCAGAAATGCACGCTTTGCAGGCAACTTTAAGGTGGGAGAAAGAGTGCTTGTCTGGGGGCGCATCCAGAGTAGGGAATACATGAAGCGAATTGACGAGGAGCATGTGGAAAAACGCGTGGCATACGAGGTAAGCGTAAGCAAGCTTGAGACAGTGCCGGAGGATTGCTAAAGCTTTGGGGCAGATGATTTGTTCGTCTGCCCCAAATTTTTAAACCATTATAAAATTCTGTACATTGCTCTTTAATAATTCAGCATCTTCTGCCGTAGAAGGATGTTCCGTGGTAATAATATAATCTGCGGCACTAATATCTGCAATCTTGGCAAAGGCAGTCCGTCCTAATTTAGTAGCATCTGCTGCAATGATTTTGGTAGCGGCACGGGAAAGCATCATGCGGGCCAGCTCTACCTCCTGACTGCAATAAGTGGTCAGACCGTTATCCTGGGAAATGCCGTCCACAGATAAAATCAGCTTGTCCGCGTGGTACTTCTCCAGCTGAGTAATAGTGTCATCACCATAGGTAAACTGGTGCTTGGCGTTGGTGAAACCACCTAACAAAACTACATTGAAATTTGGATTGGAACCGGCCTCCAAGGCAATGGCAATGGAATTGGTAACAATGCAAAGATTGATCTTGGGCGGAATCATGCGAAACAGTGTCAGGGTAGTGGTACCGGCATTGAGCATGATGGTATCATTTTCATCAATCATATCCATAATTTTCTGAGCAATGGCCTGCTTTTGCGGCTGGTTTGCAGAGAGGCGCTGCTGCATATCCATATTGTAGTAGGTTTTATAGGAGCTCACGGCACCACCATGTACTCTGGAAAGCAGACCCTTGGCTTCCAAATCTGCCAGGTCCATACGTATCGTCACGTCAGAGATTTCAAACAGGGCACTTAGCACATATCGCAGGTAAATGCCAACTAAATTTAAGGTGTTTGGGGGATTTTATATAGTTGCTGATGCTGATAAAAGATAATAAACGAAAGTGAATATAAAATCAACTTTCGAAAGTTTTCAAAAAGCAAAATCAAAACTACATATAGATTATAATTAATTTTTGTTTCTTGAGTTTCCGCAAACTGTAATTTAAAAATGGATGTGTTTACCCAAAGTACCAATCTACTGTTCTTTTTGAGTGCCTGTGGATGACAGTTCATCGAATAGAGGCACTTTAATAAGCCCCACCCGGGGCTTTGACCCACCGGAACCGGACTTTGGGAGACATATTTTTTATCTATTTAAGCGACCAACTTAAGGCATATTTGACGGTATGCCGGACGCTTTGTCCGGAACCAGTGCCTGATGCCCTCTTTTGCATACGAGAGTATGCCTGCGATGCCTTTCGCCAGCCGGCAATAGCAGAAATTTACCTTTTCCTTTATAGGGGATGCTGTTTGTATTATGGCTACCTTTAGTTCATTGGTTTCCTTAATTCTACCACAAAGCTGGCCAGGACTCCTTATATTTTGGGCATTTTTTGAAAATTGTGTATACTCAGCAAGGTTGATTTTTTGTTCTGTGGACAGAACTGCGAAAACTCAAGAATAAAGTTATTGAGTTTTTTCGATAATTTTGGTATAATAAAATAAAAATTTAAAAAATGGGAGACAAAAATATGTTAGTTAATTTAAATGATGTTTTGAGACCGGCTAAGAAAGGTAAATATGCGGTAGGTTTATTTAACGCTGTAAATCTGGAGCTTGCCCGCGGTATTATCAATGCTGCGGAAGCAACTCGTTCCCCTGTTATTATGGGTACGGCAGAGGTTTTATTGCCTTACGGACCATTGGAAGAGGTTTCTTATTACCTGATTCCTATGGCGAAGAAGGCATCTGTGCCGGTTGTAATACACTTTGATCACGGCTTAAAATATGATACCTGTATCAGAGCATTAGAGCTTGGCTTTACTTCTATTATGTATGACTGCTCCACAGATTCCTATGAGGAAAATGTACGTAAAGTAAAGGAAATGGCTGACATTGCACATTCTTACGGTGCAACTATTGAAGGTGAGTTGGGACATGTTGGTGACAATGAGGGCAGTGCAGAGGGCAGCTCTCATCTGGCAGATCCATCTAAGTTCTTTACAGATCCAAAGCAGGCAAAGGATTACGTTCAGAAGACTGGCGTAGACGCGCTTGCTATTGCAGTTGGTAATGCGCATGGTGCGTATAAGCTTCCTCCTAAGCTGGATTTTAACAGAATACGCACCATTGCCAATACTATAGATGTACCTTTGGTACTTCATGGCGGTTCCGGTCTTACGGATAATGATTTCCGTCAGGCTATTAAGGAGGGTATCAGCAAGGTAAATATCTTCACAGATATTAACGTGGCAGCAGTAGAGGCTGAATTTAAGCGTTTTAGCAGCATGGACAAGGGTGTAATCGACCTGATTCCGGCAGCCGTGGAAGCCGTTAAGCAAGAGAGCATGAAGAAAATGCAGCTCTTTAGCAGCGACGGCAAGGCAGGCAGCCCTGCAAGCCCTGTAACCAATATGGGAGCAGATGATATCGAAAAGCTGACCAGACTTGTGACAGCAGAGGTTATGAAGTATTTGAAGAAATAAGGTTGACACTTGCCCCTCAGAATGTTAAGATAGTCCTATAAATAAAAAATTTTCCGGAGGTCGGATTTATGGCTATATTTACAGGCGCAGGTGTAGCAATTGTTACACCGTTTCATGAAGATGGTAGTGTAAACTACGAGAAATTTGCAGAGCTTATTGAGTTCCAGATTGCAAACGGTACAGATGCTATTATTGTATGTGGTACCACAGGTGAAGCAAGTACTTTAAGTCACGAGGAGCATTTGGATGTAGTAGGCTTTTGTATCAAGCAGGTGGCAGGACGTATTCCTGTTGTGGCAGGTACAGGCTCCAATTGCACAGAGACTGCTATTTACTTATCTACAGAGGCTGAGAAGCTGGGTGCTGACGGTTTGTTACTGGTAAGCCCTTATTACAACAAGGCTACACAGAAGGGTCTTTATACCCACTTTAAGGCGATTGCTGACAGTGTGAAGATTCCTGTTCTTTTGTACAATATCCAGGGCAGAACTGGTGTTAACATTGCACCGGAGACCATTGTAAAGCTTTGGAAAGAGGTTGACAATATCGTAGGTGTGAAGGAAGCCAGCGGTAACATTTCCCAGATTGCCAAAATCATGTCACTTGCTGATGGAGAGATTGACTTATATTCCGGTAATGATGACCAGATTGTGCCAATCCTTTCTTTAGGAGGCAAGGGTGTTATTTCTGTATTGAGCAACGTAGCTCCAAAGGAAACTCACGACATGTGTCAGCTTTACTTTGATGGTAAGGTACAGGAAAGTGCAAAGGAGCAGCTTAGAGCGATACCTTTATGTGATGCTTTATTCTGCGAGGTAAATCCAATTCCTGTAAAGGCTGCATTGAATATGATGGGAATGGGTGCAGGTCCGCTTCGCCTGCCTCTGACAGAGATGGAGGATGCCCATAAGGAAGTACTTCGTCAGACCATGATTAATTATGGTATATTAAAATAAGATATATGAAGAGGCAGAGGGTATACTCTGCCTCTTGTTATTATTTTTAAAAGGAGAGATTTTAGCATGGTAAAAGCAATTATGCATGGATGTAATGGCAGAATGGGTACCATCATTTCCGAAATATGTGAAAAGGATGATGATATTATTGTAGTGGCAGGTGTAGACCCGACCGGTAAAGGCAGGTTTAGTTATCCTGTTTTTTATTCTATTAGTGACTGCGATGTGGAAGCAGATGTAATCATTGATTTTTCTAATGCTGTAGCAGTTCCGGAGCTTTTACAGTATTCTGTAGCAAAGCAGATTCCGTTGGTACTTTGTACTACCGGCCTTAGTACTGAGCTGTTAGGGGAGGTAGAAGAGGCTTCCGGTAAAGTGGCGGTGTTAAAGAGCGCCAATATGTCACTGGGTATTAATTTATTGATGAAGCTTTTAAAGGAGGCTTCCCAGGTACTTGCCACGGCAGGCTTTGATATTGAAATCGTGGAAAAGCATCACAATCAGAAGCTGGATGCACCAAGCGGTACAGCCATTGCTTTGGCAGATTCCATCAATGAGGAATTTGACGGAGCTTATGAATATGTATATGACAGAAGCCAGAGAAGAGCCAAGAGAGATGCCAAGGAAATGGGAATTTCTGCAGTACGCGGCGGCTCTATTGTAGGAGAGCATGATGTGATTTTTGCAGGTCAGGATGAAGTGATTACCTTCTCACATACGGCATATTCCAGAGCAGTTTTTGGCAAAGGTGCTGTGGAGGCTGCTAAGTTTTTGGCAGGTAAAGGAGCCGGCATGTACAATATGAGTCATGTAATTAATGGTTAATTTTGGGAGAAATAAAGTATATGGAACAAAGTGAATTAAAGTATTTAAAGAGTCTGGCCAAGCAGTATCCTACGGTAGACTCTGCTTGTACTGAGATTATAAACCTGCAGTCTATTTTGAATCTGCCCAAGGGCACAGAGCATTTTTTGACGGATCTTCATGGGGAGTACGAGCAGTTTGACCATGTGATGAAGAATGGGTCCGGTTCTGTGCGCAAGAAAATTGACGAGCAATTTGGTCATACCATGAGTATTAAGGACAAAAAGAGCCTGGCTACACTGATTTATTATCCAAAGGAAAAGCTGGAAATTGTTGCCAGGGGAGAAGAAAATATGACAGACTGGTATACCATTACCCTGCATAGACTGGTGCAGATGGCTAAGTATGTGTCTTCTAAGTATACCCGTTCCAAGGTGCGTAAGGCACTGCCAAAGGAATTTGCCTATGTTATTGAGGAGTTAATTACGGAAAAGGCAGAGGTGCAGGATAAAGAGGCATACTATAATGCTATTATTTCCACCATTATCCGTATAGGTAAGGCCGGGGATTTTATTATTGCACTGTGCAGGCTGATTCAAAGACTGGTCGTGGATCATCTACATATTGTGGGGGATATTTACGATAGAGGTCCCGGGCCATTCCATATTATGGAGAAGCTTTGCAGTTATCATTCTGTGGATGTGCAATGGGGGAATCATGATATGGTGTGGATGGCAGCTGCAAGCGGTCATCTGGCCAGCATTGCCACGGTTATCAGGTTGTGTGCAAAGTACGGCAATATGTCAGTTCTGGAGAATGATTATGCCATTAATTTGATACCGTTAGTTACCTTTGCAATGGAGACCTATGGTAATTCTGACTGCAGTTGCTTTCGTGTGAACAGCAATGGTGATTATGGCACCAAGGACCAGTTGATTGATACTTTGATTCATAAAGCAGTGACCATTCTGCAGCTGAAGCTGGAGGGTCAGGTGATTATGAGAAACCCTGATTTTGGAATGGAGAACCGCCTGCTTTTAGATAAAATTGATTTTGATAACAAAAAGGTTTGCATAGAGGGTAAGGAGTATTCCATGCGGGATACGGATTTTCCAACTATAGATCCTGAGCATCCATATGAGCTTAATGAAGAGGAAACTTTGGTGATGGAGCGTTTGCGTAATGCATTTATGAAAAGCTACAAGCTTCAGAAGCACACTCGTTTTCTTTTTTCAAAGGGTGGCATGTACAAGGTTTACAATGGTAATCTTCTTTACCATGGCTGTGTGCCTTTAAATGCTGACGGAAGCTTTGCACAGGTAACCATTGGTACCAGGCAGTATTCCGGCAAGGCACTTTATGATGTACTGGAGAATTACGCCCGTAAAGGCTTTTACTCTAAGGAGGATACTTCGGAGCGTATCAAGGGTCAGGATATTATGTGGTATATCTGGAATGGTCCTGCATCACCGGTGTATGGTAAGGATAAATTTACCGTATTCGAACGTTATTTTTTGACGGATGAGAGTACCCATGTAGAGACCAAGAATGTTTATTACACTTTATATGATAATGAGCAGGTGGTGGAGAGTATTCTGGAGGAATTTGGCCTGGATAAGAATACCGGGCATATTGTAAACGGGCATGTGCCTGTGGTTACCAAAAAGGGAGAGTCACCTATTAAATGTGGTGGAAAGCTTTTGATTATTGATGGTGGCTTTGCGAAAGCCTATCATGAGAAAACCGGCATTGCAGGCTATACCTTAGTCAATAATTCCTGGGCGCTTCGTCTGGTAAGTCACGAAGAGTTTGAGTCGAAGGAGGCTGCTATTGTCAATGAGTCTGATATTTTCTCGGACTATATTGAGGTAGAGCAGTATCCCGTTCGTAAGCGGGTTGCCGATACAGATGCCGGTAAGGAAATCAGAAAGCAGATTGCCGAGATAGAAAGACTTTTAGATGCTTATCAGGAAGGCCTTATTGCAGAAAACAGCTAAAATTTTAGAAGGCTAATCCATTTTGATTAGCCTTCTTATGATATAGCTCTATTATCTGCTTGTGCTATTGTTGGTGCTGTTGCTGTTGTTGTTTGTGCCGCTTTCCGTGCTGTTTTCAGTACCATTCATCATGTCATCCACACCACCTACAACATCACCTACAGCGCCGCCGATAATACCTTCGGTGCCCATGGTTCCGTCAATGGTACCTGTACCGGCACCTGTGCCTGTACCTACACCGTCAGTTGTATTATCTGTGGACATACCATTCATGTTGTCCGTAGCAGACCCACCATTTGTGGAGCCACCATTGCCGGTGCCAGTATTGCTGCCACCATTTTCGGTACCGCCGTTTTCGTTGCCTGTACCGGTAGTTTCGTTGCCGCCCTGCTGGGTTTCCGTACCTGTACCGGCATTATTATCTTCGGTAGAACGGCCACAACCGCAGGCTGTAAAGAAACAAACCATAGACAGCATAAGTGCAAGAGAAAGTGTTTTATGCAGTGTATACTTCTTTTTCATAATTACCTCCATTTCAGTTTTTTGCCATTACAGACAAGCTCGTCTTATAAATGGTCAACTTTAGTATGTGTGCTTTGAAATGGATTATACGGAGGAAATGTTATGCAATTTCGACCATGTATTGACATACATAACGGAGCAGTCAAGCAAATTGTCGGCGGAAGTCTGAAAGACGCCGGTAATCAGGCTCTGGAAAATTTTGTAAGTGAATATAATGCTGCCTTTTATGCCAGACTATACCAAAAGTATGGATTAAAGGGTGGGCATATTATATTATTAAATCATAAGGACAGCGAATTTTTTGAAGCTACCAGAAATCAGGCACTGGAGGCTTTAAATGCATATCCGAACGGCCTTATGATTGGCGGCGGCATTGATGCTGACAACGCAGCAGAGTATTTAGATGCCGGTGCCAGCCACGTCATCGTCACCTCTTATGTTTTTCGAAATGGAGAGGTAAATGTTTCCAATCTAAAAAAATTAGTACAGGCCGTAGGTAAAGAACATGTGGTACTGGATTTGTCCTGCCGTAAAATCGAGGGCGAATACCACATTATGACCGACCGATGGCAAAAAGCCACCAATGTTATTTTAAACCACGAGACACTAAATTATTTCAAAGATTTTTGCGATGAATTTTTAATTCATGCAGTGGATGTGGAAGGCAAGAGTAGCGGCATTGAAGAAGAGCTGGCGGCACTTCTGGGCAATTGGGCTCAGATACCTATTACTTATGCCGGAGGCGTACATAATTTCTACGATTTGGAGCTCCTCAGAACCCTGGGCCGGGGTAAGATAGACGTTACCATCGGCAGCGCACTGGATTTGTTTGGAGGGGAGATGGAGTTTGAGAAAGTGATGGAGTTTATGGGGTAGAGGTATCTCTTCTTAAAAAGTAATCCCCTGACACAGCTTTCTCGCTGCATCAGGGGCTCTTTTGTCTGTTTAGGTATATATTATAACTTGGTTACATTGATGGCCTGAGGTCCCTTTGCGCCTTCTGTCAGCTCGTATTCTACGGCCTGACCTTCGTCTAAAGACTTGTAGCCTTCCATGTTTAAACCAGAGAAATGTACGAAAACATCCTTTCCGGATTCATCTTTGATGAAACCATATCCTTTTTGGTTGTTAAACCACTTTACTGTACCTTTATTCATAATAAAGTACCCCTCACTTTCTTTTCTTCGATAATGTCAAAGAATAGTAGTAGTTTAACATAAAGGGCGACAAAAGTAAAGCATAATAAGTGCCAATTTTAGGAGAAAAAAATCGATTTACTTGGTAAAAATGCTTGGAAATTTAGGATGAATATGGTATGATAAATGGTGTTTTACGTAAATAGTATAGTTTTATAATTACTAAAGGAGATGCGACATGCAACTGACACATATATTATTTACTGCTGTAAATGCAGTGCTTCCTATTATTTTGTTAATATTATTAGGATATCTTTTGAAGCAGAAGGGCTTTATTACAAAGGAGTTTGTAAAGATTGGCAATAAGCTGGTCTTTAAGGTCTGCCTGCCGTGTATGCTTTTTATTAATGTGTACAATATTGAAAGCTTTGCCGAGATACGCTGGGATATTGTAGGCTATGCAGTGGCAATGATTTTGGTGATTTTTGTGCTGGGCATGATTACGGCAGTATGTACCACGGATGTGGCAGAGCGAAGGGGAGCGCTCTGGCAGTGTACCTTCCGCAGTAATTTTGCCATTATCGGGCTATCACTGGCAGGAGCTCTGGGTGGTGATGAGGCCATGGCTGTAGGAGCAGTACTGTCAGCCTTCTCCATCCCTGTTTTTAATATTCTGGGTGTTATTGCCCTGTCTGTTTTTCTGAAAAATGCTGACGGCAAGTCACATGATGTAAAAAATATTTTGTTAAATATTGTGAAGAACCCCTTGATTATCGGAGTGGCACTGGGACTGGTGTGCCTGGGCATCCGCGCCCTTCAGGTGGAGCTGTTTGGCGAAGTGGTATTTGCATTGAACAGAGAGACCAAATTCCTTTATACTGCCATTAACAATTTAAAGGCCATTGCTTCCCCGTTTGCACTGATTGTGCTTGGCGGACAGTTTGAGTTTTCTGCGGTAAAGGGGCTTTTCAAGGAGATTGTAGTGGGTACTGTATGGCGTATCGTTCTGGCTCCGCTGTTGGGCATTGGAGGCGCCATTCTGCTTAGTAAATATAGCAACCTTTTAAACTGTGGTGTCAATGAATTTCCGGCATTAATTGCCCTGTTTGGTTCGCCGGTGGCAGTATCCAGTGCCGTGATGGCAGGCTCCATGGGCAATGATGAGCAGTTGGCTACCCAGCTAGTAGTCTGGACCAGTATCTGCTCTATTGTGACGGTATTTTTGACGGTATGTATTTTGATGGCAGGGGGATTATTGGTGGTGTAAAAGGAGCGCAAAAGGCGTCTCAACCTGACACACTTGCCATATTTTCCCACTTGTGGTATAATAGCCTCGATTGGAGGTTTTAGCTATGAGCGAAGAAAATACAACTAAGCCAAAACGTACCAGAACCATATCTATTGCCAGTAATAAGCCGGAGGGTAAGGTACATAGTATTACCTTGTCCAGTAAAGCATCTTGGGGGCTTTTATTGTTGGCATGTACATTGGTCGGAGTATTTTTTGGTATCTTGATTTTTGAAAGCAGACAGTTTGTACAGATTACAGATGAAATTCTTGCACAGCGTAACGAATACGCCAGCTTACAGAAAAAGTATGATGAACTAACGATTACAAATCAGGAGTTGACAGAACAGGTTCAGGTGCTTAGTGACACGATTAACAAAAGGGCCATGGAGGATGAGGTGGCTGCCCAGGCAGAGGCAGAGGCCAGAATTCCCACAGGTTTCCCGGTGACAGGCAGTGCCGTGACAGCGGAGCCTCCGGAGGAGGATACTGCATTGGATTTTGCAGTATATTACCAGGCGGATGTTACCTCAGTGGTGGTTTCTACCGGAATGGGGCAGGTGCTCAGTGTCAGACAAAATGCATACAGTTATTACGAAATTCAGATTGAGCACGGCAATGGTTATGTGTCTGTTTATACCAATGCCGGACATCCTCTGGTGGAGGAGGGCGTGGAAGTGCTTAAGGGCACACCGCTTTTCTACGTAGATGAGGAGAATACCCTGATTAAATATCAGATTGCCAAGGATGGCGGACTGATTAATGCCTATGACGTAATGAATATCGAGGGGTAATGAAACTACTCTTATACAAATAAAATGCTGTTGCAGGGATTTGCAGCAGCATTTTATGTTCTTTCGTTGTCAAATGAAAGGATCAGTCCTTCATTAAACGGCCAAATACCAACTCGTATCCATCATTTCCATAATTTAAGGAACGGTTAACACGGCTGATAGTAGCAGTGGAAGCACCTGTTTTTTCGGCAATTTCCAGATAAGTTTTTTTGTCATTAAGCATAGTAGCTACTTCGTAACGCTGGGAGAGGCTTAAGAGCTCATTAACCGTGCATAAATCCTCAAAAAAACTATAACATTCTTCTTTGGACTCCAGACTTAAAATGGCTTCAAACAGCTTGTCCACAGCTTCTGTTCTTATTTTTTTGTTCATAAAAATGACCTCGCAATTTATATTAGTAGAATGACACTTTGACTCTGTAAAGTTTTAACTTGTTAATATAAAGTGTAGCACATTTGGTTCAGAATGTAAAGCTAATTATGACGTAGTTTTAAAAACTACTTGCTAGAAAAGCAGTTTTGGTCTATAATGGTTTTATTGAGTGGAGGTAGTATATTATGACCATTGATACCGAAAATTTACTGGAAAGTATTATGCAGAGCCTTGACCGGTTTGAGCATATTAAAGCTGTGGACATTCCGAATATGGATTTGTATATGGACCAGGTAACCACCCTGATGGAGAACAGCCTTGCCGCCGCATCCAGACATGGTAACGAGGACAAAATTCTGACGAAAACCATGATTAATAATTATGCCAAAAATGACTTGCTGCCGGCTCCCGTGAAAAAGAAATATTCCAAGGAGCATATTCTGGTTTTAATTTTAATTTATTATTTTAAGGGCATTTTATCTATCGGTGATATTCAGAAGCTTTTTGCACCATTAAATGAGCATTTTTTTGCGAAAGAGAATGGTTTAAAGATAGAGGATATTTATAATGAAGTATTTTCTATGGAGAAGTCCCAGATGGAGGTCCTAAAGCAGGACGTGGTGGCCAAGTACAATCTTGCTGAAGAGCAGTTTGAGGATGCACCTAAGGAGCATCAAAGGTTTTTGAAAATGTTTGCATTTATATGTGCTCTTAGCTTTGATGTATATGTAAAGAAGCTGATTATCGAAAAGCTGATTGACGAGCTTCCGGAGCCGGAGCCTGATAAAAAGAAATAAGATAATTGTTCAGGTGCTGGACAGATACGAAATAGGACCATAGAAGAAGGACTAGCTTATGAATAACAGGATAGATTTACACACCCATTCTATTGCCGCAGGGCATGCTTACAGTACCTTTCAGGAGAATGTACAGGCTGCTTTTGAAAAGGGGCTTTCCGTATATGGGTTTAGTGAGCATGGACCGGCTATGCCGGGTGGGCCGCATCCGTTCTTTTTCCAGAATTTCAGGGTGTTGCCTGAGGAATATAAGGGGATGCGTATTTTAAAGGGCTGCGAGGCCAATATTATAGATTTGGAAGGGCATTTGGATTTGGAGGACAGCATACTTGCACATATGGATTACGTGATTGCCAGTATGCACCCACCTTGTGTGACTCCGGGCACTGCCGCGGAGAACACGGACTGCCTGATTAAGATAATGGACCATCCTGCTGTACAGATTATCGGTCATCCGGATGATGCACGATTTCCTTTGGAGTATGACAGACTGGTACAGGCCGCAAAGGAGAAGGGAGTGCTTTTAGAAGTAAATAATAGTTCCCTTAGTCCTGTCAGCGTCCGAAAGGGAGGCTTGGAAAATGTACAGGCATATCTGACGCTTTGTAAGGAGTATGGAGTGCCTGTTATTTTGGGCACCGACAGTCATTACGCACCTCAGATAGGGGACTTCACTTATGCGGACAAGGTGCTTAAGGATATGCAGTTTCCGGAGGAGCTGGTGGTGAATACGAATTTAGAGCTGCTGAGAAGGTTTGTGCCAAAGCTGTGAATTTATAGAAGTGAATATCCTGCCGTGGGAGGCAGGTAGAGGTGAAAATACAGGGCTGTGCAGATGCACAGCCCTCACTAGTTCATATTCCTCGTTGTCTGTAAAAAAAGCCTGTTTACTCAGTCGTAGCAGCAAACTCCACCTCTAATGGTACACGTCCGGAAATATAATCCAAATACTGCACAGAATAACTGATACGCTGCTCGTCACAGTAGACTGCGATACCATAAACCGGTGTGTCAGCTGCAATGTGGTAGCACTCATTAAAGTCTTCAGAGAAGCTGTTCATGTAAATACCTACAGGTACCGGCTTCTCCATGCCTTCCGGAGTAGTGTGGTCCAAGGTGTCTACGAATACGGTGTTGGCGTCAAAGGCAAGCTCATCATAGTAGCCGCTTTCAATTAATGCGTAATCCATATAATAGAAGTTATCTTCATAATATGCAATCTGCTCCTCAGTCAGAACTTCCCGCAGGTCTATAAAAAGCTCTGAGCGCACATAAGTACCAAAGGTATCTTCTGGGGCCAGCATAACGTCCATTTCATTAGCCCCCACTCTTAAAGATAACACTTGTGAAGCGTCGTAATCAGTGCCATCTCCTGTGAGATGAATGCTAGTATCAATCATCAGCTGCTCCTTGGAGGCGTTCATGCCCATAGCCGTGGTTAATGCTTCTGTGTATGTGGCTGCCTTCGCTTCATCATGAGCACTGTTTAATATGATTGCCATGAAGACGGTATCCTTGGCGGTGAGCATGCTGTAAATCATGTCCACTACAAAGAACAGCACGAAGCCACCGGCTAATACATGGTATTTGTGGTACTCCCAAAAGTACTCCAGTCGCTTTTTAAAGGGCTGCTGCTTCATTCGAGCACGTTCTTCTTTAAATTCATCCATTACTGCCATAATGATATATCCTCTTTCTGCTAGTGTAGTTCAGACGCGCCATTTATACTGTCTATGGCTGAACTGTTACTAATATGTTACTTTATCTAGCAATTCTTGTCAATAAATGGTATGTTTAAATAGTGTGAAAAGTTTGTGAAGAAAAATGTTTAAATTTTATAATTATTTCACAATTTAGTACTTGATAAATTTAAAATACGTGTTATATTAGATGTAGAACAAGTAAAACATTTTGTTTTTTTTGGAAAGTGAGGATGGGGTATGAATATTTCAAAATTTACACAGAAATCCATGAAGGCTGTAGAGGGCTGCGAGAAGCTTGCCATTGAATACGGTAATCAGGAGATAGAGCAGGAGCACTTGCTGTACAGTCTGCTTACTGTGGAGGACAGTCTGATTAGTAAGTTAATTGAGAAGATGGAGATACAGCTGCCATATTTTATGAACCGTGTAGAGCAGGCACTGGCCAAGAGGGTCAAGGTACAGGGGGGTCAGCTGCAGGTTGGTCCTGATTTAAATAAGGCTCTGCTCCGTGCAGAGGATGAGGCCAAGGCTTTGGGGGATGAGTACGTGTCCGTAGAGCATTTATTCCTGGCACTTCTGCATGCACCAAACAGAGCATTGAAGGCTTTGTTTCAGGAGTTTAGCATTAACAGGGAGCGTTTTTTGCAGGCACTCAGTACGGTCAGAGGCAATCAGCGTGTGACCAGCGATAATCCGGAGGCTACCTATGACACCTTGAATAAATACGGCCAGGAGCTGGTGGAAAAGGCGCGTAATGGTAAGATGGACCCGGTTATCGGCAGAGATGCGGAGATTCGTAATGTAATCCGTATTCTTTCCCGTAAGACCAAGAACAATCCGGTGCTGATTGGTGAGCCCGGTGTTGGAAAGACTGCGGTGGTAGAGGGGCTGGCCCAGCGTATTGTACGTGGTGATGTGCCGGAGGGCTTAAAGGACAAAAAGCTTTTCTCTCTGGATATGGGGGCTCTGGTGGCAGGTGCCAAGTACCGTGGCGAGTTTGAGGAGCGTTTAAAGGCGGTTCTGGAGGATGTGAAGAACAGCGACGGTCAGATTATCCTTTTCATCGATGAGCTGCATACTATCGTGGGTGCAGGTAAGACGGATGGAGCCATGGATGCGGGCAATATGCTTAAGCCGATGCTTGCCCGTGGAGAGCTGCATTGTATCGGAGCTACCACTTTGGATGAGTATAGGCAGTATATTGAGAAGGATGCCGCTTTAGAGCGCAGGTTCCAGCCGGTTATGGTGGAGGAGCCTACGGTAGAGGATACCATTTCTATTCTGCGTGGTTTAAAGGAGCGCTATGAGGTATATCATGGTGTCAAAATTTTGGACAATGCTTTGGTAGGTGCGGCTATGCTTTCTCATAGATATATTTCCGACAGGTTTTTACCGGATAAGGCGATTGACTTGGTGGATGAGGCCTGTGCTTTGATTAAGACAGAGCTGGACAGTATGCCTACGGAGTTGGATGAGCTGCAGCGCAGAGTGACCCAGATGGAGATTGAGGAGGCTGCGCTTAAGAAGGAAGAGGATAAGCTTAGTTTGGACAGACTGGCAGCATTGCAGGCTGAGCTGGCAGAGTTAAAAGAGGACTTTGCGGTGAAAAAGGCCCAGTGGGACAACGAAAAGAAGGGTGTGGAGCGTCTTTCCGGCTTACGTGAGGAGATTGAAGAGGTAAATCGCCAGATTCAGATTGCCAGTCAGGAGGGCGATTTAGAGAAGGCTGCTGAACTTAGCTATGGCAGACTTCCTAGCTTAAAGCAGGAGCTTATGCATGCAGAAGAGCAGGTTAAAAGTGCTGAAAATTCTTTGGTTCATGAAAATGTATCTGACGAAGAGATTGCACGTATTATCAGTCGCTGGACCGGTATTCCAGTAGCCAAGCTGACGGAAGGGGAGCGCAGTAAGATTTTACATCTGGACGCAGAGCTTCACAAGCGTGTGGTTGGTCAGGAGGAAGGTGTGCAGAAGGTAACGGAGGCTATTCTTCGTTCCAAGGCAGGCATCAAGGACCCTACCAAGCCTATTGGATCCTTCCTGTTCTTAGGACCTACCGGTGTGGGTAAGACGGAGCTTGCCAAGTCCCTGGCAGAGGCACTTTTTGATGATGAGTCCAATATGGTTCGTATTGATATGAGTGAGTACATGGAGAAGTACTCTGTGTCCAGATTGATTGGAGCACCTCCGGGATATGTAGGCTACGAGGAGGGCGGCCAGCTCACGGAGGCAGTGCGTAGGAAGCCTTATTCCGTAGTACTTTTTGATGAGATTGAGAAGGCGCATCCGGACGTATTTAATGTGCTTTTACAGGTGCTGGATGACGGTCGTATTACGGACTCTCAGGGACGTACTGTAGACTTTAAAAATACCATACTGATTATGACCTCCAATATCGGTGCAAGCTATTTGTTAGAGGGGATCAGCGAAGAGGGGGACATTCGTCCGGAAGCAGAGAATATGGTAATGCAGGAGCTGCGTGGCCACTTCAGACCGGAATTTTTAAATCGATTGGATGAAATTATTTTGTTTAAGCCATTGACAAAGGCTCACGTAGGTCATATTATTGATTTGATTTTGGCAGATGTGAATAAGCGTCTTGCTGACAAAGAACTTGTTATTCGCCTTACAGACAAGGCGGCAGCCTTTATCGTGGACAGCGCCTATGACCCGGTGTACGGTGCCAGACCGTTAAAGCGTTTTATGCAAAAGACTGTGGAGACACTGGCAGCGCGTTTGATACTTGGTGATGGCGTGTCTACAGGGGATACCATAGTGGTAGATGTAGTAGATGGAGCACTGAAAGCAAGCAGAGAGGAGTTATTATGATACCAAAGGACCCAGTGATGCTACTTAGTTTTATAAACTTGAAGCTGCGGGATTACGGCATGGATTTGGAGGCACTGTGCGACGATTTAGACGTGATGCGCAGTGAGATCGAAGAGACTCTGGCAAGGATTGATTATCACTACAATCCTGAACGTAATCAGTTTGTGTAGAAGTAATAAAATGAATAAGAAGGAGCATATGTTTAAATAAGTGATTTTCGCTGCCCGGGCTGTCACGAGGCAGCCAAAGGAGAGCGTTATGAGAAAGCATATGCGTAAATCAGGTCAGAGATTATGGATAGTGGTCCTAATCTTTGGCCTGATTTTTGGCTATAAAGCAGGAGTTATTGAGAAGGCTTGGGAGACTGCAAAAGAGGTGACCGGAATGGCAGATTCAGAAAAGGAATTGTCCCAAAAAATTGCACTTACCTTTGATGATGGACCTCATCCTATTTATACACCGGAGCTCTTAGAAGGACTTAGAGAGAGGGGCGTGGTAGTCACTTTTTTTGTGACAGGTGCCAATGCCACGCTTTATCCGGAGTTGATAGCACAAATGCAGGAGGATGGGCATGTGGTGGGTAATCATACTTATCATCATGTACAGCTGTCCAGCGTGGGCGAGGAGATTTTTTTGCAGGAGCTTAGGGAGACCAACCGGGTGCTGGAGGGTATCCTGGAGGAAGATGTGCTGTATGTCAGACCACCTTTTGGTGACTGGACGAAGTCTATAGAAAAGGAAATCAATATGTTTCCTGTTTTGTGGGACATTGACCCTTTGGACTGGTGCACCGGCAATACCAGTCAGATTGTAAAAAAGGTGTTGGATAATGTGGAGGATAACTCTATTGTACTTATGCATGACGAGTATGCCACTAGCGTGGAGGCGGCCCTACAGATTGTGGATGAGCTTTTGGAGGATGGGTACCAGTTTGTGACCGTGGAGGAGATTTTGTTGAAGTGAATTTAACAGTCTCAGAATCGATGGAGCTGACGCTCCAACTGAATCTATGCTCAGTTAGTGCGACAGCCCCCATAATACAGAATCACAATTATTTAATAATCAACACCCATCCATCCATCCACCTCAAATACGTATCTACATATTCCCCTGACACCGGAGCACCGGAAATAACCGGATAGAACATGATAAACAAGGTAATAACTGCAAGGGTGTAGAAGCCGCAAAGGGTGTAAAATACCTTTGGACGTAAGCGCATTTTAAGCTGTGCGGCCACATAGCCAATCATAAGCATCAGGAAAGGCACGGTTGGGAAGTAGTGGTACAGGAAGGTACAACGACTTACCAGTGTCCATGGCAGGAACTGTGCCAGGAGGCCTATGCTTAAAAATGCAGCGGTAGCTTTGCGCTTTACAATGGCCAGGTAGAAGGTATACACGGCTGCCGGCAGGGCAGTGAACCAGATGGCAGGGTTACCAAAGGCGCTGATGCCTTGATACATGCCATTAACCAGTTTGTTGGAGTAATAAAATACCGGGCGTACCATAGTAGGCCATTCGTACCACAGCGAGGAGTACGGGTGGGTATCTTCCAGCTTGCTGTGGTAATTAAACATGGTAAATTGGTTATTCCATGCACGTAGGATAAAGTTATCCTGGCTGTAATCCTTAAATGGTATGTAGCAAAGGACGTAAATCGTAAGCGGTATTATTACAAAAAATATCATACAGAAACCGATAGTTTTCAGGGTATTCGGTATAAAGCTTTCTATAATGTGGCTGTGTGCAACGCCGTTGCTGTAGCCCTTTGGATTTTGGCAGGCATACTGGTATTCCTGGTAGCGCTTGTACAGCGATACAAAGAACAGTACAGCCAGTCCGGCGCCGGCATAGAAGCCTGTCCACTTGCTGGAAATACCCAGGCCAAAGGCGATACCGCATGCACCCAGAGGCAGGAGGGTTTTTCCAAGGGAGGTATCGTAAAAGCTTAGGGACAGATACCTTTCCATAAAGTAATACATCAGTATAATAAAGAATACAATAAACACGTCAATTGTAGCAATTCGGGTCTGGGTAAAGTGCATAAAGTCAAAGGCAAAGCACAGGCTGACCATGCCGCCAATCACTCTGCTCTTTGTCAGGTTGCGGCCAAGCAGATACATAAACGGCAGCATCAGTACACCGAAAAGCGTACCCATAAAACGGAAGCCAAAAGGATTAGTGCCGAAAATCAAAGCACCCAGAGCAATGAAAATCTTGCCAAGCTGAGGATGGGTATTTTCGTAAGCAGGCTGTCCTTCTATAAATTCATTGGCAGTGCGGTGATAATAAATTTCATCAAAGTAAGCACTGGCCAGAAAATCAAAGGTTTTCGGCAGGGTGTCCGCTTCATCAAAAAGCTCCGGATAGTCAGAGAAGTTTTGCGGTGTTACAATCTGACCCTCTGTATCCAGGAAAATAAATTCTCCCATGAGACCATCTTCTGAAGTGTTGGTGATGGAGAATGCAGTCAATGGATTGTTCCCCAGCGCAACCTGTCCCCAGGTGAATACATTTTTCATGGTGAGGCTCTGGGCACCAGCCCAATTCACACCATCCGCAGAATGAGTCCAATCACTGGTAAGCTCTTTTTCCGTACGTAAATAGTAGCAAAGTGTAGCCGGAGCCTCGCCCTCGGTAAATTCTAAAGAAATTGTCTCATTGGCCTTCCAGTTATACTCCGTCTCAGGGGCTTTGTTGTATCCCAGATTGGTAAAAGCCACAACCGCATAAATGAGTGTAATAGCAGCCATAAGCGCCCAATCCACCCAAGTGAATGGTAAGGCTTTCTTAGAAGCTGTAGGCTGCTTAGGTCCAAAGTAGTCAGCCTTCTGTAACCAGTCCGGGCAGAGCTCCTGTACCGCATACCTTCCTAGCAGTGATTTCGTCAGTACCACATAATAATAAGCTGCGCACACCACCATGACACCGGACAGCAAAATAATATTGCTTACGTGGTCATAATAGGTGGAAGGGTCATAGTAATACAATACGTGCCACACATTCAGAAAATGTGCTATAGACAACAGAATATATGCCCAGACGAAGCTTCGTTCTTTGTTGAAAAGATAAGCAAATACCAAAAGCAACATAGCAGGATATAAATATCTTTCATGCATACGTACGGAAAACATAAAGGTCGTAATCATCAAAAATGCACCGGTAGAAAAGTAGCGATCTTCACGTTTTTTGCGACGCAGTACCTCAAAAATTACGGCAGAAAAGAGTGTCAGCAACACAATCAATACACTGCCCAGATTTTTGTAGCTGATGATATCCCATAAAAGCTCCTCCTGGGAAGCCCAGTTTTTGCCTAAATATGCCCAGAAATTGTAAGCATTTACAGATACATAAGGATAGGAGGTCAGGGTGTCGGTATACTGCGGGATGACCTTGTCCATACCAAAGGGTACCATAGCCAGGAAGAAAGTACCTAAAGCGATAAAACCACCCAGGGCATCCAGGACAAGCTTGCGCCAGTTGGCAGCCTTAGCAATTGGGGGGGCGCCGGTCCTGCCACTGCAAATAATTACACGGATATCCTGCTCATAAATACCATACAAAAGCAGTGGTGCAAAGACTAACATCTGCGGCTTGTGCAGTAGCCCTAGTGCAAAAATAAAACATGCCGGTACCACCTTACCTTCCATAAGGAACAGACATAAAAGCATCACACACATCACTAACAACGAATCTACCTGTCCCCAAACCGCTGAGTTAATCAATACGGCCGGATTAAAGAGGTAAATGGCGCTCAAAAACAGTGCAGTCCCCTTCGAAACCTTTTTGGAGCCAATTCGATAAATCAAAGCTCCTGCCATAATATCACAAAGAATATTCGGCAGCTTGATGAGTATCAGCATGGCCGGGGAAAGGTATGTAATCTTGCAATAGTGAAAAATGGCTCCTAAGACGTAGAGCACGTAAATATATCCCGGTGGATAGTCCGTAAACACATCCGGTGAATAAAAGGCAGAGAATCCTCCTTCAAATACTCTTGTTGCCCATGAATAAAAACAGGATATATCTGTGTCAAAGCCCTTGGTAGTAATTGCCAGAAACAGTCTGACAAACAGAGCCAGTCCGATTGTTACACCAAATAACATATTTGGTGTGAAAGTAAATGGGGTTTGTTTTGATAATTTTGTCTTCATAAATAATAGTATAACACATAAGAATTGATTTGCATATGTAGAATTTTAGAGAAAGTTGTGGTAAAATAAAAGACAAACGATTAAAGAACACATCAGGAGACATTATGGATTTATTTGATTATATGCGCAGTAATAATATGGAAAAGGAGGCACCCCTTGCAGCCCGTATGCGTCCGCATACCTTGGAGGAGGTAGTAGGGCAGCAGCACATTATCGGCAAGGATAAGCTATTGTATCGTGCTATTAAGGCGGACAAACTGAGCTCTATCATTTTTTATGGGCCTCCGGGTACCGGTAAGACCACTCTTGCCAAGGTCATTGCAGGCACCACCAGTGCGGATTTTACCCAGATAAATGCCACCGTTGCCGGCAAAAAGGACATGGAAGCGGTGGTAAATAAGGCAAAGGACAATCAGGGCATGTATGGTCGCAAGACTATCCTGTTCGTGGACGAAATTCATCGCTTCAATAAGGGCCAGCAGGATTATTTACTGCCTTTTGTGGAGGACGGCACCATTATTTTAATCGGTGCAACTACGGAGAACCCGTATTTTGAGGTAAACAGCGCTTTGATTTCCCGTTCTATTATTTTTGAGTTAAAGCCTTTGGCCAAGGAGGACATCAAGGAACTGATTAAGATTGCAGTTTATGATGTGGAGCGCGGCATGGGTTCTTATCATGGAGAGATTGAAGAGGATGCCCTGGAATTTTTAGCAGATATTTCCGGTGGGGATGCCCGCCATGCCCTGAATGCCATTGAGCTGGGCCTGATGACCACGGACAGGAGTGCAGACGGCAGGATACATATTACCCTAGAGGTGGCGGAGCAGTGTATCCAAAAGAAAACGGTGCGATATGATAAGGGCGGCGATAATCATTACGATACTATTTCAGCCTTTATTAAGAGTATGCGCGGCTCTGACCCGGATGCGGCGGTGTATTACTTAGCGCGTATGCTGTATGCCGGCGAGGACATCAAGTTCATTGCCAGACGTATTATGATTTGCGCCAGCGAGGACGTGGGTAATGCAGATCCTATGGCTATCGTGGTGGCTACCAATGCCTGTATGGCTATTGAGCGCATCGGTATGCCGGAGGCCCAGATTATTTTGTCACAGGCCGTAGCTTACGTGGCAAGTGCGCCCAAATCCAATGCCTCCTGTAATGCAATTTTCGAAGCAGGTGATGCCGTAAAAAGCACAGGCTCTTTGCCTATACCGCCACATTTACAGGACGCACATTACAAAGGAGCAGCCAAATTGGGAAGAGGAACAGGATATAAATACGCCCACGACTATCCAAACAACTACGTGGAGCAGCAGTATTTGCCGTATGAATTAACCGGCAAGGAGTTTTATAAACCATCAGGTAATGGCTATGAGGTAAAGATTAAAGAGCATTTGAAGAGGATTAAGAGAGAAGCGAAAAATAACTTGTAAATGCAAAATAGCGTGGAGAATTATACTCCACGCCAACATAATTTATGGTATTAACCTATTTGATATTCTATTTAACTCCACTTTCCATTAAACTTCTCTTCGCAGTAAATGCATCGGTAAGCTTTCTTGTCAGAATCGGTAAGCTTGAAAATATGTGGCAGCTCCTGCTCAATAGAAGTGATGCAGCGTGGGTTTTTACATTGAATCACGCCGCGGATTTTTTTAGGAAGCTCCAGAGCTTTCTTTTCAACGATAACGGAATCCTGGATAACGTTTACGGTGATGCCCTGGTCAAGGACTGCCAACACGTCCAAATCCAATACATCTACACTGCATTCTACCTTCAGAATGTCCTTTTTGCCCAGCTTGTTGCTTTTGGCATTTTTGATAATAGCAACGGTGCAGTCTAGCTGGTCTAAGTGTAAATATTTGTAAATATCCAGGCTCATGCCGGCCGGGATGTGGTCTAATACAAAGCCTTCGTCAATTTTGCCTACATTTAACATAGTGTGCCTCCTTAATCTACCTTAATATCCAATAATGTGAGAATCAGTGCCATGCGGACATATCTGCCGTACTGTACCTGGTCAAAGAATACAGCTCTTGGGTCGTCGTCGATTTCTACAGAGATTTCGTTTACACGAGGCAATGGATGAAGCACTAACATGTCGTCCTTAGCCTTGGCCATTTTAGCCTTGTCTAAAATATAGAAGTCTTTCAGACGTACATAGTCTTCTTCATTAAAGAAACGTTCTCTCTGTACACGTGTCATATAAAGTAAATCCAGCTTGCCAATGTGCTCCTCCAGGCTGATAACCTCCTCGTAAGGAATGTTCTTTTCCTTGAGCTCATCAATAATATAATCCGGTACCTTTAATTCCTCAGGAGAGATAAATACAAAGTTGATATTTTCGTAGCGAACCAGGGCATGGATAAGGGAGTGAACCGTACGTCCAAACTTTAAGTCGCCACAGAAACCGATGGTAAAGTTGTCCAGACGACCTTTTAAGGAACGGATGGTTAAAAGGTCAGTTAAGGTCTGGGTCGGATGCTGATGTCCGCCGTCGCCTGCGTTAATTACAGGGATTTTGGATTTGGCAGCAGCCACCATAGGCGCACCTTCCTTTGGATGTCTCATGGCGCAGATATCTGCAAAGCAGGATACGGTGCGGATAGTATCGGATACACTTTCGCCCTTAGCTGCAGAAGAGGAAGAAGCGCTGGCAAAGCCCAGTACCTGTCCGCCCAGGCTTAACATAGCGGATTCAAAGCTCAAACGAGTTCTGGTGCTTGGCTCGTAAAAGCAGGTGGCTAAGATTTTACCATCGCAGGCATGGGCATATTTGGCACGGTTTGCCTCAATGTCCTTGGCTAAGTCGAAGAGTGTGTTTAATTCTTCGACAGAAAAGTCTAGTGGTCTCATTAAATGTCTCATAGTCTATACTCCTTTTCTCTAAATAAAGTATGCAAAATCTAAGGACCGAATAAAAAATCCGATCCTTACATAGATTTACGATAAAAATGTCAATAAATCCTCTACAGATTTTCTGCGAGGAGCATTTGGAGTCTCTGCTGCATAGCCCATAGGGATAAGTGCAACGACTTCCTGGTTGTCCGGTAAGTTAATAAGCTCTGCAACCTTGCTGTCATCAAAAATACCTAAAATAACGCTGCCTAAGCCAGCGTCAAAAGCTGCATTACAAAGGGCACTGGCCTGAATGCCTGTATCATACATCTGCCAGCCGCCTTCTCTGTGGGTGCTGTAGGAACCATCACGCTCAAAACCAGAACGATTCTTGATAAAACACTGAACCATAAGAAGAGGAGCACTTTTGATAATCTCACTATTGTGTGGATAATAAGAAGCAGCTTCCTCAGCAATGCGATTCTTTAAGTCACCAGTCACAGCTACATAACGACAGATTTGGGTGTGCTTCCAGCTTGGACTGTAGCTGGTAGTCTCGATGAGGTCAGCAATAAGCTCAGGAGATACTGTCTGGTTTGTAAAAACACGTACTGAACGTCTGTTTTTGAGACAATCCTTCACTTCCATGGCAATTCCTCCTTGATTATTTGTTCCATTTTTGCTAGTATAACAAAAAAATACGTTTTTTTCAAGTAGAAAATATATATTCTGACAATTGCAACTTTTTCTTTATTGTGGTAAAATGTTGAGCATAAGTGGATTATAAGGAAGGATGAGGTTATATTCATGGTTAAAGTAGCAATATTTGGTTTCGGTACCGTAGGAAGCGGTGTGGCAGAGGTATTGGATGTAAACCGCGAAGAAATTAAGAAACGTACCGGATTGGATATCGAGGTAAAGTACATACTGGATTTAAGAGATTTTCCAGGAAGTAAATATGAGTCAAAGGTGATTCATGATGTTGAGCAGATTATAGAGGACCCGGAGGTAGCAATTTGCTGCGAAACCATGGGTGGCAAGACTTTTGCTTACGATTATACGAAGAGAGCCTTAGAGGCTGGCAAGAGTGTTTGTACCTCTAACAAAGAATTGGTAGAGGCTCATGGACCGGAGCTTATTGAGCTTGCAAAGGCTCATGGCGTCAGCTATTTATTTGAAGCCAGCGTAGGCGGTGGTATACCGATTATCCGTAATATTATGAGCTGTCTGACTGCTGACAGGATTGAGAGCATTACCGGTATTTTAAACGGTACTACCAATTATATGCTGACCAAGATGGACAGGGAAGGTGTTACATATGCAGAGATATTAAAAAAGGCTCAGGACAAGGGTTATGCAGAGCGTAATCCGGAGGCAGACGTTGAGGGGCATGATGCAGGACGTAAGATTGCCATTTTGTCTTCTTTGATGTGTGGACGGAATGTTGCTTATGAGGATTTGTATGTAGAGGGTATTTCTTCTATTACCAGCAAGGACTTTGCATATGCTGCAAGCCTTGGCAGGAGCATCAAGCTCTTGGGACAGAGTAAGATGGTAGGGGATAAGGTATTTGCCATGGTTTCCCCTTGTATGGTAGATGCTGAGCATCCATTATATATGGTAAACGGTGTATTTAATGGTATTCTGGTGCGTGGCAATATGCTGGGCGATGCCATGTTTTACGGTAGAGGAGCAGGTAAGCTTCCGACTGCCAGTGCGGTTTGTGCTGATGTGGTTGCTCTGGCAGAGAGTCTGGGCGAGCATATTCCGTGTAACTGGAGTGGCGAACCTGCACAGTTAGCATCTATAGAGGATGAGGAGAGACAATTCTTTGTACGTATGAAGGCTGATAGTCAGGCAGAGGCAGCAGGCTTTGAGGTTTCCGAGTACATAGAGCTGCCGCAATTGCCGGAGGAAAAGGCTTTTATCACAGGTGTGATGACTGAGAAGGCATTTGCTGCGTGTTATGAGAAGCTTACGGGTGCCATCAGCAGAATACGTCTGGCGTAAGCGGGGTGACAGTATGAAGTATGTAATTGTTTTGGGCGATGGTATGGCGGATTTGCCTATTGAGGAGCTGGGCCATCAGACGCCTCTGAAATACGCAAAGACACCGGTAATGGACAGACTGAGTAAGCTCTCCGAAATCGGTATGGTGCAGACCGTTCCTGCAGGCATGAAGCCGGGCAGCGACGTGGCCAATCTGGCAGTGATTGGTTATAATCCTAAGGAAAATTATTCCGGGCGTTCTCCGTTGGAGGCACTTAGTATCGGGGTTCCTATGGAGGATACGGATGTAGCTCTCAGGTGCAATATTGTGACGATTTCCGAAGAGGATAAGCCATTTGAGGAGCAGATTATTATTGACCACAGCTCTTCTGAGATTTCCACCGAGGATTGTGCCGTGTTGCTGGAAGAGGTTCGTAAAGAGCTGCAGAATGAGATGTATCAGTTTTATGTAGGTACCAGCTATAGGCATTGTCTGATTTGGAAGCATGGTCATGTAGTTGATTTAGTACAGCCACATGATGTACTGACCCAGGTGATTGGTCAGCATTTGCCTGAGGATGAAGCTCTTTTGTATATGATGAAGCGCAGCTACGAGATATTAAAGGATCATCCATTAAATGTCGAGCGTAAGCGTCAAGGCTTAAATCCGGCCAACTGCTGCTGGTTCTGGGGCGCAGGCACCAAGCCAATGGTAAGCGATTTTTATGAGAAGACTGGCAAGAAGGGCCTTATGGTTTCCGCAGTAGACTTGTTAAAGGGCATAGCAGTGGGGGCACATATGGGTGTAGCTCAGGTAGAGGGCGCTAACGGAGGTCTGCATACCAATTATGCAGGCAAGGTAGAGGCTGCGGTAAATGGCCTTACAAAGGAAGGCTATGATTTCGTTTATGTGCATGTAGAGGCGCCGGATGAGATGGGGCACCAGGGCAGCGTAGAGCGTAAGGTGCAGGCCATTGAGTATCTGGATGAGCTTGTTATCGGACCAATTTGTGAGGGCTTAGAGGCGGCAGGTGAGGATTATCGTATGCTGATATTGCCGGATCATCCCACACCGATTTGTATACGCACCCATTCCTCTGAACCTGTACCGTATCTTTTGTACGACAGTACTGCTTTAGAGATGCATGAATGGAGCTATAATGAAGCGGAGGCTGAGGTCAGTGGTAATTTTACAGCAGAGGGTTACAGATTGATTGAGAAGCTTTTTAGTAGATAAAGGAATATAATACACACATATGAATAAAAGAGGTAAGTTTATGAAAAAAGTAGTGAAGTTTGGTGGCAGCTCACTTGCAAGTGCTGCACAGTTTAAAAAGGTTGGAGAAATTATCCGTGCGGATAAGCAGAGAGCATATGTAGTACCAAGTGCTCCGGGTAAGCGTTTTAGCGAGGATACCAAGGTTACAGATATGCTTTATGGCTGCTATGACCTGGCAGCAGCAGACCAGGATTTTACAAAGGAGCTGGAAGCTATTCATGACCGTTACAAGGAAATTATCGCAGGTTTAGAGCTGGATTTATCTTTAGATGCAGAGTTTAAGACCATTGCTGAGAACTTTAAGGCAAAAGCAGGCAGTGATTATGCTGCCAGCCGTGGCGAGTACTTAAATGGTATTATTATGGCTGCATACCTGGGCTTTGAATTTGTAGATGCAGCAAAGGTGATTCGCTTTACAGATGCCGGTGAGTTTGATGCTGATACTACTCACGAAATCATGAGCAAGTATTTAGGTCAGTTTAATCAGGTAGTTGTACCGGGCTTTTACGGTGCTTATGCTGATGGCCTCATCAAGACCTTCAGCCGTGGCGGTTCTGACATCACAGGTGCCATTGTGGCAAAGGCTGTTCGTGCTGACGTATACGAAAACTGGACAGACGTTTCCGGTGTATTGGTTGCTGACCCTCGCATTGTCAAAAATCCTGTGCCAATTAACGTAATTACTTATAAAGAGCTTCGCGAGCTGGCTTACATGGGTGCAAGCGTACTTCATGAGGATGCTATTTTCCCGGTTAGACAGGAAGGCATTCCAATCAATATCAAGAACACCAATGCTCCTGAGGATGCAGGTACATGGATTGTGGGCAGTACCTGTCAGAAGTCCAAATATATCATCACCGGTATTGCAGGTAAGAAGGGCTTCTGCGCAGTAAATATTGAGAAGGATATGATGAACTCCGAAATCGGTTTTGGACGCAAAGTATTACAGGCTTTTGAGGAATATGGCATTTCCTTTGAGCATATTCCATCCGGTATCGATACCATGACGGTGTTCGTACATCAGGATGAATTTATCGACAAGGAACAGAGCGTTGTTTCTGCAATTCACAGACTGGCAAAGCCGGACAGTATCGATATCGAGGCTGACCTGGCACTGATTGCAGTAGTAGGACGTGGCATGCGTGCTCAGAAGGGTACTGCAGCTGCTATCTTTAAGGCAATGGCAGATGTGGACATCAACATCAAGATGATTGACCAGGGCTCCAGCGAGCAGAACATTATCATCGGTGTGGCAAACCGTGACTTCGAAGTTGCAATTCAGGCAATTTACGGTGCATTTGTGAAATAATTTTTAGACTTAATGAAGCTCCTGTGGAAGTTACCGCAGGAGCTTTTTGAACGTTTTGAATGAAGTTGGAGTTAATTATCTAAAATCCCAAGCTTTCCCCAATCAGGAACACTTTAATACGTCCTGTGTGGCCGCTGCGTCTGGTGATAACAATTTCATTGCAGAAGCAGTCATCAAGCAGACATTCGCCGCAAATACCCGCATTAGCACAAGGAGTATTGCGGTTTAAACGGGTAGCATTGGCAGGGCATGCATATGTACGGATACGTTTGATGGCGCTTTCTACGTCTGCAGCCACCTTGTTCATACCCACTAACATCATTACATGGGCAGGTCCGTGGCAGAGGCATGCAACACGGTTAGCATTGCCGTCGATATTGACAAGTTCGCCCTTGGTAGTGATGGCATTGGTACTCATAAAATAATAATCTGCCATTACCGTTTTGGCAAAAATTTCTCTGGCTTCCTGCGGTGTCTGTGCAACAGCGCGGTCAATTAATTGATAATCACCGGCTTTCAGGGCATCCATCATACCGGATTCTGTAAGGGTAACGGTGCCGCCCCAGGATACTACGCTGCCGGAAGGCATCATTTCCAAGGCTGCTTTCACAGCTTCTTCCTTCGTTTCAAAGTAATATCCCTCCATGTTACGCTTTTCCAGCCATTTAATAATAGACTGGGCAGTTTGCTTAAATGCTTCTTTTCTAAAATCCATATTACACCTCCGAGTGTTTTGTTATTTATATCATACACTTTATGCGATAAGTTTTCAATAAAAACATATTATTAAAATTGTAACTATTCAGAACCCCATTCGCATGGCTCTGAATAGTTACAAAAAAATTTCTTAAAATAAAAGATTATTGTAGAAATTCCGACGAAAATAAGGTATCATATAGAAAAGAGGATTTTTAAGGAGATTTTATGGGCTTTTTTAAGAATAAAGATGTAGAAAATACTTATAGGGAAGAGGAATTACACGAAGAGGTGGATTTTACCGAGGAGCAGGAGCCTTCCGTTCAGCCGCAGGTGGTGGATGAAGAGGAAAGGCGTGAGATCAGAAGGAAGCGTCGTGTACGCAATGAAATTCTGGTTTATATGACCAGCGTATTGGTGTTGGTATTAGTGGCAGGTGGCGTATTTACAGGTGTACGTGCTATACAGCAGTTCAGGGCAGCATCTGCTTCCACAGAGGGCGAGGGTGAAAACGAGTCCACGGATCATATTCAAAATATGGTAGACAGTATGTTGGCCAGTGAATCTGAGCTTCCGACGGAGGTTATTGTAGAGGTAAAGCCGGAGGAGAAGTTGGATGAATACATAGACACGGTTATTGCAGGTATGTCCTTAGAGGAAAAGGTTTTGGGGCTGATTATTACCAGTCCTGAGGAGTTAACGGGTGTTCATACTGCAATCAGAGCAGGGGCTGCTACCCAGGAGAAACTGGAGGCCAGACCTGTTGGCGGTCTTGTGTACTATAGACGCAATATAGAAAGCGAGGAGCAGTTAAAGGAGATGCTGTCCAACACAGTAAGTTACAGCAAATATCCTATTTTCCTGGCAGTAAATGAGGGTGGAGACGTTAACAGCAGTGTACAGAACAGTGTGATTACAGTTCCTGAGGTGACAAGGCCGGGACATATTACTTCGGCAGAAGCTGCAGGAACACTTGGAGGCACCATTGGCTCTTATCTGAAGAAATTGAATTTTAATGTTAACTTTGCGCCTACAGCGGACATACTTTATAAAACAAATGCGGCAGTGGCTGATTATTGCTTCGGAGGGGATGCACCATTTAATGCAGAGCTTGTGGCAGCTTATGTCAAGGCATTAGAGGAACAGGGCATTAGTGCTACGTTAAAGACCTTCCCGGGCACCGGTCATCTGACAGGCAGTACAGTCAGTGGCACAGTCAGCACGGATAAGAGTCGCGCTGACTACGAAGAGAATTTGACTGTGTTTAAGGCAGGTATTGATGCTGGTGCAGATTTTGTAATGGTCAGCAATGTGGTAGCCAGTGAATTATCCGGCGGCATGGATCCTTGTTCCATGTCATCCAGTGTGGTTACTGATATTTTAAGGACTGAACTGGGATTTACCGGCATTATTATTACCGAGCCAATGAATGTGAAAGCTATTACGGATTATTATTCCGCAGAGGAGGCAGCAGTAGCAGCATTGAAGGCAGGCTGTGACATGATTTTACTTCCTGAGGATTTGGATGAGGCTTATATGGGCATCTTAGAAGGCATTGGTAATGGTTCTGTGGCTGAAGCGCGTATCAATGATTCACTTAAGAGAGTCTTGCGTGTGAAGTATGCTTATAAACTGAGTGAGTTCACGGAGTGACAGTTCAGCCATAGACCGTAAAAAATTGTAACTATTCAGAACCTCATTCGCAAAATGAATTTACAAAAACAGTCCTCTTCAAGCAAGCTTGAGCGTCCTGGTTTTATAAATTCGCTTGGCTCTGAATAGTTACAAAAAAATAAAAAAAGTTGTTGACAAAAGCTTTGTTATGCTGTATAGTATATTTTGTTCGCAAGAACACTATATAGATATGCGCGAGTGGCTCAGCGGTGGAGCACCTCCTTGCCAAGGAGGGGGTCGCGGGTTCGATCCCCGTCTCGCGCTTTTTTTATTTGGTAGCGGAAGCCCTATTTTACGGGGTTTCCGCTGTTTTTGTGTGTCTGGAAAGTTGTAGACAGCTGTAGACAGCTAATTTACAGAGCATTCACAATCAAATTAAAGGTTTCTGCTTCTGTAAGTGGATTGTAGATATATCCTAAAGTAGTATTCAGATTATTATGTCCTAAGAGTTCTCGGATACTGTCAAGAGGTACACCTGATGTAGCAAGATTACTGGCATAGGTCTTTCGCATCTTGTGAGTGCTTTTGATTTGTACTCCTTGACGCTCTGCATATTTCTCCAATACATATGCTACCTGACGTGCTGTAATACGTTCTCCATCACGCATGAAGATGTATTGTCCTTGTCGGTCTATCTGTGACAGGATAGCCTTTGCCTTAGGAACAACTACCACAAAGCGGTCTGTATGCGTTTTGGTATGGTCTACTATGTGATAGATATTCTGCTCTTGGTCTCTGATTTCCTCCCGAACAATATGTAAATGGTTATCATCACACCAGTCCTCCCAACACAGGGCGACCAGTTCCCCCACTCTCAAACCCAACAGGAAATTCAGCTTAACTGCTAAGAAAACAACATCACCAGTCTCCGCATACATACCATCCAGATATTGAATCAAGTGCTTTAATTCATCCGTATTATATGTTTCGGTCTGTCCTGTTTTCTTCTGAATCTGACGGAATTTCACAGTGATAGACACCTTTTCCATCAGGTTTTCAGTCAGGTATTTCTTTTTGTAAGCATAGGTGAACATCCCCAGTAAAATGGTTTTCAGATTCGTCCATTCTTTTCTGGAAAGCTTAAACTTTTTAACAATGCGATTGCATTCTTTTTCAAGCAGGAGTTCATCTATTCTTTTAATACTCATTTCATGCAGAACAGAATTTTCAAGATATTTCCTATAATGCTGTTTATGACGCAGTATTGTGTTGGGGCTGTCGGTACAGGTTTTCTTGTACTCTAACCATTCCTCATACAATCCATAAAATGTCAGCTTGTCAATGTGCGATTTAGAAAAATAGATAGGAATCAACTTATCGAGCAATTCCTCTTGTGTCTGTGCCTTGATATTCTTTCTTTTGCCTTTTTCATCTTTGTAGCAGGTCTGCCATCTACCACTATCCGTAGTAGGCGGTGTCAGTGCATAAGGATGTAATTTTTTGACTTGTTCTCTTTTATTTGACATATACATATCAAGTACACTGTCTATATTTATTATACCGCTCTCAACAGCATTTTTCAATAATTCCATCCGATAACAAGTACGCTTGTCATTAGTGCTCATTTGCAATTCATAATGCGCATTTTTCCTCCTAAATTATTTATGGCCATATAGAAGAACCGCTTCTTCTATACAGCCAGAATATAAAAAGTTATTTGATGGTATCTGTCAATTTTTTTCTCAAAAGATAATTCTTCCTGCGCAAAGGGAAAAGTATATGGGAAATGGGAATTTGCAAATTCCCAAAAAGATGCCCATAGAATCAGGGTTTCAGGGCATTTGGGAAAATGAGCCTTTGTGGTAATAGTATGGCACAAAGGCTCCATGGCTACGCCATGGCAGCAAGCTTGCTTACGTCCGCACTTCGCCTGTTCCGCTCGCCGCTCCACAGGCTTCGTTTTTTGACGGCAAGCTTGCACTAACATGATTCTAAAGGATTATAAGGGTTTTCAAAAGATAGTATTTGTAGTAATATATGGATTGACAAAACTTGGATTTGCGGAGGTAATTTATGAATATTAGTATTGAACCTATATTGGTTGAACAAAAATCTGTTTTTGTTCAGATGATGGAATTGTACAATTATGATTTTTCAGAGTTTTCCAATGATGATATAAACGAATATGGATACTTTGGTTATCCACGTATTGATGACTATTGGAATGAGGAAGGAAGATATCCGTTCTTTATTAGAGTCGATGGTAAACTTGCAGGATTGGTTTTAGTAAGGTCTTGCAGTGAGTATAATAATTTGTCCAATCCCCACAATATAGCTGAATTTTTTGTAATGAAAAAATATCGACGTAAAGGAATCGGTAAGATAGCTGCTATGAAGGTTTTTGCCATGTTTCCCGGTGGATGGGAAGTATCACAGTGGGCAAATAATCTGCCTGCTCAGAACTTCTGGAAACAGATTATTAACGAGTATACGAATGGAAAATATGATACGTTTACTACAATAGAAGAAGATGTGGTTGGGTTTGCGTTCTACAATTCACTTGGATAGTTTTAGTAATGTGTATGTGATTTGTACATCGTCCAATTAATATAGGGGTAGGGCTTACAAAAAGACTCTATTGGTTTATGTGAGGTATATAGTGGTTAGGTTTATTTTTCAGGACGCATATTCCTTGCTTACCTTGCAAACCTAGCATAAATGCTGATTATAGACACACTGTAGACAGTGTACTTATCCTCCTTGATTTTACTGGGCTTTTCGGGGTTAAATCAGGTTCGATCCCCGTCTCGCGCTTTTTTTATTTGGTAGCGGAAGCCCTATTTTACGGGGTTTCCGCTATTTTAGTGTGTCTGAAAAGTTGTAGATAGCTGTAGACAACTATGTTCTTCCATTTTGGAATTTCAAGTTATTGTATTCTTCTTTTGTAGCTTGTTAAAAGCTTCCGAATTCTGTTCAATTATTTAAGTATCCATGTATATCCCCCACTTCATCAGAATGGCATAATATTGTTCTTACATAATATTAGCCAAATGTGGCTAATATTATTATAACCCATAATCGGCTATTATTCAATATAGGAAGGGTTAAAGTTTGAAACAAAGAGGTTATGGTTAGGAAATAAATATATGCATGATAAATAAACCATCCAAGGGTGGCTTTAAAAACTGAATATAGACACAACACCTAATCAGGAAGCAGGAATAGCATCGTCTTTAATAGTAT
>JAZRRW010000031.1:0-4727 GCA_045651105.1 Lachnospiraceae bacterium
TGGACCGGAAAATCTGGGTGTGCCTACGGAGGAAATCTGGGAGCGTGTGGAAGAGAGTCTGCGTGCAGTAGGCATGTATGAATTTCGTAAGCATTCTCCGAATCATTTGTCAGGAGGTCAGAAGCAGCGTGTATCTATTGCGGGTGTGCTGGCTATGCAGCCTATGTGTATTGTATTGGATGAGCCAACGGCTATGTTGGATCCAAGCGGCCGCAAGGAGGTTATTCGTGCGGTGCGTGATTTGAATAGGACGAAGGGGATTACTGTGCTTTTGATTACCCATTACATGGAGGAAATCGTGCATGCAGACAAGGTTTATGTCATGGACAAAGGGCGTATTGCCATGACAGGCACACCGCGGGAAATATTTTCAGCGGTGGACAAGCTAAAAAGCCTGCGTCTGGATTTGCCTCAGGTTACTTTGCTTGCCCATGAGTTAAAAGAGCAGGGGCTTGAGCTGCCGGACGGTATTCTAACGGTGGAGGAGCTGACGGAAGCGTTGTTGGCACTTAAAAAGTAAGAAAATTTTGAAATATTGCATATTTAGGAAGAAACAATGTCTATTAAATTAGAAGGAATTAATTACATTTACGGGCAGGGCACCGAGATGGTGATGCATGCCCTGAAGGATATTAATATAGAAATAAAAGATGGCGAATTTGTTGGCCTGATAGGGCACACAGGGTCCGGTAAGTCTACTTTGGTGCAGCATCTGAATGGCTTGATTAAGCCGACAGAGGGGCACATTTACTATGACGGACAGGACATTTATGCCGAGGGCTATAGCATGAAGCGGCATCGAAGCCACATTGGGCTGGTATTCCAGTATCCGGAGCATCAGCTGTTTGAGGTGGATGTGCTTTCTGATGTTTGCTTTGGACCAAAGAATTTAGGCCTTAGTAAGGAAGAGGCTGTGGCTCAGGCAAAGGAGGCACTGCGCCTGGTGGGGATGGATGAAAGCTTTTATAAGCGTTCGCCTTTTGATTTGTCCGGCGGACAGAAGCGTCGTGTAGCCATTGCCGGCGTGCTGGCTATGAAGCCCCAAATGCTGATTTTAGACGAGCCTACGGCAGGACTTGACCCACAGGGCCGAGAAGAGATTTTAGAGCTGATTTCGGGCCTTAGAAGGGATACAGGCATGACCATTGTGTTAGTCAGCCACAGCATGGAGGATGTGGCCGAATATGTGGACCGCATTATCGTAATGAATAAAGGCAGTGTTGCCTTTGACGGCCTGCCAAAGGATGTATTTGCACACTTCGAAGAGCTGGAAAAGATGGGCCTGGCTGCCCCACAGGTGACTTATATTGTCCATAAACTGCGTGCAAAGGGGTTAGAGGTAGAAACTGACGCTATTACTATTAAAGAGGCTGCAAGGGACATTCTGGCGGCTTTAAAGACGGCTGAGAAAGGATGAGAATATGATTCGTGATATTACCATCGGCCAGTACTACCAGACAGATTCGGTTATTCACAGACTGGATCCCAGGGTGAAGCTTGCCGGTACGCTTTTGTATATCATTACTTTGTTTTTTATCAATAATATATGGGGCTATTTTGTGGCTACTGTGGCACTGGCTGCTGTAATCAGGCTGTCTAAGGTGCCTTTTGGATTTATTATCCGGGGTATGAAGGCGATTGCCTTTTTGCTGGGCATTACTGTTTTGTTTAATATGTTTTTGACACCCGGAGAGCCTATATTCCGCTTTTGGATTTTTAAGCTGACTAGAGAAGGCATCCGTACGGCACTTTTTATGGGATGGAGGCTGATACTTCTGATTATCGGCTCTTCCCTGATGACCCTGACCACTACGCCCAACAATCTTACAGATGGCATGGAAAAGGCTCTGCGCCCGCTTAATAAAATCGGAGTGCCGGTGCATGAAATTGCCATGATGATGTCTATTTCCCTGCGTTTTATTCCCATTTTATTAGAGGAAACAGACAAAATCATGAAGGCTCAGATTGCCAGGGGTGCTGACTTTGAAAACGGCAATATTATACAGAAGGCAAAGGCTATGGTACCTCTTTTAGTGCCATTGTTTATTTCTGCGTTTCGTAGAGCCAATGATTTGGCAATGGCTATGGAGTCTCGTTGCTATCATGGCGGAGAGGGACGCACCAAAATGAAGCCTCTTGTTTATCGGCCGTCAGACAAGCTGGCATATGCATGTATTTTCGCCTTTATGGCACTGGATATTTTTGTAGGTAGGTTTTTTTAATGGCTGAAAAAATAACAAAAAGAATTATGCTGACAGTTGCTTATGACGGCACGAATTATTGTGGCTGGCAGATTCAGCCCAATGGTATTACTATAGAGGCTGTGTTAAACGAAAAACTGTCAGAGCTTTTAAAAGAAGATATTTCCGTTATCGGCGCCAGCCGTACGGATTCCGGGGTACACGCCCTGTGCAATGTGGCTGTATTTGACACCTGCTCTCCCATACCCGGGGAAAAGATAAGCTACGCATTAAACCAGCACCTGCCGGAGGATATTCGCATTGTAGATTCTAAGGAGGTGGCAGCTGATTTTCACCCGAGACATTGTGAAAGCCGCAAAACCTATGAATATCATATTGTCAATGCGCCCTTTCCCAATCCCATGAAGCGTTTATACTGCCATTATACGTATCTGCAGTGCGATGTGGAGGCTATGCAGGAGGCAGCTGCTTATTTCATTGGTGAGCATGATTTTAAATCCTTTTGTACCGTGGGCGCTCAGGTAGAAAGTACCGTGCGTACCATTACGGATTTACAGGTCTTTTGTATGGAAGATGAAATCGTTATTCGTGTCACCGGCACAGGCTTTCTATATAATATGGTACGCATTATCGCAGGCACCCTTTTAGACGTAGGTTACGGTAGACGCAAGGCTTCGGATATTCCGGCTATTTTGGCCGCAAAGGACCGTCAGGCGGCAGGCCCTACCGCACCGGCAAAGGGACTTAGGCTGGTGAAATATGAATTTTGAAATTTTCTTAAAAAAGTGTTGAAAACAGACAAACTTTACCATATAATTGTTAACTGTGACAAAGCGCGTACGCCATGGTATTGTGTGGCCTTCCCAACCAGACAATACACGTAGAACCCCCTACGATGGCTTAGCTATATTATTACTTATTCCGAAGCAATCCGGAAGTGCCGGACATTCATGGAAGGATTTGGCGTAGGAATTTTCGAGTCGAAAGACGTATCATGTTGGAGGATTAATCATGAAAACATTTATGCCAAACCCTGAAAAGGTTGAGAGAAAATGGTATGTAGTTGATGCTGCAGGAATGACCTTAGGTCGTTTATCTTCAGAAGTAGCTAAGATTTTAAGAGGAAAGAACAAGCCGGAATTTACACCACATTGTGACTGTGGCGATTATGTAATCGTTATCAATGCTGAGAAGATTGTTGTAACCGGTAAGAAGTTAGACCAGAAGATTTATTATCATCATTCAGACTACGTAGGTGGTATGAAAGAGCAGACCTTAAGAGAAAAGTTAAACAGAAAGCCTGAAGAGGTTATCGAATTAGCAGTTAAGGGTATGCTTCCAAAAGGACCTTTAGGAAGACAGATGTACAAGAAACTTCACGTTTACGCAGGCGCTGAGCATGCACATGCAGCACAGAAGCCGGAAGTAATCACATTCTAATAGGTCTGAAAGGAGGAAATGATCATGTCAAACAGAAACTACGGCACAGGTAGAAGAAAAAAATCAATTGCAAGAGTATATATCATGCCAGGTACAGGCAAGATTACAATTAATAAAAGAGACATCGACGAATACTTTGGTCTGGAGACCTTAAAGGTTATCGTTCGTCAGCCATTAGCAGCAATCGACGCTGTTGACAAATATGACGTTTTAGTAAACGTACATGGTGGTGGTACCACAGGTCAGGCTGGTGCTATCCGTCACGGTCTTTCTCGTGCATTATGCCAGGCAGACGCAGATTTCAGACCAGTTCTTAAGAAAGCTGGCTTCTTAACACGTGATCCACGTATGAAAGAAAGAAAGAAATACGGTCTCAAAGCAGCAAGAAGAGCACCACAGTTCTCAAAGAGATAATTCAAACAAAATGTCAGAAGAACATCAAACCCCTTGGAAATCAGTGTTTCAAGGGGTTTCTTATATGTTCAATTTATAGAAAATTGCTGTCAATTATGAAATAAACACATTGAAAACATAGAACATACGTGCTATACTGAAATTAATTGATAATGACCAAATCGAATTTGTTAAAAAACACGCACCAGATATAAAAAGTAGGAGGATTGTGATGAAAAATGTATTAACGAATAGGTTATCACCACTAATTAAATATCCAGGTGGTAAAGAAAAAGAATTGAATTATATAATACCAGCACTGCCTACTAGAATTGATAATTATTATGAACCTTTTGTTGGAGGGGGCGCAGTATATTTTGCGATTGACTCTAAAAAATATTACATAAATGATAAATCAGATGAATTGATTGCTCTTTATGAAATGATTAAAGAACAAAATAAGGAATTTTTTGATAAGCTAAATGCGATTGAATATAACTGGAATATCATAAGCAAGGTAGTAGATCATCACGAAAAAACAATAGTAGATATCTATTATATGTATAAGAGTGGTGTGTTGTATTAGCAACTGTTTGCAGATTTTATTTCTCGTTTTGTTCTTGTATATGCTCTGGATTTTATTGGTTTATTAACATCTATTTTTTATTATCAGATTGAACAATTTGTTTTCCT
>JAZRRW010000032.1:0-15783 GCA_045651105.1 Lachnospiraceae bacterium
GTACCGGTTCGATTCCGGTCGCCGGCATTATGATTTAATAGCTTCGAGCTCTTTTAAAGAGTTTGAAGTTTTTTTATTTAAGTTTATTATTTTTCTTGACTGTAAAGTTACTTTATGCTTTATGATAAGTATAGAATACAACAGGAGGAGCAAGACATGACAATTAAAGAAATAGAAGAGTTGGCGGAAATGCCAAGGGCAAATATTCGATTTTATGAGGCGGAGGGGTTATTGTCACCAGTAAGAAATGTAAATGGGTATCGGGATTATTCTCAGGAGGATCTGTTGGTTTTGAGGAAGATTAAGCTGCTTCGTTCTCTACATATGTCTTTAGAAGATATCAAGGCCTTGCATACGGGGAAGCAGGAGCTTTCTGTGGTCTTGGAGCAGCAGATAAATAAGCTCTCTGCCGACAAGGAGAATCTGCAGAAAGCGCAGGCAGTTTGTGAAAATATGTACCGGGACGGGCTTCGTTATGAAAATCTGGATGCGGAAAAGTACTTGTCTGACCTTAAGAAAATAAACACGAATTCGTCAAGACCAGATACAGAAAAATATTCCTGGGAAACTTACTGGGATAGCAGAGAGGCATACGAGGACACTTTGCCTAAAATAAAGGCTCCGTGGAGGCGCTTTTTTGCAAGAACACTGGATGAAGCACTCTATTCCGTGATTTGGTCTTGCTTTTTGGTTTTGGCAATGGGTGTAAATCTTGCAAAGCGTAATTCGGTATGGGCAAGTTTGTTAGATATTCTCATGATGTTGCTTCTGAACATGGTACTGGAGCCGCTGCAGTTGTCTTTATTTGGAACCACCTTGGGAAAATGGATTTTGGGAATCCGTGTCCTGCATAATGATGAGAGGAAATTAGACTTTTCAGAGGCTTTTGAAAGAACCCTGACAGTGTTCTTTTATGGTTTGGGGCTACATATTCCGATTTATACGTTGTATCGTCTGTGGAAGAGCTATAAGGCGTGTACAGATGTCGAAGGCCTTGAATGGGAAGATGCTTCCCGCATCACATTGAAAGATGAGCGGCCATTTCGTGTGGTGGTTTATGCGGCTGTACGTGTACTGTTTGTGGGTGCGGTAGCTTTCGCGAGCATGCTGGGACAGATTCCACCACATCGTGGAAATTTGACCATTCCTCAATTTGCCCAGAATTATCGTCATTTGACAAACTATTACGGCATGGAAACCGGTTATACATTAAACAACGATGGTACGTGGAAATCAAGCTTCCCTGAGGGCAGCGTGGTAATTAATCTGAGTGCTCTGGAGGAACGGCCGGCTTTTGTTTTTGAAACGGACGACCATGGCATTATCCAAAAGATCCACTTTACGGTAACCCATCATGTTCCTAAGGATACCCCGGAAGATGACAGGAAGTGGATGTCAAACTTTCAAACACAGATGCAGATGGCGTCCTTGGCTTTCGTAGGAGCCAGAGAGGAGTTTCCGCAGTTTTCTTCTGCACGGAGAAAGATGATAAAGACCATTTCCTCCCATACATTTGCAGATTATTGTTTTACCTGGGCTGATGTGACAGTTACCTGTGATGTGGAACAGCAAGGATACTCTGCGGCCGGAGTGAACTTTTTAATACCTGCGGATGAGGGCGAGTGTTCTTTTAATTTACAATTTAGTATGAGTGTCAAAACGCCGGAGTAGTATTCCGGCGTTTTAACAAAATAATTTCTATTTTTCTTTTGTTATCAGTACTGCAATCATCACAGGTAATGTAAGCATAATCGGCCACACATATCGTACCAGTACAACCGGTCCCAGAAACATGGTGGCGATATATATGATAGGAAGCAGGGTCACTAATAATTTCTTTTTGTTTCGGTTATATAGGCATAATATTGCTGTCAGTAATAATGTCCAGCAGTAAAATGCAGGTTTAAATAAGCAACTGATAACCGGCCAATTGTAGAAACAGTTTGCACTGACAATATTTTCAAGCATATTTTCCAGCCAAGGGAGCTTGGATTCGTGGGCAATACCTTCCGGAAGGAAATCAGAGACTGTGGAGTTGTGTGTATATAAAGCGCCCATACGCCCCTCTAATCCGTAACCTAATACCTCTGCAAAGTTTACATCATCGATAAACCAGTAACCACTAGTTAGAAGTAAAAATGCATCAATGTATTCATTCGGGTATTTTAAGCCTATCTGAAGCCACGCCTTAAAGGTATCGAAATAATGACCATACCAATTGGTATTAAAGGGTTTACTAAATGAAAGCTTTATGGTGTCAGAAAGAGGAGGATTATATGCATCCCAATACTCTTCAGGCATATATTTATTGAGCAGGTCGTAAGTTTCTTCGTCCAGACTATCACCATGGTAGTATCCGACACGTGCTAATTGTTGAATAGGTACATTAAACATTTCAACCGGGCTGCCGCCAATCTCTGTGCCAATTACAAGTTGCACCCCTTCTAAAGCCCCTTTTCCACCGATTATTAGACATAATGACATAACCAGAATGCGTACACGTTGATTTTTGGGACTAAAAATTAAGAAAACAATAGCAAAAACCGCGACAGCATAAAGAGCATTATTTCTAAAAAGCATCATAAGAATACCTTCTAAGACCCACAATATATCAATAATTCTTTGTTTTTTACCGGAGGTCAAAAAGGTTCTTTCGACAAATAAGCAGACAAATACTAAAAATAGCGCAGAAAACAGAATGTCTTTGGTGACAGACAAAGCCAAAACGGAATTGTATGGGAAAAGTCCGTAAAAGGCAATCATAGTGATAATAGCCCATTTCTTTTTTGTAAGACGATATACCACATTACAGGAATAGCCGCATGCAACAGAATATATTAGTATTTGAAAAATACTATAACAAGCCATTCCGATTTCCAAACTGCCTACGGCATGTCCAATTTGAAAAGCCACCCAAATCAACCACGTATGTGCCAGAGGTTGATAGTTATTAAACCAAGCAAACCCTTGCAGGGCTTCACAGGACTGGCGATGAAAGTCATAACTCATAATGGCAGGATAATATGCGAGGAAAACAGGAATCAGACAAAGAAATATAATTCCCCAACTAATAAAAAACAGCTTTTTGGAATTCCATAATTTGGAAGTATATGACTTCTCAACTGTTCTAAAAATTTCAGCCCATTTAAAAAGTATATTGCTAAAAGGCAATATAGAAAAAGCAAGTAAGAAAGAACGTATTACAATGAGTCCCTTGCCTTTAAAACCGCACTCTGTCATGCCGGTGACCTTTAGCTGATAGCCAAAAACTAAAGAAAGTGCAAATAAAAATGCAACAATATAAGTAAACAAAATTCTTTGTATTTTACTTTTACGCTGGCTTAATTTGGCAATATCTTCAAATGTATGATACAATATAAATGCTAAAGCTACAAAAATGCCTACAGATAAAATACTGTTAGAAAAGGCAGTGCCTGTAGAAAGTGAACTTATATAGCTGATGCCATAAGTTCCGCCAAAGCTGCCAAGCAGTGAAAGGATAATATGTTTGGTGTTGAATTCTTTTTGCATTTGGAACTCCTTATGTAATAAAATATAATTAAATACATTATACTACGCGTATATTCTTTTTTCAATGAAATAGTTGGCTTGCGCGCTTTTTTGAAGAGGAGAGCCAGCTCTTAGAATGTGGAAAAATATAACAAAACTATGAATTAATTATAAAAAACAATGAAATTACTTCGCACATGTGGAAAATGATTTGAAAGTGTGTTACACTTGATTTGTTGCAATGAAACTTGTTAAATTTAAATATATTTGTGAGGGAAAGCTATGAAAAGACAAAAACTTACAATGGATGGAAATCAGGCGGCAGCACATGTATCCTATGCGTACAGTGATGTGGCAGCGATTTATCCGATCACACCTTCTTCAACTATGGCAGAGGTAACAGACGAATGGGCCAATGACGGCCGCAAAAACATTTTTGGACAGGCAGTTGCAGTGACAGAGATGCAGTCCGAAGCAGGTGCAGCAGGTGCGGTACATGGTTCTTTGGTGGCAGGTGCACTTACCACTACCTTTACGGCTTCTCAGGGTCTGCTTTTAATGATTCCGAACTTATACAAAATTGCAGGTGAGCAATTGCCGGGTGTATTCAATGTGGCAGCCCGAGCGATTGCCAGCCATGCGCTTTCTATATTTGGGGACCACTCTGACGTATATGCATGCCGTCAGACGGGTGCCTGCATGCTTGCAAGCGGTTCCGTGCAGGAGGTTATGGACTTAACACCGGTGGCACATCTTGCAGCCATGAAGGGCAAGTTGCCATTTATTAATTTCTTTGACGGTTTCCGTACTTCTCATGAAATTCAGAAGATAGATGCGTGGGATTATGAGACCTTAAAGGACATGATGGATATGGATGCGGTACGTGCATTCAGGCAGCATGCTTTAAATCCAAATCATGCACGCCAGATGGGCTCTGCACAGAATCCTGATATTTTCTTCCAGGCCAGAGAAGCAAGCAATCATTTTTATAATGATATGCCGGCTATTGTAGAGTCTTATATGAATATGATTAATGAAAAGATTGGCACAAATTATGGTCTTTTCAATTATTATGGCGCAGCAGATGCTACTCATGTAATCGTGGCTATGGGCAGTGTATGTTCTGCTATCGAAGAGACGGTAGATTATATGAACAAGGCAGGTGCTAAGGTTGGTGTGGTTGAGGTTCATTTATACAGACCATTCAGCACAGAGCATTTATTAAAGGTTATTCCGGAGAATGTAAAGCAGATTTCCGTGCTTGACAGAACCAAGGAGCCTGGTAGTGTGGGTGAACCATTATACCTTGATGTAGTGGCAGCCTTAAAGGGCACCAAGTTCCATGATGTTCCGGTATTTACAGGCCGTTATGGTTTAAGCTCTAAGGATACCACGCCGGGTCAGATTAAGGCAGTATTTGACAATAGCGAGAAGAAAGTATTTACTATCGGTATTATTGATGATGTAACAAACCTGTCCTTAGAGACTGCAGATATTGATACTTCTAACGAGCAGACTGTAAGCTGCAAGTTCTGGGGATTGGGCAGTGATGGTACTGTAGGTGCCAATAAGAACTCCATTAAGATTATCGGTAATCATACAGACAAGTATGTTCAGGCATATTTTGATTATGATTCCAAGAAGAGTGGCGGTGTAACGGTTTCTCATTTACGTTTTGGTGATGAACCGATTAAATCTACTTATTTAGTAAGCAAGGCTGATTTTGTGGCTTGCCACAACCAGTCCTATATGCACAAGTATGACATGGTTCAGGACTTAAAGAAGGGCGGCACCTTCCTGCTTAACTGCACCTGGGATGCTGCAAGCTTAGGGGAGCATCTTCCGGCTGATGTGAAGCGTTATATTGCGCAGAATGATATTAATTTCTATATTATAGATGGTATTAAGATTGGTAAGGAAATCGGTCTTAACGGCAAAATTAACACCGTGTTACAATCTGCATTCTTTGCTTTGGCTGGCATTATTCCGACAGAGGAAGCTGTTCAGTATATGAAGGATGCTGCAAAGAAGAGCTATGGCAAGAAGGGTGACGTAATCGTACAGATGAATTACGCTGCTATTGATGCAGGTGTGAACAGCATGGTAAAGGTTGAGGTGCCGTCTGATTGGGCATATGCAGTGGATGAAGCAAAGGTTTCTGAGTTGATGGCTGACAGACCTGAGGTTATGAAGTTTGTGCAGGACATTCAGAAGGAGGTAAATGCACAGCGTGGCAATAAGCTTCCTGTTTCAGCCTTTACGGATTATGCAGATGGTTCCACTCCTAGCGGTACGTCTGCTCATGAGCGTCGTAGTGTGGCTATTGATGTTCCGCAGTGGATTCCGGAAAATTGTATTCAGTGTAATCGTTGTTCTATGGTATGTCCGCATGCAGTTATTCGTCCGATTGCCATGACCGAGGAGGAAAAGGCAAAGGCTCCGGCAGATATGAAGGTGCTTCCGATGATGGGCATGCCTGGTATGTATTTTGCTATTACCGTATCTGCAGCAGACTGTACCGGATGTGGCTCCTGTGCACAGACCTGTCCTGGTATGAGAGGCAAGAAGGCACTTGTAATGCAGCAGACCGCTGATTATGTGGCAGAGGAGCTTGCAAAGAAGCAGGCAGAGTTTGACTATGCAAAGGCACACCCTGTAAAGACAGAGGTGGTTGATAAATTTAAGAGTACTACCGTAAAGGGCAGCCAGTTTAAGAAGCCATTCTTAGAGTTCTCCGGTGCATGTGCAGGCTGTGGCGAAACTCCTTATGCGAAGTTAGTTACTCAGTTGTTTGGTGACAGAATGTATATTGCCAATGCAACAGGCTGTTCCTCCATTTGGGGTAACTCCTCACCATCCACACCGTATACGGCGGATGCTTCAGGCAGAGGTCCGGCATGGGCAAATTCTCTGTTCGAGGATGCAGCAGAGTTTGGTTATGGTATGTTACTGGCACAGAAGAGCATTCGTGCAAGATTAAAAGATGAATTAGAGACCATGTCTGCAAATACAGACAGTGCAGAATTAAAGGATGCTATTAAGGACTGGACAGACACTTACCAGACCGGTTCCTTAAATGGTACCGCTACCGATAAGTTAGTGGCAGCACTGGAAGCAAGCAAGGCAGAAGGCGCAGCAGACATTCTTGCTGAGAAGGACTTCCTTGCCAAGAAATCTCAGTGGATCTTTGGTGGTGACGGCTGGGCTTACGATATCGGCTTCGGTGGTTTAGATCACGTACTGGCAAGCGGTCAGGATATCAACATCATGGTATTTGATACCGAGCTTTACAGTAACACCGGCGGTCAGTCCTCCAAGGCAACCCCTACCGGCTCTATTGCAAAGTTTGCGGCAGGCGGTAAGGCGGTGCGCAAGAAAGACCTTGCAAGCATTGCCATGAGCTATGGTTATGTATATGTGGCACAGATATCTATGGGTGCTGATTACAATCAGTGTGTAAAGGCTATTGCAGAGGCAGAGGCTTATGAAGGTCCATCCTTAATTATTGCTTATGCTCCATGTATTAATCACGGTATTAAGTGCGGCATGAGCTGCTCACAGGCAGAAGAGGATAAGGCTGTGAAGTCCGGTTACTGGCATTTATTCCGCTACAATCCGGATATGAAGGCAGAAGGCAAGAACGCATTCTTCCTTGACAGCAAGCTTCCGACACTGGAATATCAGGAATTCCTGGATGGCGAGGTGCGTTACAATGCCTTGAAGAGAGCAAATCCTGAAAAGGCAGAGATGCTCTTTAACATGGCAGAGGAGCAGGCTAAGGACCGTATGGAATATCTACAGAAGCTCGTAACTCTGTATGGCGCTGAGGAGTAACCTTATATTGAATGAAATAAATAACAAAGCAGGCCGGGAGGATTTTTCCGGCCTGTTTTGCATCAACACTCCCTTCCCAGTATGTAATCCAAAGATACTCCATAAAAATCGGCAAGCTTACAAAGATTTTCAATGGACGGAGCATATCTTCCGGTTTCATAAGCAGAAAGTGCGCCCATAGAAATACCTGTTTGCAAATAAAGCGCCTGCAAGGTCATGCTACGCTCTTTTCTCAGCTTATATAGTCTTTTTGGTAATAACATAAAAACCTCCTGTGAAACATTTTTCTTAATTATAAAACATTTCGCAGGAGGTTTTGGACGTTATATCGTCCAATTTAAATTTTTTATTATTTTTCACCCATTTCATCTAAAAGTGCAATCTTGGTATCATAAAGCTTCTGGGATAAGTCCACGTAAACCTTGTGTGGATTTACGAAACGCTTGGTTTCTTCCCAAAGGGTATCCTGCTCCTTTAAGCAGTATGCACGGATATCCATTACCTTTGGTGATTCGTAAACGCAGTCTCCATGTCTAAATACCGGAACCATTAATTCGCGCAGGGTATAGGTGCCTGGTGCCAGTTTTGTCTTTTTCCAAGGTTCACTTGGGGAGAAGAGCTTCATGGTCTGGTCTTCGGTGTAGACTTCATCATCCATACAAATCAAATCTGCTTTAATCTTGCCGGTCTCTTTGTCGTAAATACGATAAATTTTCTTATTGCCCGGGTTGGTAACCTTCTCTGTGTTTTCGGATAATTTAATCTTTGGAATAAAGTTCCCTTCTTTATCCTGAATAGCAGCCAGTTTGTATACACCGCCAAATGCAGGATTGTCCTTGGCAGTGATCAGATTGGTGCCTACGCCCCAGGAGGTTATAGCCGCACCCTGAGCCTTTAAAGATTCAATTAAGTACTCGTCTAAGTCGTTACTTGCGGAAATGACAGCATCGGTAAATCCGGCATCATCCAGCATTTTGCGGGCTTTCTTGGAAAGATAAGCTAGGTCGCCGCTATCAAGGCGAATACCGTAATTTTTGAGTGGAATACCGGCTTCCCTCATCTCGGTAAATACGCGGATAGCGTTTGGCACGCCGCTTTTAATGGTGTCATAAGTATCCACAAGTAAGGTGCAGGCTTGTGGATAAATATCGGCATATGTCTTGAAGGCTGTGTATTCATCCGGAAAACTCATAATCCAACTGTGAGCATGTGTACCCTTTACAGGTACATCAAAAAGCTCTCCTGCCAGTACATTGCTGGTACCGATACAACCACCAATCATGGCTGCTCTGGCACCGTAGATACCGGCATCCGGGCCTTGTGCGCGTCTAAGTCCGAATTCCATCACACCGTTACCCTTTGCAGCATAGCAGACACGGGCAGCCTTGGTAGCAATCAGGGACTGGTGATTAATAATGTTTAAAAGTGCTGTTTCTACCAGCTGTGCCTCCATAATAGGAGCAATAACTTTTACTAACGGCTCCCTTGGAAAGATAACCGTGCCCTCCGGAATGGCATATATATCACCGGTAAATTTAAAATCGCCCAGATAATCGAGAAAGCTCTCATCAAACATATTTAAAGAGCGCAGATACTCAATATCATTTCTGGTAAAATGGAGCTCCTTAATGTACTTGATAGCCTGCTCCAGTCCGGCCATAATAGAATAGCCGTTACCACAAGGGTTGGAACGATAAAATAAGTCAAAAATTACGGTTTCGTTAGCAGTCTTATTTTTGAAATAGCCCTGCATCATAGTAAGCTCATATAAGTCAGTAAGTAATGTGAGATTTTGTCTGTCCATAACTATTCTCCTCGTAAAAAGACTTTTGGTAAAAGACTGTTAATTTAATAACATGTAAATTGTAGCTCTATTTATAAAATTAGTCAATGAAAATACCAATAATTTCTACTTTTTGCATTGATGAAAGTTCCGGTAATGTGCTATAATGATTTCAGACATTCAATAAATTAATATTGAAATAGCCATAGGAGCTATTGTAGAGGTAATGGGACGTAATGCAGGATGGCTGGCAGGTGCTGCGGCACTGGCAACAGGTGAGGATTGTGAAGGCGTGGATTTGATTTACCTGCCGGAAGTTCCTTTCGATGTAGAGAAGTTTGTAGAAAGAGTCGGTCAATTGTTTGAAAAAAAGAAATCCGTTGTGATTGCGGTGTCAGAAGGTGTCAAGACTGCGGAAGACAAATACGTGTTTGAGCTGACCAATCACACAGAGTATGTGGATGCTTTCGGACACAAGCTGTTAAGCGGTACGGCCAGATATCTGGCTTCTCTGTTGGCCAAGGAGTATGGCTGCAAGACCAGAGCTATCGAGTTGTCTTCTTTACAAAGATGTGCCGGTCATATGAACTCCCGTGTAGATGTGACAGAGGCTTATCAGGTAGGGGGCTCTGCAGTTAAGGCTGCATTTAAGGGTGAAACAGGCAAAATGGTGACCTTGGACAGAGTGTCTACAGACCCTTATATCTGCACTACAGGCATCTATGACGTACATAAGATCGCAAATATTGAGAAAAAGGTTCCTTTAGAATGGATTATTAATGATGGTACCTATGTAAGTAATGAGATGATAAACTATATCAGACCATTGATACAGGCTGAAATCTCTCCGATTATGATTACCGGACAGCCGAGACAGCTGGTGCTTGATATGTAAGGCTTTATAAAAGAGAAGATTATCTGTAAAAGATTTTCTTCTCTTTTTCAAGCATTTTTCCAAATTTGGGGCTTTACAAATCCGCCCAAAGTCACTATAATCAATATATTAGATAAAACAATGCGTTGAGGAAGACAGTAGCCTTTGTAGAAAGCCACAGCGAGTCGGGGATGGTGGAAGTCCGGTGTGAGTAAGCAAGGTGTGAAGATCACTTCTGAGCAGTCGGGTGAAGCATGGCGGGAGTTTATACGTTTTATGTTTAGCCTTAGACCGGTGGTCTGCCGTTACCAGACAACATATAAAACCGTTCAATCGGGGAGTATGCGTAATAGGTGGTATAATGAATTTTTAGAGTTCATCCTTTTACGGGGAGGAGCTCTTTTTTATTTTACATCTTGAAGCGGAATACCCGCTTGACATTTAAGAGAAAGGAAAGAAAAGACATGTACAACAAAGTATCATCTAATTTAAACTTTGTAGAGCGTGAAAAAGCTACCGAGAAATTTTGGAGCGATAATGACATTTTTAGAAAAAGTATGAAGCAGCGTGAGGGTTGCCCGACGTATACCTTTTATGACGGCCCGCCTACCGCAAATGGTAAGCCACATATTGGCCATGTATTGACACGTGTTATTAAGGATATGATTCCTAGATATCGTACCATGAAGGGCTACATGGTTCCTCGTAAGGCCGGTTGGGATACCCACGGTCTGCCTGTTGAGCTGGAGGTTGAGAAGCTTTTAGGCTTGGATGGCAAGGAACAGATTGAAGAATATGGCTTAGATCCATTTATTGATAAGTGTAAGGAAAGTGTTTGGAAGTACAAAGGTATGTGGGAGGATTTCTCCGGCACTGTTGGCTTCTGGGCTGATATGGATGACCCGTATGTAACTTATCATGATGATTTCATCGAGTCTGAATGGTGGGCATTAAAGACAATCTGGGACAAAGGGTTATTATACAAGGGCTTTAAGATTGTACCTTACTGTCCTCGTTGTGGTACTCCTCTGTCCAGCCATGAAGTAGCTCAGGGCTACAAGGATGTCAAGGAGCGTTCTGCAATTGTTCGTTTCAAGGTTAAGAACGAAGATGCATATATTTTAGCGTGGACCACAACCCCTTGGACGTTACCAAGTAACGTGGGTCTTTGTGTAAATCCAAATGAAACCTATGCCAAGGTGAAGTCTGCAGACGGCTACACCTATTATATGGCAGAAGCTTTATTAGATACGGTTCTTGGCAAATTTGCCAACGAAGAAGAGGGTATCAAGGCTTATGAAGTTCTGGAGACCTTTACAGGTAAGGATTTAGAATACAAGGAATACGAGCCACTTTTTGCATGTACAGGTGATTTTGTAGCAAAGCAGCGCAAGAAAGGCCATTTTGTAGTTTGTGATACCTATGTTACTTTAACAGACGGTACCGGTGTGGTTCATATTGCTCCTGCATTTGGTGAAGACGATAACCGTGTTAGTGCACGTTATGATTTACCATTTATTCAGTTTGTAAACGGCAAGGGTGAAATGACAGAGGAAACACCATATGCCGGTAAGTTTGTGAAGGAAGCTGATCCGTTAGTATTGGTAGATTTAGAGAAGGACGGCTTATTATTTGATGCTCCAAAATTTGAGCACAGTTATCCGCATTGTTGGAGATGTGATACTCCGCTTATTTACTATGCACGCGAATCCTGGTTCATCAAGATGACTGCAGTTAAGGAAGACTTAATCCGTAATAATAATACCATCAACTGGATTCCTGAATCCATTGGCAAGGGGCGTTTTGGTGACTGGTTAGAGAATATCCAGGATTGGGGCATTTCCCGTAACCGTTACTGGGGCACACCACTCAACGTTTGGGAGTGTAAGGAATGCGGCAAGCTTCATGCAATTGGCAGCCGCCAGGAATTAAAGGAAATGAGCGGCAATGATGCAGCGCTTACGGTAGAGCTTCACAGACCATATATTGACGAAATTACCCTTAAGTGTCCTGAGTGTAGCGGCACTATGAAGCGTGTGCCGGAGGTTATTGACTGCTGGTTTGACAGTGGTGCTATGCCTTTTGCTCAGCATCATTATCCGTTTGAAAATAAAGAATTATTTGAGGCACAGTTCCCTGCACAGTTTATTTCCGAGGCAGTAGACCAGACTCGTGGATGGTTCTATTCCCTGTTGGCAGAGTCTACTTTGCTGTTTAATAAAGCTCCTTATGAAAATGTAATTGTTTTGGGTCATGTTCAGGACGAAAATGGTCAGAAAATGAGTAAGTCCAAGGGTAATGCAGTTGATCCGTTTGATGCATTAAATACACACGGTGCAGATGCTATTCGCTGGTATTTCTACATTAACTCTGCTCCATGGTTACCGAACCGTTTCCATGACAAGGCTGTTACAGAAGGACGCAGCAAGTTTATGGGTACCTTGTGGAATACTTATGCATTCTTTGTACTTTATGCTAATATTGACAATTTCGATGCAACCAAGTATACTTTGGAATACGACAAGCTGCCTGTAATGGATAAATGGTTATTGTCCAAGTTAAATACTTTGATTAAAGCGGTTGATTCCAACCTTGAAAATTATCGTATTCCTGAAGCTGCAAGAGCATTGCAGGAATTTGTAGATGATATGAGTAACTGGTATGTACGCCGCAGCCGTGAGCGTTTCTGGGCAAAGGGTATGGAGCAGGATAAGATTAATGCTTACATGACTCTGTACACAGCACTTGTTACCCTGTGTAAGTGTGCAGCGCCTATGATTCCGTTTATGACTGAGGAAATTTATCAGAATCTGGTTTGTTCTATTGACAAGAATGCTCCGGAAAGTATTCATTTATGTGACTTCCCTGTTGCAGATGAGTCCATGATTGATGCCAAGTTAGAGTCCGATATGGAAGAGCTTTTGAAGATTGTAGTAATGGGCCGCGCATGCAGAAATACTGCCAACATCAAGAATCGTCAGCCAATCGGTGAGATGATTGTAAAGGCACCTGCTGTATTAGACCAGTTCTATTTAGATATTATTGCAGATGAATTAAATGTGAAAAAGGTTGTATTTACAGAGGATGTTTCTTCCTTTACTACTTACACCTTTAAGCCACAGCTGCGCACCGTAGGTCCAAAATACGGCAAGCAGTTAGGTGGTATTCAGAAGCAGTTGGCATCTTTGGACGGTAATGCTGCATATGCTGATTTGAAGAGTGAAGGTGCAATTAAGTTTATGGTAGGTGACGTAGAGGTTGTTCTGACAGAAGCAGACCTGCTCATTGATATGAAGCAGAAGGAAGGTTATGCTACGGAGGCAGACAATACAGTTACTGTTGTATTAGATACCAATCTGACAGAGGAACTTATTGAAGAAGGCTTCGTTTACGAAGTAATCAGTAAGATTCAGACTATGCGTAAGGATGCAGACTTTGAGGTTATGGACCATATCAAAGTTTCCATCAATGACAATGCTAAATTGGCTGACATTGTAAAAAAGAATCAGGAAGCAATTGCTACTAAGGTTTTAGCTGACAGCATAGTATCAGGTGCAGAATTAGCAATTTCCAAGGAGTGGAATGTAAATGGGGAGACCGTGACCATCGCTGTAGAGCGCGTGTAGGCGGCAAATTTAAAATAATTAAAAAGGAAGGTTCTTAATGGCGAACAAAAATCTTAAATTTGATAAAAAAGCTTTCAAAAAAGAAGTAGAAGCAAACGTAAAAACTTTATATCGTAAAACTTTAAAGGAGGCTACGAAACAGCAGATTTTCCAGGCTGTTTCCTATGCCGTTAAAGATACAATTATTGATAACTGGCTTGCAACCCAGAAGGCATATGATGAGCAGGATCCAAAGATTGTTTATTATATGTCCATGGAATTTTTGATGGGTAGAGCTCTTGGCAACAATTTAATTAACTTGCAGGCATACGAAGAAGTAAAAGAAGCTCTGGATGAGCTTGGTATTGACTTAAACGTAATCGAAGATCAGGAGCCGGATGCGGCACTTGGTAATGGTGGTTTAGGCCGTCTGGCAGCTTGCTTCCTGGATTCCCTGGCTAGCTTAAATTATGCAGCATACGGTTGTGGTATCCGCTATCGCTATGGTATGTTCAAGCAGGAAATCCGCGATGGTTTCCAGGTGGAGGTACCGGATGTATGGCTTGCAGATGGCAATCCTTTCGAGCTTCGCAGAAGTGAATATGCAAAGGAAGTTAAATTTGGCGGTTATGTAACTACTCGCGTAGATGAAAAAGGACGTGCACATTTTGTACAGGAGGGCTATCAGTCTGTACGTGCCATTCCTTATGATTTACCGATTATCGGTTATGGTAATGGTATCGTAAATACTTTACGTATTTGGGATGCTGAAGCAGTAGAATGCTTCCAGTTAGACTCTTTTGACAAGGGTGATTACAAGAAAGCAGTAGAGCAGGAGAACTTGGCTCGTAATATCGTTGAGGTACTTTATCCAAATGACAATCATTATGCAGGTAAAGAGCTTCGTTTAAAACAGCAGTACTTCTTTATTTCTGCATCTGTGCAGGAAGCAATTGCCAAGTACATGAAGAAGCATGACGATATCCGTAAGTTCCATGAAAAGGTTACTTTCCAGTTGAACGATACACATCCGACAGTAGCAGTAGCAGAGTTGATGCGTATTTTAATGGATGAATACAAATTAGAGTGGGATGAAGCATGGGAAGTTACTTCCAAGACTTGTGCTTACACCAACCATACCATTATGGCCGAAGCCCTTGAGAAGTGGCCGATTGAATTGTTTAGCAGATTGCTGCCTCGTATTTATCAGATTGTTGAGGAAATCAACCGCCGTTTTGTAAATGAAATTCAGGCTAAGTATCCTGGTGATTTCGAAAAGGTTCGTAAAATGGCTATCATTTATGACGGTCAGGTAAAGATGGCACATCTTGCTATTGCAGCAGGCTATTCTGTAAATGGTGTTGCAAGACTTCATACCGAAATCTTAAAGAATCAGGAATTAAAAGACTTCTACCAGATGATGCCTGAGAAGTTTAACAACAAGACAAATGGTATTACACAGCGTAGATTCTTATTACACGGCAATCCATTATTGGCTAAGTGGGTAACAGACCATATTGGTAATGAATGGATTACAGACCTTGAAAAGATTGATAAGCTGAAATTATATGTAGATGATGAAAAGGCTCAGCACGAATTCATGAACATTAAGTATCAGAATAAGGTGCGTCTTGCTAAGTACATCTTAGAGCACAATGGTGTTGAGGTGGATCCTCGTTCTATCTTTGACGTACAGGTTAAGAGACTTCATGAGTATAAGCGCCAGTTATTAAACATTTTACATGTTATGTATTTATACAACCAGTTAAAGGACAATCCAAACATGGATTTCTATCCTAGAACCTTTATCTTTGGTGCTAAGGCAGCAGCAGGTTACCATACTGCCAAATTAACCATTAAGTTAATTAATTCTGTTGCAGACGTGGTAAATAATGACCCGTCTATTAATGGAAAGCTTAAAGTGGTATTTATTGAAAATTATCGTGTATCCAATGCAGAATGGATTTTTGCAGCAGCAGATGTTTCTGAGCAGATTTCTACCGCTTCCAAGGAGGCTTCCGGTACCGGTAACATGAAGTTTATGTTAAACGGTGCAGTAACAATCGGTACTTTAGATGGTGCCAACGTTGAAATGGCAGAAGAAGTAGGAAGAGACAACATCTTCATCTTCGGTATGACATCCGACGAAGTTATTGAACACGAACACAAACGTGATT
>JAZRRW010000033.1:0-10765 GCA_045651105.1 Lachnospiraceae bacterium
ATAAAATGCCTTTTAAGACACGCTTTCGCTCTAGAAATACGCAGCGGTACTAAGCTCGACTTCGGCATCCATGCCTCGTCTCGCTAAGGACCGGCGCATTTCAGAAGGTCTAAAAAGGCATTTTATAACACTCTCCCTTCATCTAAGATTACGACGGCAGCCAATATACATCTACGACAGAAAGCCTACGCTACCGCAGACACCGCTACACACAAACCAGCAAGCTTTTTGCTGGTTTGTAGACAGAGCCAACTATGTGAATTATTGATTATATGTAGTAAATTTACAACGGAATCTAGCTTATTATAGTTGAACGGTTTGTGTTCTGCGGCCATCGTAGTACTGCTGAAAAGGAAGGGATCAGACGCTCGTTTATGGGGTCATTGAAAGGCGCCGGTCCTTAGCGAGACAAGGCATGAATGCCGAAGTCGAGGTTAGTACCGCTGCAGCCTTTCGTTGAGTGGGAGCGTCCCCAAAAATGAGCGTGTGATACCTTCCTTTATCGAAAAACTGGGGTGGCCGCAGCCCCATAAACCGAAATTTAGCTGAACTGCGAGTTATACAGTGTACTGTAAAATCCTCCCCTGTTCATCAGCTCCTCATGGTTACCTACTTCTGTAATGCAACCATTCTGCAGTACAATAATCTTATCTGCATTTTGAATGGTGGAGAGTCTGTGAGCAATGACAAAGCAGGTGCGTCCCTTCATCAGTTCTGCCATGGCCTCCTGAATTTTGATTTCCGTACGGGAGTCTACATTTGAGGTGGCCTCGTCCAGAATTAGCATCTCGGAGTCCGAAATCATGGCACGGGCGATAGTTATCAGCTGACGCTGTCCTTTGGAAATATTAATACCATCATCTGTGAGAACGGTATCGTAGCCCTCCGGCAGACTTTCTATGTAACTGTCAATACGGGCCGCCTTGGCGGCTGCCTTTACTTCCTCCAGTGTAGCACCTTCCCTACCATATGCGATATTTTCAAATATACTGCCCCTAAAAAGCCATGTATCCTGTAAAACCATGGTATATGCATGACGTAGTGACTTACGGGTAATATTTCTTACATCTATGCCGTCTACCGTCACACCGCCACCTGTTACATCATAAAAACGCATCAGCAAACTGATAATGGTAGTCTTGCCGGCTCCTGTAGGTCCTACAATGGCAATGGTCTGTCCCGGCTTAGCAACAAGGGAAATACCATGCAAAATTTCCTTATCCGCAGTATAGCCAAAAACAACCTTATGAAAGCTTACCTCTCCTTTCACATCCTCAAGTGCCACAGCATCCGGTGCATCCGGGCTTTCAGGCTCCTCATCAATAATTCTGAACACACGCTCTGCTGCAGAGAAGGCAGACTGAAATTCACTTAAAATATTGGCAAACTCATTGATTGGGCCAGCAAATTTGCGAGAGTATTGTACAAACTGCGCCACACCACCTAAGGTGATAAAGAACAGACTACCAGCTTCTGCCACGCCGTTCTGAGAATACATATACAAGATACCACCCATTATCATTACCAAAGAAATAGAAAGATTATTGATAAAATTTACCGTAGGTCCCATAATAGCCCCATAATAATCCGCCTCATAATGTGCGTCCATGGCATCGGTGTTGCGGGTATCAAATCTTCCCCCAATCACATCCTCCCTTGCATAAGCCTGTATGGATCGACAACCGGAAAGCATTTCCTCTGCATACCCATTTAACTCGCCCAACTTTCTGGAACGGGTACGGAAAAGAGGTCTCACACGTTTAGAACGATAACGAGTAAAAAGGATGGCTGCCGGTACCGTAATCACAAATACCAAAATCAATGGTCTGGAAATATTCCACATAAAAATAAGGGAACCGATTACAGTATAAAGGCTGGTCATAATTTGCACCAAATCGTGGGCCAATGTACTGTTGATGGTATCAATATCATAAGAAATATGACTGATAATATCTCCTGTAGGATGGGTATCAAAGTAACCCACAGGAAGACTTGTCAGCTTCTCAAAGACCTGCTTACGCATAGTATACACAATTCTCTGGCTGATAAAAATCATCAAAGCGGCCAACAGATAAGACATCACCGCTGATAAAATATAACAAACTAACATCCGCACCACATTATACCGTACTCCTTGCATGTCCACACCGCCTGCCGCTGCAATAGCATCAATGGCATTACCGGAATACTTTGGTCCCAGCAAAGAAAGCTGATTGGAAAACAAAGTCAGCATAAGTGCCGGAATAAACAAATACCAATAATGAAGCACATAACTGCATAAACGTAAGAAAATGCCCTTTTTTTGAAATTTATTCAACGAATGCACCTCCCATCTGTGAATCACTGATTTCGCGATACTCGGTACAGCCTGACAGCAATTCCTCATGAGTACCCATACCGATAATTCTGCCTTCATCCAGTACTATAATCCTATCGCAGTCCTTTACAGAGCTTACACGCTGTGCCACCGTTATGACTGTGGTGTCCTGCATATTTTCCTTCAGAGCGCATCTGAGTGCCGCATCCGTCTTGTAATCCAATGCAGAGGAACTATCATCCAAAATCAGAATATCCGGCTTTGCCGCAAGGGCACGTGCAATCAGCACGCGCTGCTTCTGTCCTCCGGAAATATTTGTGCCATGAGGTGTAAGCCTGTGCTCATAGCCTTCTGCAAAGGCAGTAATAAAATCGTCTGCCTGGGCAATCCTTGCTGCCTGTACCACTGCCTCATGAGAAATATCCCTTCCAAAACGAATATTTTCCTCAATGGTATCTGCATACAGGAAATCCTGCTGCAAGGCTGAGCCAAACATCTGATACAGCCTGTCCTTTGGAATAGTACGAATACCCTCTCCATTTATGTAAATTGCCCCCTTACAAACATCATAAAAACGTAACAACAGCTTAATCATCGTAGATTTACCACTACCCGTAGCTCCGATTATACCGAGGGAACCACCCTTTGGCAGACTGAAGCTTATATGTTCCAGATTATTGCGCTTACCGTTATAAGAAAAGCTTACATTATCAAAGCAGATATGAGCCTTTGTATCTTTATCCCGATATTCAGATTTGGACTGCACCGTAATATCCTCTTCCGCATGCAAAACCTCTGCAATACGACCGGCACTTGCCGCACACTTGGTGTACATCACAAACATACGGGTCACACTCATCATGGCCATGGAAATCTGGGTAAAATACTGCATAAAGGCAATAATCGTTTCCGGCTCTGACAAGCCCCCTGATACCCGCACCGCACCAAGCGCAATAACCGCCACACTGCCCACGTTCATAAACATGGTCATGACCGGGTTTACACTGCCCATAATGACACCGGCACGAATTTCATCCTTTACCAGATTACGATTGACTGCATCATATCTGCGATGCTCATAATCCGTCTTGGACAAGGCCTTTATTACACGAATCCCCTGAGCATCCTCACGCACCACCCGTACCATACCATCTACAGAGCGCTGTACCCGTGTATAGAGGGGTACACCCTTTCTGGATATAAAATATACCGTCACAAAAATAAAAGGCAATACAGCAATCATTACGAGGGATAGAGAGGCATCCATAAACAAGGTAATAGCGATACCACCCATTAGTAAAATTGGGGCACGCACACCCATACGCTGAATCATATTAATAAAATGATGCACGTTATATGTATCCGTAGTAATACGGGACTCCAAAGAAGGAATGGTAAACCTGTCCGTCTGTGCCGCGGACAACCGCAGTGTTTTAATAAACAAATCCTGACGCATTTTCTCTGCAAAATTGCGGGATACCCGGGCCGCCATACGATTGGCTATCACATTACACAGGCATGCCACACCGGAACAGACAATCATCAAAACACCCCAGAAAATAATTTCGGACATATCCTTTCCGATGACATCTGCAAGAATATGACTTAAAATATATGGAAGCATCAACTCCACCAAGGTACCGGTTACCTTAATGCCAAGTCCAAGAGTCATACGACCATAATATGCCTGCAAGTACTTAAAAACTATCTTCATGCACCTTCTCCTCCACGCAAACTATCATCCTTTATATTCTCCTCCCCATAGACGATGGCCTTGGATTTCTCCAGCATCTTATCCAAAACCCTGTGAAAAACCTCCAGCTCCTCCTCCGTTACATTCTCGGCCACACAGGCATTCCATTCCTTCGTAATCCCCACTACCTGAGGATGTAAATCCAGCATCTGCTGGGTAGGATACACCAAAAGCTCACGCTTATCCTCTGCACACACCTTTCGCTCCACAAACCCCTTCTGCTCCAGCTTTGACAAATGCCTGGTCACGTTACTCTTATTCAGACATAGATGCTTAGCCAGCTTGTCTTGACTCATTCCCGGATTTCTGCATATACACAAAATATAGCTGTGGAAAATCCCCGGCAGTTCCTCGTTAAGCTGCTGGGTGCGATATATACTCTCGCACCTGCTGATAATATTCATTTTCCTCATGATTGTGGCCATAGAACACCTCTTATATGCAAATAGTTGCAGATGAAACTGTTTCATCTGCAACTATTTTATAATATATATAATTATCTGTCAATATTTTCCTCTACTCCCCCAAAACCACGCTGTCCTTATAATACCAATTTGCCACAGCACCATTTCTCCAATCGGTGGCATCTTCTGTGATATCATCAAAGTAAAGTAACCATGGCTTAACAGAAAACGGCTTTAATGTAACTTCCTTGTCCGGACCGTTTAATATCTCTACTCGCTCCCAATATTCACGGTCATAGGTCTGTGCTTCGCCGGCCTTCATGGAAACATAAGCTGCATAGGAGCCATAATCAAACTGGCGAGTATCTACATTTACAACGAAGCTTATGAATAACAGGCAGAGAATTGCTGCGGTATAAATGCATAAACCCATACCTGCCCCACCAACGCGCTGCAGCCATCTTCCAAGCCTGTCCGGAAAATTTATCAACTTTTTCATGAATACCAGTCGGCCACTAACCAGAACGCGGCGAAAATATCCCAACCAGTAACCTTCGTTCACGAAAAGCAACAGACAGAACCACATTTTAATTATATTTATTAGACGGTCAGGACCTGAACTTCCCATGGTATATAGGCTCGGTGTGAACATGCAGGATATAGCACACAGGCTTAATGCTGACACAAGCACCGGCACCGGAAACCTGAACTTTGTCTTTTCCATTGCTTTCCACAAAAACGGTACAAGCAGCAAAACAAACAAAACTATCTGCAGGGTAAACCAATGACGAGACCAATGGACGCCTTGTATAAAGGAATCCGCCACGGCCTTTACCGGGCTTGCCTGTGTAAAATTGCTCTGCCTGATCGTATTGCCAAAGGCTGTGACATTTTTATAGAAAGAAAATACGTAAATTCCCCACGGAAGTAATTTCCACAATTTTCTTTGTCCCAGAAACCATTTCAGACCAATCAAAAAAGTCAATCCCAGAAGTCCTATGAGTGCTGTAGAATAATTGGAGCCACCGCAAAGTACACTTAAAATACAAGCTGCAATATATAAAAGTATTTCTTTTAAACGACCGGAGCCGTTTTCAACGCCAAGCATAGCTGCAAACAAAAGTATCATACAACTGTGCATAAAATTATAATGAACTGCACCATTGTACCAATAATACGCATTTACCGGCGACGGCACTGTTTCAATTATGAGAAAAGTAACAAAGCTGCTGATAATAACCCAGATGCTCTTGGATGTGCGCAAAAGCTTGACAAGTATCACATACCCCAAACTAAAATATGCAAGCACCATCATGCCAATCAAAATGATTGGTGACAGGAAATAATACTCTTCGCCCCAGATAGCCGGTGAAAGCGCCATCAAAAATGTAGAAGAAAAGGTTCCCTGCCAGGTGTCGTAGGTAATTTTCACCTGACGAAAAGCCCACTGCAAGGTCTGTGACAAGGACTTCGTAGTACTCCATATAGCATGGGTGTAGTACCCATAGGTAAAATCATCTGCACATGGGTGCGCATAACGTCCAATGTATATGAGCGGAATGATACCTATTATCAATAGCGCCAGCGCACCTATTGCAATTATTTTATATGTGTTTTGATTATTTAAAAATTTGCACATGATAAACTCCATATTCAGAAAACGACTATGTCAAAGCCTGCTTTAAAACTAAAATTCCTGCCGGACAGTCTGAGACCACCCGACAGGAAAATTATACTATACTTTTATAAATTATGCAAACAATGGTTTCATTGCCTCTGCAAGTACTGCCTTCTGTGCTTCTGCCTCAGCAAGATCTTTGCCCAGAGTCGTGAAATAAGTCTTAATCTTTGGCTCTGTACCGGAAGGACGAACCACTACGGTTGCACCGCCCTCCAGAGTGTAAATCAAAACATTTGCTGCCGGAAGACCGGTTTCCTCAGGCTTCTTGTAGTCAGTAACCTTTACTACAGCGTAGCCTCCGATTTCCTTTGGAGGATTTTCACGAAGACCGTTCATAATACCAGCCATCTTGTCCATACCGGAAAGGCCAGGGAATTCGAAGCTGTCCACCTTATTCAGATAACGGCCGTACTGTGCGTAGATTTCCTCTAAGCGCTGCTTAATGGAAGAACCGATGCTGCGGTAATACGCTGCCATTTCACAAATCAGCATAGAACCGATAACTGCATCTTTGTCACGTACATAAGGGCCTGCCAGGTAGCCATAGCTCTCCTCGAAGCCGAAGATGAAGCGGTCTACTTCGCCTGCTGCCTCTAAGCCTGCAATCTGGTCGCCAATCCACTTAAAGCCCGTTAACACACTGCGTAATTCTACACCATAATTTGCTGCCACTGCATCTGCCAAAGGAGTAGAAACGATGGACTTCACAGCTACCGGATTTGCCGGCATAGTACTGTTCTCAATACGACCTGCACAGATGTAATCCAGTAAAAGCACACCTACTTCATTACCGGAAACAAGCTGGTATGTACCATCCGGGCACTTTATCGCAATACCTACGCGGTCTGCATCAGGGTCGGTAGCTAACATAAGGTCAGCGTCTGTCTTCTGTGCTAATTCCAGACCCAAACGAAGTGCTTCAAAAATCTCCGGATTTGGATATGGACAGGTCGGGAAGTTGCCATCCGGATACTGCTGCTCCGGAACGATAGTAACATCCTCAATACCGATATCCTTTAAAATACGCATAACCGGCACTAAACCGGAACCATTTAACGGAGAATAAACAAGCTTTAAACCTGCAGTCTTGCACAGACCCGGACGTACGCTTCTAGCCTCAATGGCTGCGTAAAGCGCTTCCTTACAATCCTCACCAACGTATTCAATCAGACCGGCAGCCATACCTTCCTCAAAACTCATCATCTTGGCACCGGTCAAAATATCAGTCTTCTGGATTTCTGCATAAACGATATCTGCCGCTTCATCGGTCATCTGACAACCGTCCGGACCATAAGCCTTGTAGCCATTGTACTTGGCCGGATTGTGGGAAGCAGTTACCATAATACCTGCGTTTGCCTCATAGTAACGAGTAGCAAAGCTCAGTGCCGGAACCGGCATCAATGCATCATAAATACGAACCTTAATACCATTTGCTGCCAGCACACAAGCTGCAGTCTTTGCAAAAACATCACTATTAATACGGCTGTCATAGCTAATGGCAACCAGCTGATTGCCGCCCTGTGTCTTTACCCAATTTGCAAGACCCTGTGTAGCCTGACGAACTACGTAAATATTCATACGATTTGTACCTGCCCCTAATACACCACGAAGGCCCGCAGTACCAAATGCTAAAGAAACCGCGAAACGGTCCTTAATTTCTTCTTCATTGCCGGCGATAGACTCCAGCTCTGCCTTTAAAGCAGCATCCTCTAAATCAGCCTCCAGCCAGCGTTTGTAATCATCCATGTACATAATGCTCACCTGTCCTATCATTTATTTGGAAAATTTTAACAATTCAGCCACGTGAGTGCTGAAAAATTTAGTATTTTCCACTAAAACAGTATAAGGCATGAAAGGGATAGGCGTCAAGGGGTGTGAGGAAAATAGGTGTCAATTAGAATTTCAAAAAAGGTGCCCAATCCCATTCGGATTTGACACCTTCATTTACATCATATTAAATTCATACTATAAAACCTTAGACAAGAAGTCCTTCAATCTCGGATGCTTTGGATTTTCAAAAAACTCCTCCGGAGCACCACTCTCCAGTATCTGGCCCCCATCGATAAAGAGCACCTTATTGGCAACTTCACGGGCAAAGCCCATCTCGTGGGTGACGATAATCATGGTCATGCCTTCCTTAGCAAGAGCTTTCATCAAGTCCAGTACCTCGCCGACCATTTCAGGGTCCAGCGCACTGGTAGGCTCGTCAAAAAGGATTACCTCCGGGTTCATGGCAAGGGCACGTACAATGGCAACACGCTGCTTCTGTCCACCGGAAAGGGTGGAAGGATATACATTGGCCTTCTCCTCTAAGCCGATACGTCTTAAAAGGGACATTGCATGTTCCTGAGCATCCTTCTTAATCGCTGCCTTCGTAGTTGTGATTGGAAGAAGGTCTTTTTTATTCTGAGCCCTCCTAAATATATTTGTAAGCTTAGTCAGGCGGTTTTTACGCTTTGCCTTCTTTAAGTCCTGACACTGCACATACACAGGTGCCAGCATAATGTTCTGGATAACAGTCTTGTTATTAAACAGGTTAAAGTGCTGGAACACCATGCCCATTTTGCGGCGGTGCTTGTTAATATCTACCTTCATGTCAGCGATATTTTCGCCGTGGAAAATAATCTGTCCGTCTGTAGGGTCTTCCATACAGTTTAAGCAGCGCAGGAAGGTACTTTTACCGGAACCGGAAGGACCGATAACGCACATAATGTCGCCTTTTTCAATCTTTATGCTGATGCCGTTTAAAACCTGCACATCGCCAAATTGCTTTTTGAGATTAATTACGTCTATCACTCTTTCTAAGGCTCCTTTCCATAATTTTAATTCCTGCACTGATAATCAGTACCAGCACAATATAAATGAGCGCCATAACCAGGTAAGGAACCATAAATTCATAGCTGTTGGTACCAATCCTATTAAATGCCACATAGAGGTCTAATGCCCCTACAAAGCTTACAACTGAGGTCTCCTTAACCAGGGCAATAAATTCATTACCCATGGTAGGCAGGATATTTTTGACCGCCTGAGGAATGACTATTTTAAGCATGGTAGTCCAATAACCAAGGCCCACAGCACGACCTGCTTCCATCTGTCCGCTATCCACGGAAAGAATACCGCCACGCATAATTTCGGAAATGTATGCACCGGAATTCAAGCCAAATACGATGATAGCAACCTGCACCCCGGAAGCCACGAGCCCCATAATCGGAAGCATTACATAATAAGCTACCAGCAACTGCACTACAATCGGTGTGCCTCTGAATAAGTTTACATAAAAGCCACAAATTGCATTTAAAATTCTCGGTAACCTTTTATACTTTGGGATTACTCTGACAACAGCAATTACCGTACCAATCAGGATACCTATTATCAAGCCCAGAATCGCAATGGTAAGCGTATTCTTTAAGCCCTCAATTACTGTAACATACCCATTTTTTTCTATAAAAACCTCTAAAAACCTATCTACCTTACGGCCAAAATCACCCATAAAAACCTCTTTTATTACTGTACAGCATTAATTGCTTCTGTAATACATGCAGCAGGTGCAGCGTCAATAATAACATACTGAAGGTTACCATTTAACATAGCCTGAACTGCTAAAGAACCATTCTTATAACCAACCGTTTCCATGTCAAAGCCTGCAAAGCCCCACTCTTCATCACCTTCGCAGTAAATCTGACCTGTAGTACCGTTCTGTACACCAACCTTAACCTTGGAATCCTTGCTGTTTAAAATAGCTTCTACACTGGCAGCATCTGTACAATTGTCAAACTCTGTATTGTCAGATGGCACAATCAGCTTCTGGCATGCACTGTAATAAGAATCTGTAAAGTTTACATATTCCTTACGATCCTCGCTAATGGTAAGACCAGCCATAGCGATATCACACTTCTGCTGACCTACTGCTAAACATACAGCATCGAAATCCATGTGCTGAATAACTAATTCTTTGCCCAGATACTCTGCAAGCAAAGCAGCAATTTCCATATCAATACCTAAGTAACCATCACCACCATCTGTATACTCAAATGGTTCAAATTCTGCATTGGTTGCAACAACAAGCTGATCCTTTTTGTCATCAGGTGCAGCAGACTTTACTACTGTCGGTGTGCCATCACCAAAGTACTTGTTGCAGATTTCATCTAAGGTACCATTCTCCTTGATTTCCTTAATGAAAGCATTTGTTTTCTCCAGAAGCTCAGGCTGTGTCTTATCCACACCAAATGCATACTCTTCGTTTGTAAGCTCGATTTCGATAACCTTTGCTGTAGTTGTAGCACCACATCCAGCCAATGCGGACATGGCCATTACCATTGATAATGCTAATACTAATAACTTTTTCATAATATTTCCTCCTAATTCTATGTATATTTATTGTATACACTTGCATAATATACCACTTTGGATAAAAAAAATCAATATCATTATGAAAAGAAAGTGAATAAATCTTCGATTTTTGCGAAAAATATCTATATTACTGAAGGTGCGCTTGTACAAATACCCCTTCCAACATCACATTCCATGGAGAAACCACATGAACAAAAAAGAACGAGAAAAACAAAACCAGCAGAAAAACCACAATGAATTTAACAGCATTACCCAAAAGG
>JAZRRW010000034.1:0-9810 GCA_045651105.1 Lachnospiraceae bacterium
CCATAAATAACGGCTACCCGGACGCTTACTTTGTTCAATTAGGTCAAATCGAAAATGGTGTAAACGAAAGGGCAGTTCCCTGCAATGTCAAAACTGCTTTTTCGTTTACCCCATCATCGATTCTAACCTAAAGAATTTAGCAGGACTGTAGTACTACGCCGTGTGCGATAGCGGGTATGGTCATGCCTTCTTCACTACGGAGTTTGCTTAGGAGTGCTCCTGTTGGCACAAAGAGCACGCGTTTCCATTCTCCGGCTTTTAATTTTTCCAGTACGTAGGCTGAGAGCAGGGTGGCGCTGCAGCCGCAGCCGCTGCCACCTGCGTGTACGTCTTCTTTTTCCCTGTCAAAGATCAGCAGACCGCAGTCACTGTGGTTTGCTGCAATATCAAAGCCTTGCAGGGACAGCAAATCATAAAGGGCATCAGAACCCACTTCTCCTAAATCGCCTGTAATAATCTGGTCGTAATCCTCCACAGAAAATGGTAATTCTTTTAGTGCCGAGCCAATAGTCAAGGCAGCAGCGGGAGCCATGCATCCACCCATATTTTGTGGGTCTTTGAGGCCTGCATCTACGATTTCTCCCATAACAATGTGAGAAATACACACCTTGCATGACCGCTTTTTTGATGCAGAAAGCAGAAATGCACCACAGCCGGTTACGGTCCATGTAGAAGATAAAGGTCTTTGTGCTCCATATCCAAGCGGAAAACGGAATTCTTTTTCCGCACTACCAAAGTGAGAGCTGGTCATGGCCACTACTTTTTCCGCATACCCTGCCGACAAAAGTACAGCACCAAGAGCCAGTGTGGCGCCACAATTGGAGCACGCCCCGTAAATGCCATAATTGGGTATACCAAAGGATAAAAGACCATAACTGGATGCGGTAGACTGACTGAGAAGATCCCCCGAGAAAATGCAATCGATGTCCTCCTCTTTAATCTCCGCCTTATCCATAAGTATATGAAGAGCCTGGGTCTGGAGCTCGCTCTCTGCTTCCTCCCAACTATCCTTTCCCAAAAACGGATCCTTACATACTCTATCAAAACCTTCCACAAAATAACTGGTTCCCTCCTTCGGTCCTACTACACTGGCACTGCATTCCACATAAACAGGTGCACTCAGCTCGATACAACGCTTTCTTTTATTTTGACTTTTACTTAATTCCATATATGCCACCGCCTTTTTTCTTTAGCATTCCCATTTTGCGCATCAAAATACATGCTTCTTTTCAACAAATTTTCACATATTCATTGACAGTTTTTTTCATTCTGTTAAAATAGATAATGAATGATTATATTTTGATATGAGGTATAATAATACTATGGATAAAATTCAACCCAATCGTATGGACAGAGGCTTTGAAAAATATCAGGAAGCTTTTGAAGCCAAGGCCTTAGAGGTACTTCGCTCCGGCTGGTACATTTTGGGTAAGGAGGTCTCTGCCTTCGAAGAGGAATTTGCTGCGTATGTAGGCTCCAAGTACTGTGTGGGTCTGGCCAGTGGACTGGACGCCCTCTGGATGGCCTTTCGTATATTAGGCATTGGTGCAGGTGATGAAGTACTTGTACAGGGCAATACTTATATTGCCAGTGTTATGGGTATTACCATGAATGGAGCCACTCCTGTTTTTATTGAACCGGATGCATACTATCAGATTGATGTAGCTAAGCTTGAAGCAGCTATTACCGAGAAAACCAAGGCTATTTTGGTAGTACACTTATATGGACACACAGCCAAAATGGATGATGTGGTTGCCCTTTGCAAAAAGTACAACCTACGTCTGGTTGAGGACTGTGCACAGTCTCACGGTTCCTGCTATAAAGGTCAGATGTCCGGTACTTTTGGTGATATTGGCTGTTTCTCCTTCTACCCTTCCAAGAATCTGGGTGCCTTTGGAGATGCCGGTGCCATTACTACCAATGATCCGCAGATTGCGCAGAATTTCAGAGTATATCGTAATTACGGCAGCGAGAAGCGTTATTACAACAAGGTCGTAGGTACCAACTCCCGCCTGGACGAGTTACAGGCAGGCTTATTGCGTATTCGTCTGCAGCATTTAGATGAACTGACCAGAGAGCGTCAGGAGCTGGCAGCACGTTACACTGCCGGTATTCACAACGACAAGCTTATCTTGCCACAGGAACGCCCTGATACCGTTAACGTATGGCACCAGTATGTTATCCGCTGTAAGGACAGGGATGCTCTGATTGCACATTTAGATGGATTAGGCATCGGAACTATTATCCACTACCCTATTCCGCCGCATTTAGCAGAGGCATATATGTATCTTAGACACAAGGAAGGTGCTTTTCCTATTACAGAGCAGTATGCGCATGAAGTACTATCCATTCCTATGTATAACGGCATGACCTACGAAGAACAGAGTCGCGTTATTGATGCACTAAACAGTTTTTAAGGAGAACCATTTTGAAATTATCAGATCAGATTAAAATATTAGAATTTATAGAACGCGGTGATGAACGCGGCAATTTAGTAGTAATTGAAGGTGAAGAGCAGGACATTCCTTTTGATATTAAGCGCGTGTTCTACATATATGGCTCTGATGCTACCGTTGTCCGCGGTCAGCATGCCAACCGCCGCACCAAGTTTGTCCTGATTAATGTAGCAGGCGAGAGCAAAGTTAAAGTTGATAATGGCTTCGAGACTCAGGTTATTTCTTTGGACAAGCCTCGTATGGGTCTGTTTTTAGACACCATGGTTTGGAAGGATATGTATGATTTTTCTCCGGACTCCATTTTATTAGTATTATGCAGCGAGCATTATGACAGCAGCGAATACATCCGTGATTATGACGCTTACATCAAAGAAATTAGAGAGGGATACTGTAATGAGTAAGATTTCTATCGTAGTTCCGGTTTACTGGAATTCCGACACCTTAATGCTTTTGTATGAAGATATGAAGGCCAAGATTTTAGAAAAATTAGGCGACTACGAATTAGTTTTTGTAGATGATGGTTCCGGAGACAATTCCTGGGAAATTATGAACCAGATTCGTGATATGGATGCGAACGTACAGTGTGTCAAGCTTTCCCGTAACTTTGGTGAGCACGCGGCCCTTCTTGCGGGCTTATCCGTATGTACCGGTGACTGTGCCGTTACCAAGCAGGCCGATTTACAGGAAGACAGCGAAATTATTTTGGAGATGTATGAAAGCTGGAAACGCGGCAACAAGGTGGTTCTGGCGGTTCGTGAAGATCGTGATGAGAATCCGGTCAAGGTTTTCTTTGCCAATATGTATTATGCCATTGTTCGTAAGACTATTACCAAAAACATGCCGGAGGGTGGCTGCGACTGCTATCTCCTAGACAGACAGGTAATTCAGGTACTGCAGCAATTAAATGAAAAAAATTCCTCCCTTACTCTTCAGGTACTTTGGGCCGGTTTCCAGACCGACCATGTGTACTTCCACAGAAAGGACCGCGAGGTAGGCGAGTCCCGCTGGACCTTTGCCAAGAAGTTCAAACTGGTGCTGGACTCCATGATGAGCTTCTCTTACTTCCCAATTCGCCTTATGAGCGTGGTAGGTGTTATCTTTGATATATTAGCAGTAGTCATGTTTATTAATGTACTAATAGAAAATTTTACCACCGGAACCCCAATTGCCGGCTGGTCCTCTCTCATGTGTGTGGTGCTGCTCTCTTCCGGACTGATACTCCTGACACTGGGTATTCTGGGTGAATACGTTTGGCGTGCATTGGATGCTGCCAGAACAAGACCACCGTTTATAATTGATGTGGTAAAGAAAGCCACGAAGGACGAAGATTAAAAAATGCCCCGGGAAGTTATAAAAACTTCCCGGGTTTAAATTTACTCCCTAATCGTCGTAACCAGTGCCTCGCACTGACCCTTTATCTCATAGTCTCCACTGCCTGCTGTCATAAAGAAGCTGTCGCCCTTTCTAAAGGAAAGCTCCTCTCCTGCACAGCTGATACTACCAGCGCCCTCTGTAAACAGCACGCTCACAAAGCTTTTCTCGCTGACACTGCCGCTCATGCAACACATGAGCTGACCATCCATACTGAGCTTATCCACTGTAAAATATTCACAATCTGCAATATGAGTATTTGCATTCTGACTCTTTAACATAGGCACTCTGTCAGTGACCTCCAATGCCTTTTCAATATGCAAATCACGCTTTTTGCCGTCAGCACCCACACGACCATAATCATACACGCGATAGGTCAGATTAGAATTCTGCTGAATTTCTGCAATCAGAATCCCCTTTCCAATAGCATGCAGAGTACCTGCCTCAATGAAAAAAACGTCGTCCTTCTGCACTTCCACCTTATTCAGAACCTCTAACAACGTATCATTGGCAATACGCTCTGCAAACTCTTCCTTGCTGATTTCCTGCTTAAAGCCATAATACAAAAATGCTCCCGGCTCACAGTCCATCACATACAACATCTCGGTCTTGCCATACTGCCCTTCTTTTTCCAACGCATACGCATCCTTCGGATGCACCTGAATAGACAGATTATCTCTTGCATCTATAAACTTTAAAAGAATAGGAAAATTCACAAAACGGGCACAGTGACTGCCAAGAACCTTCCGTCCTTCTGCCTCAATAAATGCAGCCAATGTCTGACCCATGTATTCTCCATTTTCAATGTAACACGGACCATCCGGGTGGCAGGACAGCTCCCAACACTCTGCTAAAATATCCCCCTCATACTGTTTGTTATACTTCTCAACTAAGCGATGACCGCCCCACAAATAATCTTTAAAACTTGGCCGCAACTTTAATAATGCCATAGTATTTATAACTCCTCTACAAATTTAACACCCTCAATATTTCTCAGTATTTCTACTAACATAGGGCGCTTTCTTTTTTCGTCTACCTCAATGATTGCAACTGCGCTTGGCCCTTCGCCTTTAATCTTACTCTTGGTCAGTTCAAACACTGCCAGTTTAAAGCCCTCTGCATGAAGCTGCTCCTTAAATTGAATGACACTCTTGTTATTGTAAAACTCCAGATAAATATCAAATACCTTGCTGTTTTTCTGAAGCATATAATCTACACTGTTCAACACTCTGAAAGTAAACAAAACAAATATCAAACAAAGCAATACACCTTCTATGTAACCGATACCTGCGGCAAGACCTACGCAGGCACAGGTCCAAAGACCGGCTGCCGTAGTCAGACCCTTTACCTGATTTCTGCCGGTAACAATAATCGTACCTACACCTAAGAAACCGACACCGCTGATAACCTGGGCACCCATACGCCCTAAGTCCGCAGCATCAGGGTAAATCTGCATCATATACTGACTGGTCATCATAACAACGGCTGCGCCAAGACATACTATGACATGAGTCTTAATACCCGCTCCTCTACGCTTCATACCGCGGTCTATACCGATGATACTTCCTGCAAGCATAGCCAAAAACAGACGCAAAAACATGGATAACAAGCTCCATCCTCTAAAAATTTCTACCACTGATTCCCACATAAATTCTTATCTCCTTGTAATTAATTAATATAATATTATACCAAAAACGGATTCCTTAAGCAAGTGTCTTTTGAACATTATGTCAAAATTCCGCCACTTAAGAAATCCATTTTATATTGGGAACTATATAAGTAATAAACAATTAAATTCTTGCAACGCCTGTTTCTTTTGCTGCCTTTACAACAGCTTCTGCCACTACCTTGGCTACCCTCTTATCCAGTGCCGGTGCAATGATATTTTCTTCACTTAATTCCTCATCAGAAATCAAGGAAGCCAGTGCGTAAGAGGTCGCCACCTTCATTTCCTCATTGATACAGGTTGCTCTGCAGTCCAGTGCACCACGGAAAATACCCGGGAAAGCCAATACATTATTGATCTGGTTCGGGAAGTCACTGCGACCGGTACCAACCACGCGGGCACCTGCTGCCTTTGCCTTATCCGGCATGATTTCCGGTGTCGGGTTTGCCATAGGGAACACAATGGCATCCTTCGCCATGGACTGCACCATTTCCTCACTGACAATATTTGGAGCGGACACGCCGATAAATACGTCTGCGCCCTTCATGGCATCCGCCAGATTACCTTTCCTGTGCTCTAAGTTGGTGAGCTCTGCCATTTCCGCATGAGCCGGATTTAACTCCGGCATACCCTTGCAGATAATACCAAAACGGTCTACCATGGTCAGATGCTTTACGCCCATGTTTAACAGATGCTTACCGATGGCAATACCTGCACTGCCGGCACCGTTAATCACTACCTTTACCTCTCCAATTTCCTTCTTAACTACACGGAGTGCATTCAAAAGTGCCGCAGCCACTACGATGGCAGTACCATGCTGGTCATCATGGAATACCGGAATATCGCAGATTTCCTTTAACTTTCGCTCAATCTCAAAGCATCTTGGTGCTGCTATATCCTCCAGATTAATTCCGCCGAAGGAACCGGAAATCAGGTAAATGGTACGTACCAGTTCGTCCACATTCTTCGAACGGATGCAGATTGGAAAAGCATCCACATCTGCAAAGGTTTTGAAAAGGGCACATTTTCCTTCCATAACCGGCATGCCGGGTTCCGGGCCGATATCTCCAAGCCCCAGCACTGCAGTACCGTCTGTGATAACTGCAACTAAGTTGTTACGGCGTGTTAATTCATAAGACTTATCCACGTCCTTGTTAATCACCAGACATGCCTCCGCAACACCCGGTGTGTATGCTAAAGAAAGGTCATGTCGATCGTTTATCTCACAACGGGATACGACCTCGATTTTGCCATTCCACTCATAATGCTTCTGTAAGGATTCCTGCTTAATGTCCATTTATTCTACCTCTCTAATCTAGTCCTCAAATGGGAACTTGTATTGTGTCAGACCTAATTCGTCACGTACAGCAATCATTTCCTTCTGAACTGCCGGGTTAATCTTAACACCGGTAACCTTTCTTTCACACCATGTAAGGTATTCCTTCTCACCTGCTGTATAGATACGGTCGCAACCAGGAGCCTTCTCGGAACCACGCAAATCGCGAAGGATATCACCACAGGTCTTCTTAAAGGATTCCAGACCCATAAATGCTTCAGGGTCAATAGCAATAAACCAGTGTCCTAAGTGGAAAGGAACCTTTTCACCATTTGCACCGATACCGGAAAGAGCTCGGAGGAAATTACCCTGCTGAAGTGCTGCAGATAAAACCTCTACAACTGTTGCATAACCATAACCCTTGTATCCTGCAAGATCTTCACCAATGCCACCAAGAGGAGCAAGTGCAGCCTGTGCAGTATTTAATTCATCCAAAATTGCAACAGAATCTGTATGAGCCTTGCCATCACGGCCAACAACCATGCCTGCAGGAGTATCCATACCCATACGTGCATAATATTCAATCTTACCACGCTGTGTAATAGAAGTAGCACAATCCAGAACAAATGGAAATTCTTCATCTGTAGGGAAGCCTACTGTCAGAGGGTTGGTACCGAGCATATTTTCCACACCGAAGGTAGGTGCAATAGAAGGACGGGCATTAGTACCGGTCATACCGATTAATCCTTCCTTGGTAGCCATAGTAGCATAATAACCTGCAATACCATAATGGCAGGAATTACGTACTACCGTCATACCGATACCATATTTCTTGGCCTTTTCGATTGCCATGCTCATAGCCTTGTGGCTGACAACCTGACCCATACCATCATGACCGTCCAGAACTGCTGTTGCAGCAAAATCCTTCACAATCTCAATATTTGTAACAGGGTTCTGGATACCTGCTTTAATGCGGTCCAGATAAATTGGCTTGAAACGGTTAACACCGTGAGACTCAATACCTCTCTTGTCTGACTCTAATAAAACATCTGCACAAATTTCAGCATCCTCTCTGGGAATACCATAACCTACGAAAGCATCAATTACAAAATTTGTAATAAGCTCCCAATTAACATAACTTCTTTTTTCGTCCATTTGAATTCTCCTTTATTTTTGATTTATATGTATTTGTGTTACTCTAGTATATTAGAGGTAATACAATCCACACCCCATTCTACAAGTTGCTCTGCTGCCGTCATACTTGTCAGTTAAAATACCATATACCACCAAAACAAACAAAAAATCATTTAATAATATCTTTAAATAGTTCTAAAATATCCTGATAAATAAACTCCGGCTTTACATCACTCTGTTCTACATCCTTCATGATACCCTCACCACTGAGTACAAAAATGGTACTTATACCTGCATTTACACCACAGGCAATGTCCGTATAAAGCCGATCGCCCATAAGCACGGTTTCTTCCGGCTTTAATCCAGTTTTTTCCATAGCCAGATAGGCCATGGTAGGCTCAGGTTTCCCTATAAAAATCGGCTTTCTCTTTGTGGCATTGAACAGCATCTGACTAACCGAACCACAGTCCGGCACAAAGCCATACCAGGTAGGACATACCCAGTCCGGATTGGTAGCAATATAATCTACACCTTTATTTAGCAGAATGCAGGCGTCCTCCAGCTTTTGGAAATTTAATTCAGTATCAAATCCCATGCACAAACAATCAATATCATTTTCCAGTTTGTCTGTGATAGGAAGGCCTGCCTGCCGTAACTGCTCCTTAAATGATACTGTACCAAAAGCATAAATTTTACGATATTGCTTTTGGGCAAGATACAGCACCGTGGCATTTGTCGATGTCAAAAAATCTTCTGCTGTAGATTGAATCCCCAATGAAGCAAGCTTTTCAATATACTTATCAACACTTTTAGAAGAATTATTAGTTAAGAAAATATACCTGCCACCAATATTTTTTACATATTCCAAAAACTCTTTGGTACCTTCAAACAATTCATTATCAAGATAGATGGTACCATCCATATCCAATAAGAATAGCTTTTTACTTTTTAATACATTCATACAATTTCACAATCACCTAAATATATTCTTTGTCATTTTCTTGACATTATCTACTTTTTCCGTTAGTTTAGTTTGAGTTTCGCAATTACCAATTTCTATAAATTATCATATAACAAAATCAAATAGTAATCAATATTTATGGAACATATTGACAATACAATCACAAATTGATTATAATTATTACAAAAATGATTATTGGAGTGATTATATGTCTTCTTACAAAAGGGAAAATGATTACATCAGGTTGCTGTCAGAGCGCGACCATACCGTACAGGAGCTTGCTTCCAAGCTCTTTATTAGCGAGCCTACCGTCCGTCGCGACATTATTGAACTAAAACAAAAAGACCTCCTTATTTGCAAAAGAGGTCTCGTTACACTGAAAACAAACTCCCCGGATAAACGTATTCCCCGCTTTATCCGAGACTTAGAGCATAATGAAGAGAAGAAACAGATTGCCATCAAGGCTGCTTCTCTGATTAAGGATGGATATGCTATTATGCTGGATGCTTCTACCACCACCGATTATTTGCTACCCCACTTGACACAGTTCAAAAATCTTTTTGTGATTACTAATGGCGCCCAGTCTGCCATCGCACTGGCTACCATGGGCATTCGTACCCTCTGTGTAGGTGGTGAAATGACTTTGGACACGCTATCCTATGTAGGTACCGATGCGGAGCGCACCCTGCAAAACTACAATGCTGACATCGCCTTTATCTCCTGCCGTGGCATCGACCCGGAGGTGGGCATCACCGAATCCAACGAAACCGAAGCTCAACTTAAACGAGTGTATATCCAGAACGCCAAGAGGGTCATCCTGCTGTGCGACGGCACCAAAATCGGTCAGCGTTTTTTCTGCAAGGTCGCCCCTATCGAAAGCGTCTGGAAAATAATCACAAATGTTCAGCTTCCTCCCGAATACGGACAGTGACAATTTCTTCGTTCT
>JAZRRW010000035.1:0-6054 GCA_045651105.1 Lachnospiraceae bacterium
ATAATATCCACAATAACTATCCACTGCTCCTGCGATAAAAGCCTCCGGCGTTTCTTTCCCGGCAGGTCCCCTGCCAAAAGCTTTTCCAGCTCTGCATTCAAATCAAAGGACTCTCCTGATTCCAGACGATTGAGTCCCTCTGCCAAAAGGAGCTGTATCGTAACCTCTTCTTTACAGTCAGGACATTCCCTGACATGCTCTAAAAGTATTTCCGCTTCCTTTGGTGTACATTCTTTTTTTAAAAATTTAGGAATTAATTTTTCGAAGTCCTTACAATCCATACTCCAATCCTACCTGCAACCATTATGTATTTATTTTATTCCATATGTGTCCTGAAATCAAGTAAAATATATGAAAAATGGACTGCATAAGCCACACAGTCCATGATTACTTTTATGCAATTGTGCTCACGAATTACAGATTTTCTGCAAAGAATTTCTGCATAGCTTCCATACAAGCCACTTCATCTTCACCTTCTACGGACACGGTAATCTCGTGCCCCTTCTTCACACCCATGCCCATCACGGCTATCAAACGCCTTGCATCCACTTTTTTGGCGCTGTTATCAATGGTTACCGTACTCTTCCACTTTAACACTTCTTTTGTAAGCGCACCTGCCGGTCTTGCATGCAAACCTAATTCATCTTTTATAACATAAGTAAATGATACCATAATTTTCCTCCAAATATAAAAATTTTATTCACATTCGCGAATATGCTTACGAAGCTCTAATGTATAACCCGGTGAAACAGATAACTCATCAACACCCATCTCCAAAAATCTGGCAGTTAATTCCATATCCGCACCTAATTCACCACAAATTCCACACCATGCGCCATGGTTATGTGCATTTCGAACCGTCATCTCAATCAGACGTAAAACAGCCTCATGATGGGAGTCAAAAAAGCCCTCTAAAGACTGATTCTGTCTGTCAATAGCCAGTGTGTACTGACTTAGATCATTGGTGCCGATACTAAAGAAATCTACGTAAGGTGCCAGTAAATCACTGGTGATAGCGGCCGCCGGTGTTTCAATCATAATCCCAAGTTCCACACTGCCATATGGAATATTTTCCTTATCAAGCTCTGCTTTTACCTCTTCAATCATATCCTTAATCTGCAGTATTTCCTTAAGAGAAATAATCATAGGAAACATAATGGACAGCCGTCCATATACAGATGCCTTGTATAAAGCACGTAATTGGGTTTTAAAAACCTCCGGACGGGTCAGGCATATACGGATGGCTCTAAGTCCCAAAGCAGGATTTTCCTCCTCTGTTATGCCAAAATACTCAGCCTGCTTATCTGCACCGATATCCAGTGTACGGATAACTACTTTCTTATCTCCCATCTTCAAAAGCACAGTCTTATAAGCTTCAAACTGCTCCTCCTCCGTAGGAAACGTATCCCGGCCCAGATATAAAAATTCACTACGGAACAAACCGATACCCTCAGCATCATTTTCCAGAACTGCATCCACATCCTGTATACTGCCGATATTGGAGTACAAAAGCATTCTCTGCCCACTCTTCGTGATGGTTTCCTTGCCCTTTAACTCCTGCAAAAGTGTACGCTGCTCATCTGCCTTTGCCTTCTTTTGCTGCATCCTTTCCATGACTTCTTCATCCGGATTAATATAAATCACCCCTGCAAAGCCATCTACAACAGCCATAGCACCGTCGTACTTCATATCCACATCAATATCCGTAGTAACCAAGGACGGAATATTCATGGTTCTGGCCAAAATGGCTGTGTGGGAATTTGCAGAGCCCTTTCGGGTCACCAATGCCAATAATTTAGCCTTGTCAAACTGAACTGTTTCACTTGGTGCTAAATCCTCAGCCAGAATAATGGCCGGCTCCGGCATAGCTTCCGGTGTGGCCTGCGTACCATTCAGGATTGAAATCACACGCTCGGAAATATCCTTAATATCTGCAGCACGGGCTCTCATATAATCATCATCCATGCTTGCAAACATAGCTGCAAATTCTTCACTTGTAATGTACACAGCGTATTCCGCATTCACACACTCGCCCTGAATCATACCTGTAATGGATTCGTTAAAATCCAAATCCTCTAAAAGCATCTGATGTACATCAAAAATCATTGCCTCCTCTTCACCAACATCACGAAGTGCCTTTTCAAAAAGCCCCTTTAGCTGGCCCAAAGCCTTGGCCCTTGCAGCCTCAAATCTGACGATTTCCGCAGCTGCATCCTCTATAAGTTCCTTTTTTATATTTTTCTCGGCTTTCTTACACACAAATATTTTGCCTATGGCAACTCCTTTGTAAACACTTTTGCCTGCTCTTATAATCATTTGTTCCACTTCTACCGATTCCTCCCTTACTAAAGCATAATATAATCATATCATAGTTTTGAAAAATTTCAATAATTTTGTTAAAATTGATGAATAATATTTTGTAAATCGCGTTTTTATAATGCATTTTGCCAAATTTTTCAAAAAAAATTTATATGAAGGAGGTATTTTATGCTGATTCAAAGCAAGAAAATTTGGATTGCAGACCAGTTTGTTGCTGCAATGATTGAAACAAAGGATGATAAAATTATAAATATTTTGCCTTACGGCACAAAACCTGCAGACAGAGACTATGGCGATAAACGCATTGTTCCGGGCTTTATTGATGTACACTGCCACGGAGCTTATGAATTTGACACCAATGATGCCAATGAAGAAGGCCTTCATAACTGGACCAAAAATATCGTAGGAGAAGGCGTAACCGGCTTTTTGGCCACTACCATTACCCAAAGCGAGGAGGTTCTTACCAAAGCCTTAAAAAACGTTGCCAAGGTTATAGAGGACGGCTACGAAGGTGCTGAAATTCTGGGCATCCATTTCGAAGGACCTTATTTAAATGTGAAATATAAAGGTGCTCAGCCGGAACAATATATTGTCAAACCCACTATCACACAGTTTGAAAAATATCAGGCTGCTGCCAGAGGTCACATCAAATATATTACCCTGGCTACCGAAAACGACGAGGATTTTGCACTTACAGAATATCTGAGTAAGAAGGGCGTTGTGGTCAGTATCGGACATTCCGATGCTACCTACGAACAGGCTGTTATGGCCTATGCACATGGTGCTCGCAGCATGACCCACGTATACAACGGCATGACACCTTTTAATCACCGAGCCAATGGACTGGTAGGCGCAGCTTTCCGTATCCGCACCATGTATGGTGAAATTATTTGCGATGGCAATCACTCTACCCTTGCTGCCCTGAACACTTTCTTTATGACCAAGGGCCCTGATTACGCTATCATGATTTCCGACGCTCTTATGGCAAAAGGCACCCCTGTTGGCAGTAAGTTTTTATTTGGCGGCAACGAAATCGAAATCTTTCCGGACGGCAGTGCCCACCTGACAGGTGCCGGTAATCTTGCAGGCTCTACCCTGAAATTAAACGATGGTCTCCGCATACTGGTAGAGGAAGCCATGGTTCCGTTTAACTACGCCATTAACTCCTGCACCATCAATCCGGCCCGCTGCCTGGGCATAGATAACCGCAAAGGTGCTATCGGCGTGGGTATGGATGCAGATTTAGTAGTACTTGATACTGATTACACAGTCCTTCAGACCTATTGCAGAGGTGAAGCTAAGCTGTAACAGACAACAACTGGGGCAGCCATCATGGCTGCCCCAGCAACTGTTTGTCTTACACATAATTATTTAGAAATTGCTTGTTCAAAATAATGATAATAATTGTTGTTTATAATACCGGCAGAGTGTTTATGAAGCATTTTCACATAGTTCTTCATTTCGGAAATATATTCCTCACTTACCGGTTCGCCGTTTCTGGAAAGCACCTCACCTGTCTTTTTATTATAAGAGGCCACGTCAGTAATAAAGCTTCTGTTGGAAAAAACTACAATCGGAGCACTGTCAGAAAAAATATCCCGGCCGGAATACAGTCTGGAATCAAAATCAAAGCCAAACAAATTTAAAATAGTAGGCATCAAATCCAAAGCACTGCAAGGCTTGTCCACTACTACCGTTTCCATTTCAGAATTCCACAGTATCAGACTGTTCCGATAAATATCCAAAGTATTATTTTCCAGGTTCCTACCTGTCAATTCTTCATAATTATCCAAATTCATACCATACGGATAATGGTCCGCACTCAGACAAATAACGGTATCCTTCAGTCTGTCAGCTGCTTCCAGCTGCTCGATTAAGTACTGCAAGGCTCTGTCCAGCTCTATATTGCACGCAATATATGCCCTGCCCTCCTCGGAATAAGGCAGGTTGCTCACTTCCTCGCGATGAATACTGGACATCATGTTTCCTTTAAAATTGTAATTCATATGGCCGGATACCGTCATATAGTACACATGAAAACGCTCTTCATTGATATACTCAGGCAAGGTAGCCTGTACCATCTCAAGGTCAGAGGACGGCCAGTAACCCGGATGCTCCATTTGAAAAATATTGCTGCCCCACTCTGCTTCTTCTAAATCCCCCAATTTGGAAGCCTTAAAGGTATAACCCAGATTTGGATGACTCAAATGTCTGTCATAATAAGATAAGGTATTGTTGTGGTAAGCATAGCAGGCAGCACCCTCCGCCTTAAAATAATTGGCTAAGCTGAAAGGCTGACTGTTCTGTGCACTGCGCTTCATACTGAACTGCTGGTCCGGTATCAGCCCGGTCAGATTTACATACTCACCATCACTGGTGCTGGTCTGCCACAACGGCACATAATACTCCGGCACCACTACACCGGAATTGGTCAGCTTATACAAAGTTGGCGTCAGATTTTCATCAATAGCAGCCGTAGAAAAGCCTTCTGCCGTAAGATAAATAAAATTATAGCCTTCAAACATACCGGTATAATCGTTTTCCTTTGTAGGCTCTATCCCCAGCACATAATCCGTAATCTTGTCCACATCATCAGAGCCGATTTCCTTTAAGTAATCAACGTCAATATCTAAAATCTGAGGTCCATAGGTTGGCTCCGGACTTGGAACTACCGTCTCTGTAGTGTCGATATGCTCTGTGGTCTGCTCCTCTGTGGAAATTCCCGTGCCGGTCAACGAGGAACCGGTTTCTGTGCTGACATTCTGATTATCTGTAATATCTCCGGTCAGTTCATCGCCTTCTGTATTATGATTTCCAACTTCCCCGACTGCATTTCCGGAAAGCACCGCCACCAGTACATCATCCTCCGGCAAATACACTGCTCCTACATCCCTAAGAAGAAGGGCAGACACCCCAAACCGCTCCAGTACATCATCCGGATACCCAAACTCCTGATATTCCGTATACAGGTCCGGCGCCAGTTTAAAAACACCAAACAGAGAACCATATAACACTACGCAGGCCCCTGCCATACATCCCAGATGCGTCGCAACCCTCTTTCCCGTCATAGGAACCGACTCCATTTTCCAAATCTGCATAGAAATAATAGTCCATAAAATACCAAGTGCCAGTGCTGCAAGACCAAATCCGGCATTGAAAATACCCTGAAACATCTCACGCCAGTAATTAGTCAGTGCGTCACCACCACCCTGAACAGCCGCATCCAACAAAAGGGGCTGTTTAAAAATAGTGCGGTACACCATCTGACTGGCAAATAAAAGATAATCCAAAATCAGAAAAACCCAGAAAAAAATACGCTGGGCTCTTCCCTTTAAAAAACTCTGTAAAAAAGACTGCAGTAAAGAAAACACCACAATCACTGCCAGTGCCGGAAATACAGAAACTTTAATATCCTTCCAAAAATACAAGTGGAAAATAAATTCCATATATATAAAATTGATAACATAAAATAATGTACTATGCTTCATATGTGTATCCAATATCCTATTCTTCAAGTTTAAAAAATCCTATTTGTTTTATTAGCATACTGCATTTTCCCATGAAAAACAATCGATTTTTGCAAAATTAAGAAAGAATTTTAAAACTTAATTTTTTTGTAATATTTCCGCAAACTACCATGCAATTTCCGGCCATACCTCTTCACACAAATCCTCACAATATTCCTTAGAAAATGCATTATCCTGTAAACATATCTGATTTTTTCCGGCTAACTCC
>JAZRRW010000036.1:0-10364 GCA_045651105.1 Lachnospiraceae bacterium
GTTTATGATTATGTCAGGTATGTGTGTTATTATGTTGCTCTGGCAGAGTATTTGCTTTGCCAATACCTTTGTTTTCAGGGATGAGGCTCCGAGAGACAGTCAGGTGACAACCATTCCTGCAGTGGCATATATGCAGACGAATGCAGAAAATGCTGAGATGCTGGAGGAATTGGGAGCTTATGTGGCGGAGCATTCTCTTGCAGGCAGAAAGGTGCTTTTGTTTGGGGATGTACCGGCATTAAGTGCTTATCTGGAGATGCCGTTTGTCATGAGTCCGTGGCCGGATTTACCGTCTTATTCCAATGCTACCTTTGAAGCAGAGCTTCAAAAGGTGACAGCTGACATAAGCAAGGATCGTGCCATTATGATTTTGGGCAGAAGCTTTAACGATTTCCTAACATCTCAGTTAGAAGATGAAGAGAAAACAAAGACATATGAAGCAAAATATGGATTTAAATTATCTTTGATACGTGATATGATAGAAACATACCAATATATTTGCACCTTTGAGAATGAAAAGTATGTAATTTATGAATAGAGAGGACAACGAGATGATTAATTTTAATGTGCCACCATTTACCGGCAAGGAAATGGAATATATCAAAGAAGCTATCGATAGTCAAAAAATTTGCGGTGATGGACAGTTTACCAAGAAATGTAATGAATGGATTGAAAATCGTACAGGCACTGCAAAGTGTTTACTTACGACTTCCTGCACACATGCTACCGAAATGGCAGCACTTCTGGCGGATATTAAACCGGGTGATGAAGTGATTATGCCTTCCTATACCTTTGTGTCTACAGCGGATGCCTTTGTTTTAAGAGGTGCTACAGTAGTATTCGTAGATATCAGACCTGATACCATGAATATAGATGAGACCAAGATAGAGGCAGCAATTACGGATAAAACCAAGGCTATTGTTCCCGTGCACTATGCAGGTGTCGCTTGTGAAATGGATACCATTATGGATATTGCAAAGAGACACAATCTGCTTGTAATTGAGGATGCAGCACAGGGCGTGATGAGCAGTTATAAAGGCAAAGCACTTGGTACAATCGGTGATTATGGATGCTTCAGTTTTCATGAGACCAAGAACTACAGCATGGGGGAAGGCGGTGCTCTTCTTATTCAAAATCCTGACAGGATTGAAGAGGCAGAGATTATTCGTGAAAAGGGTACCAATCGCAGTAAATTTTTCCGTGGTCAGATTGATAAGTATACTTGGGTGAATTATGGTTCCTCTTATCTTCCAAGCGATATGAATGCTGCATACTTGTATGCGCAGTTGGAGATGGCTGATGAAATCAATGATGCCAGACTGCATGTATGGAACCGCTATTATGAGGGATTAAAGGAGCTGGCCGATGCAGGTAAAATCGAGCTTCCGGTAATTCCTGAGGGGTGTGTACACAATGCCCATATGTTCTACATTAAGGCAAAGGATTTAGAGGAACGAACAGCGTTGATTTCCTTCCTGAAAGCAAATGATATTTTGTCAGTATTTCATTATATTCCGTTGCATTCTGCACCGGCAGGTCAGAAGTTCGGACGTTTCCATGGCGAGGATGTATATACTACAAAGGAAAGTGAACGACTTTGTCGTTTGCCGATGTATTATGGCCTCGCAGATGAGCAGGTGGACTATATTATTTCTAAGGTAAAAGCCTTTTACGCATAGGCATATGTTGATATGAAAAAAGTAAGATGTTTATTTCTGCCTGTTATAAAGGGTTTTGTGTTTTGTGCTGTTGTACTTCAAATTGTACTGGGAGCGATTTATATAGGCAGTAATTTCTCGGTAGTACCACAATTTTGTGATACATCTATTTATTTGGAAATGGCAGGAGAGTTTATTCCGGATGAATATTCCGGGCTTTTGTACCCGGGGATAGTAAAGATCTGCAGCAGTCTGGGGACGGTACCGTATCAGATACCGATATATTTGATACAGTTGTCACTGGGAGTGTTTTGTGTATATCATTTTGTCAGTACATGGACGGACCGTAAGGTGGTTGCCATTATCTGTGCGCTGTGGGCAAATACCATACCTTTTGTAGCACAGGCTCATGTAACGGTTTTACCGCACTCTTTGGCGTTATCCTTTCTTCTTTTAATGTTTTTACAGGTGCTTAAGGGAATGGTACGCCATAAGCCCCTATCCTTTACAGACTGGGGATTACTCATGTGCAGCTTTAGTATTATTGTACAGTTGACCGGAGAATATTTGTGGGCAGGTGCCCTTCTGGTTTTATGGGCCTGTATCCTGCAGTTTTATGCAGTTAGTCATAAGGTTTTATTATGTTTTGTGAGCCTGCTTATCAGTGCAGGTATTTTAGTGAGTAATCTGGCTGTTCTAAGCAGCACCCAGCACCCGGGCTATTATGGTCGTATTCAAAATACCGCCTCCTCTGTTTTTTTTCAGAGAGTTGGTGTTGTGGCCCTGGAGGGCAAATACTTTCCGCACCTTCCGATAGAGGTGCAGCAATGTTTTCAGGAAAGTGAGTTAAAAGGAATAAGACTGTATCCCTATAAGGTCCAGACGGAGTTTGGGCCTACTCTGGAAGTCAGATATGGCAAGGAAGAGGCCAATGTTTTATATCGTCAGTTGGGAAATTTAGGTCTGGAGTTTGCCACCAAGGATAATCTGATTGCGATTGGAAAGGATACGTTGGCTTATGCATTACCTTTAGCCAATTATATGACATGGCAAAGCGGTCATAATGGGGGTGCTACAGCGTGGAATTACCAGCAGTTTGTACAGCAGGCACCAGCCTTTAGTGTGATGTATGCTAAAGTGTGTCATTTTCTGTGGCTTCTCGGGTTTAGTGTGAGTATTCTGATGTGTATCCTACGGGCTTATTGTACACGTAATATATACTGGAGACTTTGGCTGCCGGTGGTGATGTATGTGCTTGTATACGCTCTGTTGTTTGCATTGCGGGGAACGGATGTATATGATTATAAATTATCGTTGCTGCCTATGGTTTTAAGTTATATACCGGTAGGGTATGTATGGATGCGGGATATGTTCATGGATTAAGGCATTATAACAGAAAGGATACCCAATGGGATATTTGATATTATTTAGCTGGTTGGTTTTACTGCCTGTTTGTGTTGGAGTTTTTTTTTATACTCGTAAGGAAGCATGGAGCTTAGGTGGTCTGTGGTTTAAGGGGCAGTTTCTTTTGTGGGCTGTTTTTCAGGTGATGACAGTTCCATTTATTATAGCGGAACGTAATATAAGCGAGTTACAGCCATTATATGTAAGGGGCGGTCTGATACTGGGGCTTTTGGGCTTGGCGTGTACAGCTGTCAGAATGTGGACAACTGTGCATAAAAGCAGAGGCGGGACAATGCCTTCGTGGACAAGAGAACAAAAGGCTATGGCAATTATTTTTGTCGCTTTGTGGCTTGCGCAAATGTTCATGTTGGTTTTTGGAGCAGTAAATGACGGGGATGATGCCTATTATATGGCGGTTGCGGAGTCTGCGGATTACTCAGGGGTTATGTATGTAGCCAATGTATATGCCTTTGGAGCAGTAGATTTGAACTATCGTTATATTCTGGCACCATTTCCCATATGGATTGCTTTTCTGGCACGTATTAGTGGTGTGCATACGCTTACCATAGGCCATATTGTATTGGGGATAGTACTGGTTACCATGAGTTATGTGATATATGCCCATATGGGTCGAGTGCTTTTTGGCGAGAACAGGCGCAAAAGGCTGCAAATGCTGATCCTGGTGGCACTATTATTTATTTGGGGTAATACGTCCAGCCATACAGCCGAGAGTTTTCTGTTGTTGCGCAGCAGGCAAGGGAAGGCGTTGGTGGCAGGAATTGTTTTTCCGGCAATGATTTACCTGCTTTTAAAAATAGGACGTGCTCTGGAAAGACAGGCTAGGATTTCTCTAAGAGATTATTTATTTGGCGCTGCCGTTATTTTGACTGGTTGTCTGGGAAGTACCCTTGGCGGGGTTTTGGTTATATTATTATGGGGAAGTGCGTTGTTGTTTCTGGCCATTGGTTATAAAAGATGGAGCTTACTGCCGCTTGGTATTCTCAGTGCTATGCCGGGACTTGTATATACAGCACTATATTTATTAAAATAGCCAATTTAAGAAAGGAGCATTATGCAGGACTCAGCATTTGTTGTTTGGCAAAATATTAGTGGAAGCGGCATGTTGACTGCTTTATATGTGTGTGCACTCATTTTTCTGTTTTTTCATGAAAAAGAAAAATACAAGCGCATTCTTTTGATATACCTGCCATTATTCTGGATTACAATATTGCTGCTGCCATTTACTTATCATCTGGTGGCGAAAATTATTGATGAAGAGCTGTACTATCGATTTTTTTGGATGTTGCCGATGACATTGGTTATTGCATATACACTGGTACAACTGTATCACCTTTATCAGGGCAGATACAAAAAGCTTGTGGCAGTAGGAATGGTGGCTGTTATTATGGTATCCGGTGATTTTGTTTATAATAACTGGCGTTATTCCAAAGCGGAAAATATTTACCATGCTCCGGAGTGTGTGGTGCAGATTTGCGATTTGATGCACATAGAAGGAAGGGAGGTAATGGCTCTTTTTCCGATGGAGCTGATACAGTATGTGAGGCAATATGACAGTGGAGTCTGTATGCCGTATGGTCGAAATGTATTGGTGGCAGACTGGAAAATAGAGCATCCGTTGTATGAGCTGATGGAAGCAGAGATTGTAGATGCAGTCAGCCTGGGAGAGCAGGCACTTCAAAGTGGCTGTGTATATATTGTCATGCACAAGGAACGGGAGATGACAGGCGATCTCACCGACAGTGGATATATACTGAAAGCTACTTTACAGGATTATCAGATATACTATAATGAGGCTGGGTTCAGTGTAATTTATTAGTAACAGTTCAGCCATAGACTGTACATTTATTAAAAGTGCACAAAAGTCTTGGTAAAATGTGCTTAAAAAACATTAACTTATTTGTTGACTTTTGCTGAACAATCTTGTAATATACCTTTAAAGGCGTTTCTACTGATGATTGGTGGGGGCGTTTTTTTGTACAAAAACGGAGCATGCGCCCAAAAGGGAACACGCTCCGAATTCATTTACCTTCCATAAAAAATCTCTGCAATCGGAGATTCCGGTGAAAGAATGATCGTCTTATTATCGCCTGTCATGGTAGCCTTTACAGCATCTAAGCTTCTTACGAAGGAGTAGAAGTCTGCCTTGGCAGTATCATTGTATGCTTCTGAGAGAATTCTCATGTATTCTGCCTCACCCTCTGCAAGCAGAATTTCCGCTTCTTTCTCAGCTTCGGAGAGGAGGATGGTTATCTCGGCATCGGTAGAATTACGGATAATACGGGCCTCGGAAGCACCTTCTGCGGTGTAAGTAGCTGCGATGTTGTCGCGCTCTGAAATCATTCGCTCGTAAACTGCGGTCTTGTTGTCGCTCGGTAAATCCAGCTGCTTTAATTCAAAGCTCATAAGCTCTATGCCGTAATTGTCCAAAGAAGTACCGATATTGGTGAGTACTGCGTCGGACAGGGCTCCATCACGGCTGGTAATCACTTCATCCTGGGTCATGCTGGAAATCACGTTTTTGGTAGCATTGTATACGATATTGTCCAGACGATTTTCGGCATTGGATACAGAAGAATTTAAGGTCTGGGCAAATTTCAAAGGGTCGCTGATTTTCCACAAAATGTAGCTGTTGGAAATCATGGTCTTTTTGTCGGCAGTAATGACATCGCTTGGCGTCAAATCATATATCAGGGTCTGCTTTGGTAATTTGTCCACGGACTGAAGGAACGGAATTTTTAAGCTAACTCCTGCCTCATCTACAATGTGGCTGATTTTACCAAACTGGCGTACCAGAGAGTATTCATTTTCATTAGTCACTACAAAGCAGGAGCCTGAGAGCAATAAAAGCGCTGCTGCCAATATAATAATAACTCTAGATAATTTTTTCATAATCAGCTTCCTCCTTAATTTGTAGCTTCTGTGGTGCTCTGAGCACTGTCAGTACCAATGGTTGCAAAGGATTCAATCGGATAGAAGGTCTGTACATCGCCTGTCGGGCTCTCAATAATAACCTTTAAGCCCGGAAGTACCTCTTCCATAGCCTCAAAGAACATACGCTGCTTGGTAACCTCCGGATTTTTGATGTATTCTTGGTACATGGCGTTAAAGCGGGCTACCTGTGCGGTTGCTTCATTGATACGTTCGGTTTTCTCAGCCTCTGCAGATTTGATAATAGCGTCGGCATTGGCCTCTGCCTCCGGAAGCTTTTCGTTGCGGTATTTGTTGGCATTGTTCAGAGCCGTTTCTTTGCCCTGTTTTGCCGTTTCTACAGCCTTAAAGGCCTCCATAACATCTATAGTAGGCGGTTCGGAGTCCTGAATGGTGATATTTACCAGCTGAACCCCCAGGTCTTGTTCTTCTAATTTATCCATAATCATTTCTTTGATAGATGCCTGGATTTCATTTTTACCGGTAGTCAATACGTCATCAACAGGGTAGCTGCCGATTACGGTACGAATGCAGCTCTGGCAGATGTTCTTAAGGATTGACACAGGCTCACTGGAAGCGTAGACAGCCTTTACAGGCTCGGAAAAACGATATTCCACAAAAAAATCCACGTTTACAAAGTTGTAGTCACTGGTAATCATCAGAGATTCGGATTCATTACTTTTATCACTGTACTCGTCATAACCGATAGCAAAGCCCTGAATGGTAGTGTCTACTTTAATAACATCCTGAATAAACGGAATTTTAAAGTGTAGTCCGGGTGTGGTAACGCTGCTGGCCTGACCTAAGGTTACCAGCACGGCCTGCTCCTGTTCGTTGATGGTGTAGGTGGCATTCAGTGCTAAAATAGCAACGATTATCAATGCTACAACACCTATGCCTGCGTTGCCAAGCAGTTTAAAGAATTTTCCCAGAACGTTTGGCTTTGGATCAGGAGGGATTTCGTCCTGATAGTTATTATAAGAGGTGCCGTTTGATTTTTTAAACATAATGTAGTCCTTCCTTTCTTTCTTTGTATATGGCACAATTTAATTGGTTAAGCTAAGTTTATCTTTTTTGACACAAATATACAAGTAATTTTTGTGCACGATAAGGAAAATAACGTGCAAAAAAGCCTTAAATTACAAAAATCTGTGAATCGGGCAATTTTTTCTTGAGGTTTTGTGATGTTTTTGTTGCTTTTTTGTGGGATTGGGTGCATAATATAAGCAGGATAGTATCCCTAAAGGAGAATTGAGATAATGAAGAGATCAAAACGTATTGAAGTACTGGATAAGCGTCCGGTAAATTTAGATGGTTTTATTAATGAATGGCCGGAGATGGGTTTTGCAGCAATGTCAAGTCCTTACGATCCCAAGCCTTCTATTCAAATAGAAAACGGCAAGGTGGTAGAGCTGGATGGTAAAAAGAGAGAGGACTTTGACTTTATCGATCAGTTTATTGCAGACTATGCGATTAATCTGGATCGTGCAGAGAAGTCCATGGCAGTGCCGTCCTTAGATATTGCAAGGATGATTGTGGATATCCATGTGTCCAGAAAGGAGATTCTGCAGTTGGTGACAGGTATTACCCCTGCCAAGATGACGGAGGTCATGAATTACCTTAACGTAGTGGAGCTGATGATGGGCATGCAGAAAATTCGTGCCAGAAAGACACCGGGTAATCAGGCGCATATTACCAACTTAAAAGACGATCCGGTTCAGTTGGCAGCAGATGCAGCAGAAGGTGCACTGCGTGGTTTTGCTGAGGAGGAGACCACTATGGGTGTTGCCAGATATGCACCGCTTAGTGCTATGGCATTGCTAATTGGTTCCCAGATTGGGCGTCCGGGTGTGTTGACCCAGTGTTCCGCAGAGGAGGCTACCGAGTTAGAGCTTGGTATCCGCGGTCTTACTACATATGCAGAGACCCTTTCCGTATATGGTACGGAGAAGGTTTTTATAGATGGTGATGATACCCCTTATTCCAAAGCATTTTTGAATTCCGCTTATGCTTCCAGAGGGTTAAAGGTACGTTTTACTTCCGGTGCAGGCTCCGAAGTGCTGATGGGCTTTAGTGAAAAGAAGTCCATGCTGTATTTGGAGTGCAGATGTTTGTATGCTACCAAGGGTGCGGGCAGTCAGGGTATTCAAAACGGTTCCGTAAGCTGTATTGGTGTGCCGGGTTCTGTGCCGGGTGGTATCAGAGAAGTGTTGGCAGAGAATTTAGTGGCAGCTTTATTGGGATTGGAGTGTGCTTCCTCCAATGACCAGAGCTTTTCCAATTCTGCAATGCGTCGTACAGCCAGAACAATGCTGCAGTTTTTACCGGGTACCGACTTTATTTTCTCCGGTTATGCAGCAGAGCCGAATTATGACAATATGTTTGCAGGATCCAATTTTGACGCAGAAGATTTTGATGATTATAATGTATTACAGAGAGATATGCAGGTAGACGGTGGTTTAAAGCCGGTTACCGAGGAAGAGGTACTTCGGGTGCGTAATAAAGCAGCCAAGGCAGTACAGGCGGTATTCCGTCATTTAGGCTTATCTCCGATTAGTGATGAGCAGGTGGAGGCTGTGACCTATGCTCACGGCAGCAAGGATACACTTTCCAGAGATGTTACCGCAGATTTGATGGCAGCGGAGGATGTACTGAAGAGAGGCATTACCGGTGTAGATGTAGTCAGAGCTCTGGCTGAAACCGGTTATCAGGATGTGGCAGAAAGCGTGCTCAGCATGTTAAAGCAGCGCGTAGCAGGCGATTATATGCAGACTTCTGCGATTTTGGATCGAAACTTTAAGGTATTATCAGCAGTAAATACTCCGAACGACTATATGGGACCGGGCACCGGCTACCGTGTAGAGGGAGAACGCTGGGAAGAAATCAAGAAGATTCCGCATATTATTAACCCACAGGACATTTAGGAGGTTGCACCATGCAGATAGATGAAAAGCTTGTAAAACAGATAGTGACAGAAATTCTGCGGCAGACGGGGGCGCAGGGCGATGCAAAGGATGTAAAGAGTGCACCGTCTATGGCAGGCAGAGAGCGTATTAATGCGCATAAAACAGATTACAGCGGTTATCCGAGAGCAAAGAAAGGGACAGACCCGAAGGAAATTGTCATCGGTGTAGGCGCTGCATTCCAGAAAGAAATCAAACGTACTATTTGTGATATTCCATTAGAAGATGTATTGCGCAATGTGAAGGCGGGTATTGAAGAGGAAGGTATGCGTGCCAGAGTAGTAAAGATTCTGGATACCTCTGACGTGTGCTTTATGGCCTTAGAGGCAGCAAAGCTTTCCGGTTCCGGTTTCGGTGTTGGTATTCAGTCCAAGGGCACTACGGTAATCCATCAGAAGGATTTATATCCGTTATCCAACCTGGAGCTGTTTCCGCAGGCACCGCTTATGACATTGGAGACTTACCGCAAGATTGGTCAGAATGCAGCCAAGTATGTAAAGGGCGAGCAGGTAGTGCCGATTCCTTGTACCAACGATCCGATGTGCCGTCCGAAGTATCAGGTAAAGGCAGCACTTATGCATATTGCAGAAACAGAGCAGTTAGACCCTGAAGTGGGTGCAGTAGAATGGGAGGGCAAATAAATGAGATACCCTTTAGGCGAATACGAAAAGGACTCTATCAAGTCCAAAACAGGCAGGAAATTAACCGAGATTACCCTGGATGAAGTAATAAAGGGGCATATCTCTTCCGATGATATCAAAATCTCCAAGGAAACGTTAAAGGCACAGGGACAGGTTGCAAGGGAAAACGGCAGCGTTCCTATGGAGAAGAATTTCGAACGTGCGGCAGAGTTAGTAGATGTGCCGGATGATGTAATTTTAAAAATGTACGACAAGCTTCGTCCAAATCGTTCCACGAAGCTGGAGCTTGTTTTGATGGCACAGGAGCTGATTGAGAAATATAATGCGAAAAACTGTGCAAAGCTGGTAATGGAAGCCGTTGAAATATACGAGAAAAGAGGCGTTTTACTTTGAAACTTATTGCAGGAGTAGATATCGGTAATTCCACAACGGAAGTGTGTATTGGCGCTGTAGAAGCCGGCCGGGGAGTGAAGTTCCTGGCAAGCACTTCATGTCCGACAACCGGAACCAAGGGTACGGTTGCTAATATTTATGCAATAAAAACTGCCTTAAAGGGTGCCATGAGTAAAATAGGCCGGGAGATTTCAGATCTTTCCTTAATCAGGCTTAATGAAGCAGCACCGGTTATCGGTGACACCGCAATGGAAACTTTGACAGAGACAATCATTACGGATTCCTCCATGATTGGACATAATCCTTCCACACCGGCTGGTGCAGGTCAGGCTGTAGGCGAGATTATGCGGCTGGGG
>JAZRRW010000037.1:0-57909 GCA_045651105.1 Lachnospiraceae bacterium
TAAAATGCTGGTGCACCATGCCGATACCAAGGCGTATGGCCGAACCCACTCCATCCATTACCACCTTTTTGCCATGAATATATATTTCTCCCTCAGTAGGCTTATATAAGCCATAAAGGATATTCATAAGGGTACTTTTACCGGCTCCGTTTTCGCCTAAAACAGCATGTACCTCTCCCTTCCTTACAGACAGACTTACATGGTCATTGGCTGTAAAATTGCCGAATTTTTTGACAATATTTTTCATTTCCACTGCATAAGCAGTGGGCTTTTCTACCTTCTCCTCCACCGGAATTCTCCTTCCCCAATCACACCCGCGCGTCAATCCAAGGTATAAATATTACCATATTTTGCTTCAAAATCAGCCTGATTGTCCGGCACAACAATATCACCGGATAAAATCCCTGCCTTTACTTCTTCCACAGTTCTTTTTATATCCTCAGACAACAAATCAGAAGCCACATAATCCACGCCTTCAGAAGCAAGGTCATACAAAATGATACCGCCTTGATACCTGTTCTCTACCACGCTTTTTGCCACCTCGTAGCTGGCTGTATCCACCCGCTTTAACGCAGATGTAATGATATTGGCAGGGGCCAGCTTACTCTGGTCAGAATCCACACCGATAGCCATGATATTTGCCTCCTTACAAGCCTCTATCATGCCTAAGCCTGTACCACCTGCGGCATGAAACAGCACATCCGCTCCGTTAGTAATCATGGAAGTAGCAATAGACCTGCCCTGTGAAGGGTCCGTAAAAGTATTTGCATTTGCCATCTGAATTCTTGCTGTGGGATTCGCATCTATAACCCCTGCAGCAAAACCATAACCAAACCGGTTCATAACCCTCGTAGACGTGCCCAGCACAAAACCCACATTATCGGAAACCGTAGTAAGCCCTGCTACATAGCCAACCAGATACGCTGCCTGCTCCTGTCTGAACATCAGACAGGCTACATTCGGCAGATCAGCATTGGTACTATCATCAATAATAGCAAATTTCCGGTCCGGATTATCTATTGCCGCTTCTCTGATAGCACTTGCCAGCATATAACCCACACCGATAATTAAATCAAATTCCTCATCCAGAAAGGTTTCAATATTTGTTTCATAATCTGCATCCGTTTCGGACTCCAGATAATTTATTTCAATTCCTAATTCTTTTTCTGCTCTTTCCAAGCCGGCCCAGGAGGTCTGATTAAAGGAACCGTCGTTTATGCCTCCGGTATCCGTCACCATTCCCACTCTGATAATATCATCCTCCTCATCCCTGCCTCCACAGGCTGAATGAGAAAAAAGTATGAAAACTACTAAAACTAGGGAAATAAATTTTTTCAAAGACTGCTCCTCCCGGCTGTAAATGCATCATTATATAGCATCAGCAATGGCAATAATACTTGCTGTTACTATTCTGGAAAAGGTCTTCGCCACTCTTTCTGCAGTCTCCTGAACCTCAGCATGGTCGAGAGGCTTTTTCTGAATACCTGCCGCCATATTGGTAATACAGGAAATACCGCAAATATGCATACCCATATGATTGGCTGCAATAGCCTCTACCGCTGTAGACATACCCACTGCATCTCCCCCCAGCACTCTGGCCATTCGTACCTCTGCCGGAGTTTCGTAGCTTGGACCTGTAAATTGCACATATACACCTTCCCTAAGGTTGATATCCATCTGATAGGCTGTAGCCTTGATAATGTCTCTAAGTGCCTTGTCATAGGTATCACTCATATCATTAAAGCGTGGCCCCAGCTCACTCATATTTTCTCCCATCAAAGGATTAGGCACCATGCAGATATGATCCTCTATTAACATCAGATCCCCCGCCTCAAAGCCTTCATTCACGCCGCCGGCTGCATTGGTAAGGAATAATACCTCTGCTCCCATAAGCTTCATCAGACGAATTGGAAGTACTACATCTGTTATCGTATAACCCTCATAGAAATGCACTCTGCCCTGCATACATACTACAGGTACCTTCCCTACATAACCAAATATAAACTGTCCCTTGTGTCCCTGAACAGTAGACTGCGGAAACTCCTCAATCTCCCCATAAGGAATGGTAGTTACAATATCCATGGTGTTACCATAATCTCCGAGACCTGAGCCCAGTATCAATGCAACCTTGGGTATGAAAGGGATTCGTTCCTTTATACTTTCAAAGCATCGAAGTAATTTTGTATATGGCTTATTCATAGCATTCTCCTTTACCCATTTTTTTATTTACATTTTTTTGAAAAATTATATGAATTCAAGCAGTGAATGACCAATCGTACCCTCCGGCATGGCCACTCCAAAATTGTCTGCAATGGTAGCACCTACCACTGCAAAGGTATCCTGCTCCGGCAATGCACCGCCTTCCACAAAGGACTTACTCCATGCCAGAAAAGGAACCTTTTCTCTGGTATGATCCGTGCCTGTATATGTGGGGTCATTGCCGTGATCCGCCGTAAGAATTAATAAATCATCCTCCCTTAAGACCTCCATCAGCTGTCCTAACTTCTCATCAAAGGCTTCGATTTCACGGGCATATCCTGCCACATCTCTTCTGTGCCCCCAAAGGGCATCAAAATCCACCAGATTAACAAAACAAAGGCCTTCAAAGTCTTTTCCTGCCATTTCAATCGTCTGCACCATGCCATGCACACTGGATTTGGACTTGTAAGCCCTGGTAATTCCCTCCTCACAGAAAATGTCAACAATTTTGCCAATACTGATTACCTCATAACCTGCATTCTTTAAAGCATTTAAAGCGGTAGGACCATAGGGCTTCACCGCATAGTCATGGCGATTACTGGTACGCTTAAATTCACCGCGCTTTTTGCCCACATAGGGTCTTGCGATAACGCGGCCCACCATCCACTCCTCTTTCATGCAAAGCTCTCTTGCAATTTCACAGCAACGATACAAATTCTGAAGGTCAAAGGTCTCTTCATTACCACAAATCTGTAATACACTGTCTGCAGAAGTATATACAATCATGGCACCGGTGTTGATTTCTTCTTCTCCCATTTCTTCCAGAATCTCTGTGCCGCTGGCACTTTTGTTACCAATAACACGCTTGCCACAGCGCTTTTCCAGTTCCGCAATCAACTCAGGCGGAAATCCGGTCTCTGTAAACGTCTGAAATGGCTTGGTAATATGAAGCCCCATCATTTCCCAATGTCCGGTCATTGTATCCTTACCATTGCTCTTTTCCTTTAATTTACAAAATCTGGCCATAGGTGCCGTGACAGGTGCCACCTGCTTTAAAGGATGCAGATTGGCTAATCCCAGCCTTTGTAAATTCGGGATATGAAATTCCTGCACATTTTCGGAAATATGCCCCAGTGTATCCACATCTACATCTCCAAACCGGGCACTGTCAGCCATGGCGCCGACTCCTAATGAATCTATGACGATTGTAAATATTCTTTGATATCTTTTCATGCTTCCATATCTTCCTTAATCAAAATCCGAAGAGCTTCTATCGCCGTCTTTATGGCTATTTCCGTATCATGCACTTGCTCATTAGGAAGTCCCTTCTTCTCACGCTCCTGATTTGCCACTGCCAAAAAACAGCTGCCGGTACGGACTCTTAAATACTGCCCTACAATAAACAGCGCCGCTGACTCCATCTCGCTTGCCTTACAGCCCATGCAAAGCCACGCCTCCCACTTCTGTAAAAGCTCGTAGCTTACCGGCATCTTTTCGGTATTGTGCTGACCATAAAAAGCATCCTTACACTGTACCACACCTGCATGATAACGAATACCCTGCTTTTTGCAGGCCTTAACCAGCGCATTGGTAACCTCTAAATCTGCTACAGCCGGAAATTCAATAGGAGCATACTCCCTGGTGGTGCCTTCCATACGGATAGCTCCGGTAGCTACTACCACATCTCCGCCCTGTACTTCCAAATCCATGCCGCCGCAGGTACCTACACGAATGAAGGTATCCGCACCGCACTTTACCAGCTCCTCCATGGCTATAGACGCACTTGGTCCGCCAATACCCGTACTGGTCACGCTAACCTTAACTCCATCCAGCGTCCCTGTATAGGTAACATATTCTCTGCTGTCGGCTATAAGAACCGGATTATCAAAATGGTCTGCTATTTTGGCGCATCTTTTGGGGTCTCCCGGCAGCAATACATACCTGCCAACCTCTCCAGTTTTCACACCAATATGATACTGCATTCCCGGTACCTGTGAATAATCTGCCATACCCTTACCTCCTAATATTCCGTGGAATTTTCATCAAACTCCTCGCTATATAATGGTTTTAATTCCTTTTCAATGACAGTAGGTGTAAGAAGCCAGCTTTCTTCAAACTGGTCCTTTTCATACACGGCCATACCAAACAAAAGAGCACCGGTAGCTATCAACACCATAAAACTTGCCAAAACGGCCGTTAATAAATTATGCTTCATCTGTTCTCCTTCCTACCTGCAAAGGCAATAAAACCGTAACTGTAGTTCCTTTATTCGGGGCACTCTCAAACTGCATGGTTCCTGCATGCTTTTTTACAATTAAGTCACACAGATTTAGCCCTATACCCGCACCGCCGTTAGAACGACTTCTGGCCTTGTCCACTCTGTAAAATGCATCTGTGATACGCTCCAGCTCATGTGGCTCCATGCCAATCCCCTCGTCCTTCACCTGTATGCACACCTGCTTATCCTGCTTACTGATGCTCAACCAGATACGGCAGCCGCTTTCACTGGCTCTGGCTGCGTTTTCGATAAGATTACGCAGTAAGCATACTATCATAGCCCGGTCTCCTTCAAAGGTCATCCCGGCTATATTTTTCTTTAACTTCAGGCGCTTTTCCTGTAAAACACCGGATAACATATTGGATATATCCTTGCCAATCCCTTCCGCATCAATCAGCTCTGCGTTTATGGCATCCTCTCTGTAAATAGCCATGGTCAAAAGCTCCTGTCCCATATGAGACAAACGCTTACTTTCAGACATAATATATTCCAGTGCATCATATAGCTCTTCTTCCGTATAAGGGGCCTTCTGCAAATACTCTGCATACCCGTAAATGGCTGTCAAAGGAGTGCGCATTTCGTGGGCCAAATCGTCCACCAGCTGCTGCTTGGTCTTACTTTCCCTCTGCAGCTGCGTCATTTGTGCTTCAATTTCTGCACCCATTTCATTAAAGCTACGGGTCAAATCCGAAATATCATCATGTCCCTCTATTTCAACCTGTTGCCACGGCTCTCCACGCTGCATCAGCTTTACGCTTTCTGTCAGTCTCTGAAGAGGTGCCGTCATTTCATACAAAAGTAAATACAGAACTACAGCAAGTACACCGGAACAACACAAACTGATGATACCGAATACTAATTTCAAGGATGTCCACAAATTATAAAAATCATCCAAAGGCTTATAATAATACAACTGATAACTTTCATAAGGAGCCTCTAAAAGCTCCAGAATGCGAATTTCAGGGTAACTGCCTGCATCATAAACGGCAACATCCTGCTGTCCCATTTGAAGCCAAGTCTTGTCCCCTACATAATGAACTTCCAAGGTTGCGTTGGAATCCTTATCGGAAATATACTTTACATAGGCTTCACCAACCCTGTATACAATATTGTCATCCAGCTGTTCGTTAATCGGCCGCATTTCAATATCTTTTACAATGGTATGGCTCAAAAGATGCACCTCATCAGAGGCCTGGTTGCGCAACATGTCCATATTGTAGTTAAAAATCATACGTGCACCCATAAAAAGGCCTACATTTAATACCGGCAAAAATAACAAAAGTGCCGTTATGTAAATTTTCTGCCAAATTCTCATACATTTGTCTCCAGTCGATAACCCAGCTTATAAAGCGTCTTAATCTGCTCCTCCCAGCCAAGCTTTTTGCGCAGCTTCACAATGTGAACATCCACCGTCCTTGCATCTCCATCAAAATCATAGCCCCATGCCATATTGAGCAGCTTGTCACGACTTAATGCAATATTAACATTGCGGATTAACACCTCCAAAAGAGCCCACTCCTGCGGTGTCAGAACGACCTCCTGCTCTTCCCGCATAATCTTTTGGGATACCATATCCACCTCTGTTCCCGCCAGCGTAAAAGTAGTAGTGTCCTTTTTGTAACGCTTTAAAATCAGATTTACCCGTGCAATCAGCTCCAGCATATCAAAAGGCTTTACTAAATAATCCTCAGCCCCACTGGTAAGCCCTTTAATTTTGTCCTGAATACCATCCTTGGCTGTCACAAACATCACCGGAATATCATGAATCTCCTTAATCAAATCCATTCCTGACATATAAGGCAGCATAATATCCAAAATTACCAAATCCAAATCCGCCTTACTGTCCAATATCTCCAGTGCTTGTCTGCCATCAAAGGCCTGCACCACCTGATGCCCCTGAAGCACCAGATTCTGCTTCATCAATTGATTGATTGCTTTTTCATCTTCTACAATTAATATTTTTGCCATAAAAATTACCCCTAACAAAATCCCTATACTTCTTCTGTACCATAATGACGTCGACTTCTTGTTCTCACGTCCATTATAACACATACTACCAAAGAAGTGTTAGTATTTTGTTAGGGGTACTATATTTATTTATCGCATAACAGTTCCCACGACTGTCACATTGCTTATTCCTGACTTGTTAATACAAAATCATCTAAAAATTTCTCCGGCATCACACCCTTCTTGATCTGGACATAATGATTTTCTCCGTTCTTTAGCTTCAACTGAATATCACAACTGCAATAATCCGGTCCAAACATACTGTTCATGTACGGAGTTTCCAAGGAAATCACCTTCATAAGGGCATTTATGTCGCTTTGCTTTGTAAATACAGCTTCGTAATAATACTCTAGCTCCTCCGCAGCTACTGTCTGCTTAAGCACTGCCTCCTCTGTATAGACGATGGTTTTTTCTGCACTGTTTGGATTTAATACAAGAGCCTCTTTATCCTTTTCCGTATTCTCCAAAGAAGCTTCCTCCAAACCAAAGTATACCTTTAGATTTTCGGCTTCCTTACCACCATAAATCAGGAACTGAACAAACTCAATATCCTTAGCAGTCGGCTTATCCAGTACACTATCATATCCATACTTTTCCAGTACCGCCTTTACACGCTCCATGCTTTCATAAATATCCAAGTGGAGATAGTAATAATAATCATCATGGCCTCTGAAAAATGCACTTGCCAACACCTCATCCTGCTGATAAATATACAGGTCCGGATTATCCAAAAGATCCTGATTATAAGCTGTCAAAAACTCACGGGCAGCCTCAGTCTTATCTACCACCCAATGTGCAGTCAGACTTTCAAACTCTGCATGTGCACCATATTTTTCATCTATCTCAACATGATCAATCAGACTTTGAGGAATAAGTACATTCGTCCTTATATAGCTCTCATCTCTTAAAATCGGAGCTACAAGCTCTTCATCCTCTTCCCAGACACGGTACATTCTATAATAGGTCTTACCGCTTTTTTCCGTCACTCGCACATACGCAGTAGTAGATTCACCATTTATCGGATACTCTGTTTCCTTGCCTGCCATTTCCTCAAGGAATGCATAAATTACATCCCGGTCGGTATATTCCATATTGTTTATCCGGTCAGTAGTTGTATTGTTATTGTCACCATAAGAATAGTCGCTGCGGCTAAATCCAAAACGATTCATGTAAACACCCATGTTTACAATATCATCCTTATCCGGCACATAGGTATCATATCCTACTAAATCAAACAGAAATACAAAACCGATTACAATGGAAGCCGCCACAGTCACAGCCATCTGCAGCTTGTGTGCAAAAAATGCCTTGAAATCCATATGGAAAATAATGTCCATAATACCGTATACTAATACTGCAGCCAAAACGGTACCGAAAATCATCCAGCCAATAGACTCTTCTCCGGTAATGAAGTAGAAAAGAATCCAGCCTACCATACCTGCCAGACAGGTTACCAGTGTCTTAAATACTACCTGTACGGATTTAATCTTGATACCCTGCTCTGCAAGTTCAGATGGTCTTCTGTTGTAAATCGCAAAGCTTGCAATCCACAGAAATACAATCATCAAAAGGTTCATCACCAAAGGAACTGCCTGTATCTCATTCATGCCACACATATACAGCTGGTAAATGGCTCCCGGTATCGGTGACGCCCAAATAACATTCTGCAGATTTTCACCAAAGAAGCTATAGTAGGTACTGAAATAGGTTGTTGCAAAGGCTTCTATCATGCCATAAAACGCTAATACAATAAAGCTAATAATAGCACCGCTAATCAGGGTATTGATAATATTGCCACTAAGCATAACCGCAACCATTGCTACATGATATACCAAAAGAAAAGCAATGACTAAATTACCAATGGTAACCATTAACTTACCGGTTACTGCCAGCCATGCTGAAGCATTACCAAGGAAAAAGGCTGCAAAAACCATACAAATGAATGCACCGATTAACATAGGCACAAACCAAATCAGGAAGCCATCTACATAGTGGATCAAAAACAACTGCTTTCTGGTAATCGGGATACTGTGATACAAATCCACCATCTTTTTGGAAAATACAAAACGGAACCCGAAAATACCTACAATTAAAGCCCCGGCCACCAGAATAATGCCACAGGTAACTGTTAGATATTCTTGAAAGAAACCGCTTACAACTTCCAGCTTATACTCATCAATATTCCATAAAGAAGCCGGAGTCCAATACTCTATTCTGTCATCCCACTCCTGACGCATGAGCAGGAAAAACACAGGCATAGCCATGAAGCTGCCCAGGCAGGACAAAGCAATCATCCACACTCTGTGACGTAAATCCTCTATCATTCCTTTATAAAATAAGGCTCTTGATGTCATATCCCTTCACCTCCGTTTCACTAATAAAGATTTCTTCTAAGGACAATGGTAACAATTCATAGAAAATAGGGTTGATTTCCAGCATGAAACCGTCCACATCTTCTCTCTTGCCACGAGTGGTAATGGTGTAAAGTGCACCGCGACTTTCAACCTTTACTACTTCAAAGCGTTCTTTAATCTTTGGCAAGGTAGTCTCATCCTTAATAACAATCTGCATTTTGTGAATATTAATCTTCATGTCTTCCATATCCTTGGCAAGTAAAATACCGCCTCTGTGAAGAAGTCCCACATATTCACAAATATCCTCCAGCTCACGTAAATTGTGAGATGCAATAATCGGAGTAAGGCCCCGCTCCTCAATTTCCTTTACAAAGATGCTTTTGACAGCCTGACGCATAACCGGGTCTAATCCGTCAAAGGTTTCATCGCAAAGCAGATACTTCGTTCCTGCACACACACCGCAGATAACAGACAGCTGCTTCTTCATACCTTTGGAGAACGTATTGATTTTACGGTTAATATCCAGATTAAAGGCCTGCATCAGCTCCTTAAACTTCACACTGTCAAAGCCCTCATAATAGGTCTCATAAAAATGCAGCATATCCTTTGGAGTGCCCGTCTTAAAGAAATACTGGTCATCTGATATGTAAAAAATCTTTGCTTTTACCTTTGGATTGTCATACACTGCTTCTCCATCAATCAATACTTCCCCGGAATCAGCCTTTAAAACACCACACAAAATACGCATGAAGGTACTTTTACCGGCGCCGTTGGTACCAATCAGTCCAAACACATGACCTTCTTCAATCTTGGCACTGATATTATCTATTGCTTTGATGGAGTCAAAGTTTTTATTTATATTTCTTACCTCAATCATCACTTGCCTCCTTAAATGTCTTGTTTACAGCCTGTATAATTTCCTCCTTGGTCATTCCCGCTTCCTTTACCTTTAAAAGCAACTCCTCTAATTCGCGGGTCAACTCTGCCATTTTACCACTGCGCCACTCACATTCATGAGCCACAAAGCTTCCCCGCCCGGAAACCGTATAAATATACCCGTCCTGCTCTAACTGCATATAAGCCCTTTGAATCGTATTGGGATTCACAGAAAGCTCCAGTGCCAGACTCCTTACACTGGGCATCTTGTAATTCGCCTCTAAACCACCGCCTATAATCAGACGTTCCAGCTTATCCACGATTTGCTCGTAAATAGGACGTTTGTCCCGATAATCCAGTAAAATCATGACCTCCTCCTTTCCTGATAGCATTGATTCATTGTCTACTGACAAATTGTGCCAACTCAAAAATGCTGCCACAAGTGTATTAATCATCTTAGTACACTCATGGTAGCATGAAATTTTTCACATGTCAATATTTTCCTTGATATTCAGAATTTCTTAAGAAATGGCTGTATTAATTCGCGCAGCTGTCAGAACACTGACCATGGCATAGTGCTTTTGAATGCCTTCAAGCGAGCGTCGGTCCTTAGTGAAGCAAGGTGCTCGTACCGCAGCTGAACTTAGTACCGCTACGTAAGCTTAGAGCGCAAGCGTGCTGAAAAAGCACTATGCCATGGTCGGCGTTCTGACAGCTGCACGAATTATTACAACATTTCCACATTTATCTCTCAGCACGCATCGGATTATGCAGAAAATCCTCATAAGCCATACGAATGCCTTCTTCTAATTCTGTATGATACTTCCAGCCAAGCCCTTCCAGCTTGGAAACATCCAAAAGCTTTCTCGGTGTACCGTCAGGCTTGGTAGTATCCCACTTAATCTCTCCCGTGTAGCCTATCACACTGGCAACCAGCTCTGTCAGCTCTTTGATGGTCAATTCCTTACCGGTACCTACATTTACGGTCTCATTACCGGAATAATGGTTCATCAGATATACACAGGCCTCTGCCAGATCATCCACATACAAAAACTCTCTGAGAGGCGTACCGGTTCCCCAACAGGTAACCTCTGTTAGACCGGCCTCCTTAGCCTCGTGAAATCTGCGAATAAGAGCAGGAAGCACATGGCTGTGGGTAGGATGATAATTATCATTTGGGCCATACAGATTGGTAGGCATTGCAGAAATATAATCTGTGCCATACTGTTTATTTAAATATTCACAATACTTCAGTCCTGAAATTTTGGCAAGTGCATAAGCCTCATTGGTCTTTTCCAGCTCAGAAGTCAAAAGGCAGCTTTCCGGCATAGGCTGTGGTGCCATGCGGGGATAAATACAGGAAGAGCCGAGAAATAACAGCTTCTTACAACCATTTGTCCATGCTGCATGAATCACGTTCATTTCCAGCATCATATTGTCATACATAAAATCTGCCAGTGCACTCTGATTAGCCATAATACCACCCACCTTGGCAGCAGCCAGAAACACATACTCAGGCTTTTCCTCTGCAAAAAAGCTTTCTACATCAGCCTGTCTGCATAAATCCAGCTCCTTATGGGTTCTGGTAATAATATTGGTATACCCCTGACTGTTTAATGCTCTTATAATGGCACTTCCTACCATTCCACGATGTCCTGCCACATATATTTTGGCGTTCTTTTCCATCATGCTTGTCAACTCCTATCTATAAAGATTCCTTCATCATTTTCTCACGCTTTGCCAGCTCCCTGTCATGGGTGGCCATAATGCGAATCAATTCCTCATAGCTTGTTTTCTGTGGATTCCAGCCAAGCACCGTACGTGCCTTGGTAGGGTCTCCCCATAGATTATCCACATCCGTAGGTCTGAACCATGCCGGATTTACACAAACTAACATACGTCCGGTAACTGCATCATAGCCCTTTTCCTCCAGACCGACTCCTTCCCATCGAAGAGTGATACCATTCACGGCAAAGGCTTTCTGTGTAAAATCGCGCACCGTATGCTGTTCACCGGTAGCAATGACAAAATCCTCCGGTGTCTCGTGCTGAAGCATCATCCACATACATTCTACATAATCCTTGGCATAGCCCCAGTCACGCAAAGAATCCATATTGCCCAGCTCTAAATGGTCCTGCAGACCTTCTGCAATGCGCCCTGCTGCCAGGGTAATCTTACGGGTAACAAAGGTTTCACCGCGACGCTCTGACTCATGATTAAATAAAATACCATTTACCGCAAACATACCATATGCTTCGCGATATTCCTTGGTAATCCAGAAACCATACTGCTTGGCAACCGCATATGGGCTGTAGGGATGAAACGGTGTAGTCTCACGCTGCGGAACCTCTTCCACCTTGCCGTAAAGCTCAGAGGTAGAAGCCTGGTAAATACGGGTCTTCTGTGTCAGACCTAAAATACGTACCGCTTCTAAAATACGCAGTACACCCAAAGCATCCACATCACCTGAATATTCCGGTACATCAAAAGAAACCTGTACGTGACTCTGTGCAGCCAGATTGTAAATCTCATCCGGTTGCACCAAACCGATAATACGTACTAAAGAGGAAGAATCTGTCAAATCTCCATCATGTAATATAACCGCATTCTTTGCAATCAAATGGTCAATCCTGGCTGTATTGGATAAAGATGCACGTCTGGTAATGCCATGTACCTCATACCCCTTCTCTAATAAAAACTCAGCCAAATAGGAACCATCCTGTCCGGTGATTCCGGTAATCAATGCTTTTCTCATAAATCTTCTCCATAACATATGTTATTTGTAAATACTATTCACATTATAAAATTTCTGACTATACTTGTCAACAACATTCACCCCATAGTCAGGTTGAAATAGCCTTCGCCCGGCTGTGAAGGTAGCTTCCCCAGCGCCATTACAGACGGCCTAATACAAACCTGTGCGGATGTGCAGCCTGTCATTTTCATAAGTGCAGCCGCACCATTTGAAATTTCGTCAGCCTGTACCATAGTATATGCACCATCCATTCGTATAAGCTCTAAAATTTTTAAGCACGTTCCTGCCATACGGTATATGACAGCATATTTCCTGCCATCTGCTTCCAAACACTTCTGCATACCACCGCATATGGTGTTTTCATGGAAAATATATTTCAGAAAATGAGTATTCCATTTCATGTAACCCATCCGATGCAAATAGGCTTCCCTGGCGGCTTCATATACCTGTACATCGATATGAGACAATGACTCGATGGCATTATGGCTCTGTGCACAGCTCCTCTGTAACATACACTCCGGGTTTATCGCTTCCTGCACCTTCTTTCCAGCCTCCACCGAAAGTACCTCTTCCTTCTGCCATACATGTAGCCCCTGCCTTTCATAATACCCCGTTAGTGATTGCTCTGCAGGCACCAAAATAACTGGCTCCGGCACATGCTCCTTGATAAAGTTCAAAATATCACCAAAGTAGCCACGACCTCTATATTCCGGCAAGGTAGCTGCAGCATACAGGTACCAGCAAGGAATATCCTGCTCTCCGGCTTTTCGATACACCAGAGGAAGTAAATAAGCCACGCTGACCGGCCTGTCCTCTATCATATAAACGATAATCTTTGCTCTGGATGCATTCCACTGAAGAAACATATGAATATACTCGATACTGTCACCAAAGCTCTTGTGCCAGATTTCTATTAAGTCCTTTTCCATGCTTTTATCTGCAAAAGTAATCATATGAACTCCTACTTCAATACCGCAGAATATTTTTCAATCATTTTGACAGGATAATAAGATTCCTTGGCCCTGCGAAGTCCCGGCACACCATCATCCTCTTCTCTGTTGATGTATACAAAATCCTGCATCTCATGCAGCACAAACTGCTGGTTAATCATAGGGTAAGCCCCCTGAATATCCGAATATGCCTTTTCAATGTGTACGTGGAAAGTATCCTTTGACATTGCTTCACCTATAGTAAATGCTACTACCTTGTCATCACGATACAACACACCGCCCTTTAAATCCAGCTCCTCCATATGGTCCAACGCATAATTTAATACAGGCTTTTCCTTTAACACAGTAATGTTGCCGATATTTAACTGGGCATGGTACCATTTATCCCCCATAGCCCTGCAGTCCTCTTTATTGGCTGCAGTCAGGCTTTCATAGCGCCATTCACCACCATCCTTAAATCTGGCAATATGATTACGCTTACCATGATACTTGCTTCCGGAGAGACTACTCAATGCTTCCACACTGTAAACATAATCCCACTCATCCCTGGAGCATCTGATATCAAATACCCCCGGAAACTCTGCTTCCAGCCATTCTGCCCATTTCTTTTCAAAGCCACGCAGCACAAAGGCATGTCCTTTCTCCTTCGACAATGCTATCATAGCCTCAATGGCAGCCCTTTTATCACCATTACCGGCCGGAAATGCATACACATACTTACTCGCACCGACCTTGCACCGATAACACAGGGTGCCCTTAAAATCAGCTACCTCCGTCTTATAAACATCCTTCCACATCATCATGGTACTGAAGGAAAATTCACAACCCGGATACCCTGACTCCTTTAAATACCCTTTCACCCACTCTTTATCGACTAATGTAATTGCTTTAAATTGCATAATTATCCTCGTAATTTCAAAATAATTGTAGAATTTCCATACTTGTTTATTATGCAACAAAATGCAAAGAAATACAAGTAAAAAAGAGCCGCATGCGACTCTTTGTGTTAATCTTTATCCATTGCCTTTGCAATATAGTCCTCCACGCCATTCTTTTCTATACCCAGGGACACTGCCAGCTCACCGTATAGCTGCTCACGGGCTATGAAAAGATATTTTTCATCCAGAGAAACGGCCTTTTTACCGGCTGTCAGACGGGCCTGCCTACGCAGATACAGCGTTTTAATGATACGGCTGATATCTTCATAGTTGCCGGAACGAATCAGCTGCTTAAAAACTCTTTCCCGCTCTTTTTCATTCTGCACCGCAATAGGCTCCATGTGTGGAAGCTTAGCAACCAGCTTTAAGGCCGTTTCCTTTGTCATAACAGGTCGCAGCCCCACACCATCACTGTCTGTGGGAATAAAGAGCTTGCTTTTAGAATCATATAAAGGTATCAAAGTATAATATAACCTCTCATCCTTAATATTCTTCAAATCAATCTTACCTACATGCACCACTTCACAGACTCCATAGGTGGGATGAACAAGCATAGTACCCTTATCAAACATATAACACTCTCCTTATCTAAATAACGCTCCTTTAAAATATTTTCACTAATATAGCTTTATTATAGACCATTTTCAGATATTTTATAAGTGTTTTTATTATAGTTTGTCTATTTTCAGCCTTCTGCACAAATATATACTATATAAAATTTGTGCGAGTTTACCAAAAGATAAACCCGCACTTAAAATAAAACTTATATTTCTTTACATTCTCCGCTATAGGCAAGCTTCACAACCTTGGTAGAAAGCTCTTTTGTCTGGCGCTCATCCTCGTATTTGTCAATAAGCTCAGGCTGTCCCCAGAAATGCATCGGTACCACATGGTCTACATGGGTGGCATTGAGCAAATACTCTATGCCTAGCTTATAGTGCTTCCCTTGTCTTGGGTCAAGAGGTGCAAAAGCCAGATAAATATCTCGGCCGTTAATTCTTTCAATAGCACGTTTAAACAGAGCAGACATATTGTTAAACTGCTGCTTGGTATCCTCCTCCCATACCCACCAGTTCAAGTCACCGGCATGGTAAATGCGCTTTCCAGCCACATTTAACAAAAAGGCCACTCCCTGGTCTGTGGATTTAATGGTCTCAAGAATAATGTAATCATTTCCACCAATACCTGCTAACGGAATAACACGTCTGGTGCCCGGCTGTACACTGGTAATTTTATTAAGAATAAAGGACTTGGTCATTTTGTATTCTTTTGCCACATCCTCTGACAGCCTGATATCATGAGATAAAAAGTACTGAATGTTTTTGTATTTCTTTGACAATGCAAAAATAGCAGGATTATAATGGTCGCTATGTGCATGAGAAACAAACACCACAAAAGGCACATCACCTTCTACTGCCGGAATTTCACCTTCACTATAATCAAATAATAAATTTGCAATACCGGTTTCTACTAAGAATCCACTATGTCCGATAAATGTAACTTTCATAACATCCTCCTTATGTTCTCTCCAAAACAATTAGTCCCAGTCTACTAAAGAATGCTCAATTGTCTTATCCCTAAGCATCAGTTCCTTTACAGCATCTGCAGCAGGCATATCCTCAAAAAGTACGGCATTTACCTTTTCGATAATCGGTAAAGAGACCCCATACTTACGGCCAAGTGCCATAGCAGCCTTGGCAGAATATACACCTTCCACCACCATCTTTACTTCATCCATGGCTTCCTGGTAGCTATAGCCTTGTCCAATCAAAAAGCCGGCCCTGCGGTTTCTGGAATGCTTGGATGCACAGGTAACAATCAAATCCCCCATACCGGTAAGTCCGCAAAACGTCTCATACTTACCACCCATAGCCATACCTAATCTGGAAATTTCTGCAATACCACGGGTAATGAGTGCCGCCTTGGTGTTGTCACCATAACCCAGACCGTCTGCGATACCCGCCGCTAATGCAACCACATTCTTCAAAGCACCGCCTAATTCAATGCCTATCATGTCTGAACTGATATAAACGCGAAACTTCTCGCTCATAAAAATATTTTGTAAGTATGCCGCAGTAGTCTGGTCCTTTGCACCCACCACAATGGTAGTAGGAATGCCATGTCCCACCTCTTCTGCATGAGATGGTCCTGATAATACTGCTACATTTGCACAAGGAATTTCCTGCTGAATAATTTCAGTCATAGTCATAAGGGTATCCTCTTCGATTCCTTTAGCCACATCTACAAAGATCTGACCTTCCTCTGCAAACGCTGCACACATGGCAGCTGTAGAGCGAATAAACGTAGATGGCACAGCCAAAACTACTACATCCTTGCCTCCTACGGCCTCCTTCAGATCCCCTGTAATATGCATACGCTCTGAAATCCGAACGCCCGGAAGCTTGTCCTTCTGCTCACGTTCTTCCCGAAGCATCCTTACTTCCTCTTCCAAAAAGGACCAGAGTGTCACATCATGCCCATTACCATCCAACAATACTGCCAGTGCTGTTCCCCAGCTGCCGGCACCGATTATACTGACCTTTGCCATGAAAATTCTCCTTAAAAACTATTGCTGCCTGTTCTTTTTGCTTAAGTAAGTTTTGCTTTCTGTTCCCGCAAGCAGTCTCTTGATATTGGTCCAGTGCCTTACATAAGCCATAACTGCCATAAACAACGTAATAAGCATCACTTCTGCTATCTGCACACCGGTAAGTACTCCCAGTGTTCCTGTAAAACAAAGTACCGCCATGGTAATGAAAATGCTCAGATATACAAGTAGCGAGCCCAATGACACATAGTGTGTGGTAAAAAATATGGCTATAAAGATAGTGGCACCTACAGCTAAAAGCCAAGGATGATAAAAAGCCATCAGTCCAGCCGTGCAAGCCATCCCCTTGCCGCCCTTAAATCCTAAAAGCATAGGGTAATTGTGCCCTAACATTGTACCAAGTGCAGCATAAAGTGTCAAAATGTAAATTATGTCAGCATGCTCAGTACCAAAAAATGCCTTTACCAGCCATATTGCTATAGCACATTTTAATACATCACCGATAAAAACAACCGCTCCTGCTCTTCTGCCCAGAACACGTAAAGTGTTGGTGGTACCTGCATTACCACTGCCATGCTCTCTGATATCGATACCTTTCATCCTGCCATAAATGTAGGCAGTCTGAAAATTGCCCAAAACATATCCTATAGCCAAGCAAATAAGTCTTTCCATGCTTTATTGCTCCTTTTCCTTTCGTTCTCTAATAATAAAACGAAGTGGTGTTCCCTTAAAACCAAATGCATTACGAATCTGATTCTCAATGTATCTGGTATAAGAGAAATGCATCAATTCCTTGTCATTTACAAAAATAACAAAGGTAGGCGGCTTCACAGAAACCTGCGTAATATAGTAAAGGCGCAGTCGCTTACCCTTATCTGCCGGCGGCTGCTGCATAGCAACTGCTTCTGTCATAATTTCGTTGAGCACACCGGTAGCCACTCTAAGAGCGTGATTCTCAGCAACAATATCGATAGTCTCGTAAAGCTTGCCGATACGCTGTCCTGTAAGTGCGGATATAAAGATAATCTCAGCATAAGGTATGAAAGACAGAGTCTGACGAATCTTTTCTGTAAAGCGATAAATAGTCTTGTCATCCTTTTCGATAGCATCCCACTTATTAACTGCCACGATAATAGCCTTGCCTCTTTCGTGGGCAATACCGATAATCTTGGCATCCTGCTCTGTAACGCCTTCCTTGGCATCAATCAACAGAACCACCACGTCTGCACGCTCTACAGCAGACACGGTACGTATAATCATAAAACGCTCTAATTCTTCTTTAATTTTGTTTTTGCGACGAAGACCTGCTGTATCGATAAACACATATTCTCTGCCATTGTAGGTCACTTCCGTGTCTACTGCATCACGGGTAGTACCTGCAATATCGGACACAATCAGTCTGTTCTCGCCCAAAAGCTTATTAATCAGAGAGGACTTACCTACATTAGGCTTTCCTACGATAGCCACCTTGATACGGTCATCCTCTTCCTCCTCGTCGCTTCCTTCCGGAAAATAGGAAACCACCTCATCCAACATATCACCGATACCCATACGGTTTACGCTGGAAACAGGATGTGGGTCACCAATACCCAGATTATAAAATTCATAAACATCCGCCATCATTTTGTCAAAGCTGTCCACCTTATTAACAACCAGGACAACCGGTTTATGAGAACGACGCAACATATCTGCCACCTTGGAATCTGCATCTACAAGGCCCTGCTTTACGTCTACCATAAACATAATAACGTCTGCTGTTTCGATTGCAATTTCTGCCTGCTCTCTCATCTGTGAAAGGATGATATCACTGCTGTCAGGCTCAATACCACCTGTATCAATTAATGTAAAATTATGATTTAACCAGGAAACATCCGCGTAAATACGATCTCTGGTAATACCCGGTGTATCCTTAACAATAGAAATATTTTCTCCGGCCAATACATTAAACAGTGTAGATTTACCTACATTGGGTCTGCCTACTACTGCCACTATCGGCTTATTTTTCTTTTTTGCCATATTTTCCTCACTTCTACTCTTCTAAAACAGAAGGCATCAATGCCTGCTTGTCCAGTCCTAACAGAGAACTTACAAGTTCGTAACCATTTGATTTTACAATATCTACGGTCACTTGTAAAGTGTTTTGCACATCAGATACTGTCAAATCATCCAAAAAAACATCTTCTCCGCTGCGTAAAATATTTTCAGGCAGATACAAAACCTCTCCCAGCTCCTGTCCCTTTAGCTGCTTAATAATATCCTGTCCGGTAATCAGACCGGATACCGTAATCATTTCTCCAAAGAAATCGTTCCTGATTGCATATACATGCACGTCAAGACCCTCACACAGCGCCATAAGCTTCTCTGCAATGTTCTTCATATAAGGATAAGCCAACTTACCCGTAACCATGGATATTACCCGTTTCTGAGCTTTGTACGGCCCCTCAACACTTCTTTCACAAAGAAGGTATCCTCGTTCCATTGCGATAGCAATGGCATCCTCTACCTCATCTATCAGCATCCGAAGCATGCCAACACCATTCTCATACTGAATGTAGCCATCATAATTGTCTGCCTCCGGAAGCTCCTCCTCGGCGAGAATATACCATTCGTCTGAAGCGTGAATAAAATGCAGCCCGTACTCCGGATAAAGCTTCTCCTGCCATGTATGGATAGTCTTTAATACTTCCTTTGCATCTTCTTTGGTAAATGGCTCCAGCGGATACAAGCCCTCACGATGTCCGGAAAGTCCTACCGGCACTACGGAAACACTTTCTAACTGTGGCAGATACTTTGTCAAATCACGAATACTGCGTTCCAATTCCGCACCATCATTAATACCTTTGCACAGTACAATTTGGCCATTCATATATACACCGCCCTCAAAAAGTCTGTCAACCTTCTTTAGCGCCTCTCCTGCAAAACGGTTATTCAGCATCTTGCAACGCAACTCAGGATTGGTAGTTTGGAAAGAAATATTAATCGGTGACAAATGATACCTGATAATCCTGTCGATGTCATGGTCTGACATATTGGTCAGGGTCACGTAATTGCCCTGTAAAAAGGACAGTCTGCTGTCATCATCCTTAAAATACAGGGTGTCCCGCATGCCCTTTGGCATCTGGTCAATAAAACAGAAAATGCATTTATTGTGACAGGAACGATAATTGTCCATAAGTCCATTTTCAAACTCAACACCCAAATCCTCATCAAAGTCCTTGTCCACCTCCAAGAGCCACTGCTCCCCGTCAGACTTCTCAATCAACACCTCAATATAATCATCCTGCACCAGAAACTGATAGTCAAAAATATCTTCAATTGCTACATTTGAAATCTTAAGCAGCTTATCACCAGGCTCAATGCCCATCTCCTCAGCAATGCTGTTTGGTAAAACTTTTTTAATAATATGGTCCATTTTCTTCTTCATTTTACAATTCCTAAGGTTTTTTCTTTATATCTTACATTAAATTCCTTGACGTGTCACTAGGTAATGTTTTAAAATATGTATGATTTTATAATTTATTTCCTAAAATTGGAGGTTATTATGCCAAACTTACACGAATTAGACAACGCAATGCCTGTTGCACCATTAGGTGTCATCGCATTAGAATCCATGAAAGAGACCGGTCAGAAAATTAACGAGTACCTTGTTAAATATCGTCAGAACGGACACAACTCTTTTAAAACCGACCCGGCCTTTGAAGGTTATTTAAAGGAAAGCTATATAATCAAGCATGCCAATCCACGCTTTGGCAGCGGTGAAGCTAAAGGCACTATTTTAGAAAGTGTGCGCGGTAAGGACTTATATATTTTAGTAGATGTATGCAATCACTCCCTTACCTACAAAATGAACGGCTACGAAAATTACATGTCTCCGGACGACCACTATCAGGATTTAAAGCGTATTATTGCAGCCTGCTCCGGTCATGCACACCGTATCAATGTTATTATGCCTTTTATGTATGAAAGCAGACAGCATCACCGCTCCGGTATTGAGTCCTTAGACTGTGCCTATGCTTTAGGGGAGCTTCACGAAATGGGTGTTGCCAATATTATTACCTTTGACGCTCACGATCCTAGAGTACAGAATTCCGTGCCTCTGTGCGGTTTTGACAATTATCAGCCGTTTGCGCAGTTTATTCAGGCACTGATTCAGGGCGAAAAGGACTTAATCATTGACAAGGAGCATACACTTGTTATTTCTCCTGACGAAGGTGCTTTGGACCGCGCTATTTACTTTGCTACCGTTATGGGCGTAGATACCGGTATGTTCTACAAACGCCGTGACTACTCTACGATTGTCAACGGCAAGAACCCTATCGTAGCCCATGAATTCCTTGGCAGCGATATTACCGGCAAGGACATCATCATTATCGACGATATGATTTCTTCCGGTGAAAGTATGATTGACACAGCCCGCCAGTTAAAGGGCATGGGTGCAAAGCGCGTATTTATCTGCTGTACCTTTGGTCTTTTCACCAACGGTCTGGAGGTATTTGACCGTTGCTACGAAGCCGGTCACTTTGACAGGGTAATTACTACCAACCTGACCTATTTGCCGCCTGAAATTTACAACAGACCATATTTCTCCTGCGCAGATATGAGTGAGTTTACCGCCAGCGTAATTGACTTTATGAATCATTCTGTTTCTATGTCTAACGTTATCGAGCCTGCAGAAAATATCCGCAAGGTTCTTGCTGAATACAACAAGCACTCAGGTAATGTATAGAATTTGATGTATTGCATACAAATGCCCTATGGTCTATGGTGAATACCATATAATGGCCATAGGGCATCTTAAATTCTAAATACTTTCCTATTCAACAAAAAATGCTACCGCAATAGCTCCGGGGCCTGCATGGGTTCCAATAGTACTGCCGATATTGCAAATTGGAAGCTCATTTTCAAATGGCTCATAAATCTCTTTACTGTCTTCCATATATTTCTTTAAAAGCGCATCAGAAAGTCCAGTATATGCCAACACACAAGGCTTAGAATAATCAATCTTTTCTTTTTTGGTATATTCACGAAGTAGATTCTGTCCATTTCTGGAGCCACGGGCCTTACCCAGAATTGCAATCACACCATCCTCTATAGAAATAACCGGTTTGATGGATAACAAACCACCTGCCATAGCCGCTGCTCCGGAGATACGACCGCCTTTTCTTAAATACTCAAGAGTATCTACCAAAGCAACGAGACGAATTTTCTTCTTTTCCGTTTCCAGAACCTCTGCAATTTCAGCAGCACTTCTGCCCTCTTCACGCAACTTTACTGCTGCTTCAACTAAAATCTGCTCACCAACAGCTACATTTTCGCTATCTACAATACTGATGATATCCTCATAATCCTCTACCGCAATGTTTGCACTCTGGTAGCAGCCTGACAGCTTGGAAGAAACGGTAATGCAAACGGCCGTGTCTCCTGCCTCCTTCACCTGTCTAAACACTTCTTCATACTCATATGGTGCAATCTGACTAGTAGTCGGATGCACATCTGACTCAATCAACTTTTCATAAAATTCTCTAGCCTTTAAAGTAACGCCATCCAAAAATTCTTCCTCGCCAAAGATTGTCTTTAATGGTAAAACATCCAGCTTAAGCTCCTTTGCTCTTTCAACTGTATAATCACTGGCTGAATCTACAATAATACGTACACTCATGTCTTTGTCCTTTCAACACTTTATTATCCGTTTAAATATCCATCTTATCCACTACCTCTACCGCTTCTACAAGAAGATCGGTCAACACCTCTACCTTCTCCTCACCAAGGGTCATGCATACTTGATGTACAATCTCCATAACCTTTTCATGCTCATTTAAATAAACAGGTAACTTCTCTTCCCGAAGCCTTAAATAAACCTTCCGCTTGTCCTTATCACTGCGGATGCGCCCAATCAGCCCCTTCTCCTCCATCGTAGTAAGAACCTTGTTTAACTGAGACTTCAAAAGCTTCGTGCGATTGCCTAGATCCGTGGCAGTTAACATCCCTCCACCGGCATTTCTGCTACGGTAAAGAATGCTGCAAACCACAATTTCATTAAAGGAGAGACCGGTTACAAGACGATTACCCCTGATATTCAAAGCCATATCCATCCACGCACTAAGTAATTCTTCTTCTATGTTTCTATTCATACGCCTCTCCTTTCGTTCACTTTGTTAACTGTTCACTTTATGAACTATTTTGCATTATATACATTTCTGCCGTAGTTGTCAATAGATTTATCACTTAATATAACGTTCCCAAACAGATTCACATTAAATTTTCACCAAAAAAGTGTGGCCTTATTTCTAAAACCACACTTTTTATACTTCTTAATTTAATTCTTGAAATTACTTAATTAAATCAATGCAAAATACAGAATAAAGATAATATCCAGTATCCAGATAATCGGACTTACCTTCTTTGCCTTGCCACTTGCAAGCATTGCCACACCGTATGTGATGAAACCAAGTGCAATACCGTTTGCAATAGAGTAAGAAAGAATCATGATGATAATTGTAACAAATCCGCTTGCTGCAGGAATGAAATCATCCCAATCAATGCCACCCAACTGCTGAGCCATTAACATACCAACTACTACTAACGCCGGAGCTGTAACTGCACTGGTTGCCGTAGCAAGAACGATTGGAGAAATCAGGATAGACAGGAAGAACAATACACCTGTTGTGCAGGCTGTTAAACCTGTTCTACCGCCTACTTCTACACCACTGGAAGACTCTACAAAGCTGGTAACGGTAGATGTACCGAGTACCGCACCTACTACAGTACCAACAGAGTCAGCAAGTAATGCTTTTTCAGCATTTTCAAGCTCACCATCTTCATTTACAAGACCACAACGGTTACCAACAGCTACCAATGTACCTGCGGTATCAAAGAAGTCTACGAATAAGAATGAGAAAATAATTACAAAAGCATTAAACGGATCAGCAAACAACTCACCAAAGCCCTGTGCAAAAGCACCAAAGGTAACCATGGAGAAATCGGTAGTAATAAACTGACTTGGCAGGGATGGCATACCTTCAAAGCCCATAAAGCCGAGAATTAAACCAATCACTGCAGTAATTACCATACCTACAAATACTGCTGCAGGAACCTTCTTAATAACCAATGCAATGGTAATCAAAATACCTACAATAGCTAACACTACTGTCGGCTGAGTTAAATCACCTAAAGTAACACCTGTGGAGCTGCTGGAAACAATAATGCCGGAATTCATAAATGCAACAAATGCAATAAAGAAACCGATACCTGCACCGATAGCAAGCTTTAACTGCTTCGGAATTGCATTAATAATCATTTTACGTAAGCCTGTTACGGAAATAAGTAAGAACACAATACCTGAAATAAATACGGAAGCCAAGGCTGCCTTCCAGGAGTAACCCATGGTAAATACTACGGTATAAGTAAAGAGTGCATTTACACCCATACCCGGAGCCAGCGCAACCGGATAATTTGCCAGAACACCCATCAAAATGGATGCAATACCTGCTGAAATTGCAGTTGCCATAAATACGGACTGTACACTCATGCCGGACTCTCCCAAAATACTTGGGTTAACCGCCAAAATATAAGCCATAGCCAAAAAAGTGGTCAGACCTGCAACCAACTCGGTTTTCACGTTTGCATTTTTGTCTTTTAAATGGAATAATTTTTCTAACATATAAACTTCCTCCTAAGTGTTATTCAAAAACACTTTGATTGTAACCCGAATTTAGGAATTTTACAAGAGAATTTTATAAATTTTTCAGAAAAAATTTTTTATTTTCCATATATTTCAAAAGAAATACGTGTCTTAAACAAGTCTCCATCCAGCATAATCTTGAAAGTTCCGCCCTGTCCCAGAACAAGATTCTGGGCAATGGCAAGACCTAATCCGCTGCCCTCCGTAGTTCGTGACACATCTCCCCTTACAAAACGCTCTGATAATTCATCTGCTGAAATATTCAGCTCCTTTGCTGAAATATTTTTCATCACAAGCACTAACTCACTGCCGTTCCGTGACACTTCCATATATACACGGGTGCCCTCTAATGCATACTTATATACATTGGACAGCAGATTCTCCATAACTCTCCACATACGTCTGGAATCCGCCATAATCATAGCATCCTTGACGTCATTATTGTAAATTAGCTTCAGACAATGCTCTGCAAACTTTTCATCATACTCTGCTGCCGCCTGAATAATAAGCTCGTGAAAATTGATAGGCATCATTTCGTACTCAATATTACCGGTAGAAATCTTGCTGACTTCTATCAAATCCTGAATCAGATTTTTGAGCTTTAAGGATTTATTTTCCAATATCTCAATATACTCCATAGCCTTTCCACTCTCTATCTGCTCCTTCTTTAACAAATCAACATAGTTAATGATAGAAGTTAACGGAGTCTTGATATCATGGCTTACATTGGTTAAAAGCTCTGCCTTTAAGCGTTCATCCTTGGTGGACTGCTCTACAGCCTTCTGAATACCATCACCAATTTCATTCACAGCACGACCGAGTGCCGCATTTTCTATAGATAAATGCTCTGCGTTGACACGACAACTCTCTCCTGCCACTATACCCTCGATTTTCTCTACGATTTCCGCCCTTTCCACCTTACGACGCATTCTGCCATAAGAAGAAATCATGATTACAGCAATCATAATCACTGCCGTAATAACTGCCAGATCATCTTCCCGTACATCAATAAACCAGAAAATCAAGAATAAGCATATAGCATAAAATACCAGCTCTATCAGTAAAAGCCCCCAGGTTTTCTCCCATAATCCGGAATGCTCCACATAATACTGCATACGCTGTTTCAGCTTATGATTTTGTCTGCCCATATAACGCCCCAAGCGTATCATAAGAGCAATACCAAATTTATAAAGGATACTGTCTTTTAACAATACACCACTCTTTATGCGCCTTGACAGACTGCACAAAGCTTCTGCAACCATAACACTGAGCAAGAATGTACCGGCAATGATAATGAAAGCCGCAATTTTACTAATGTAATTTTCTCTGCTGTTCAGAAAATATTCGGACATCTCTCCAAAGGCAATAGCTATACCGAACCCTAATGCAGCACACCACCCTAAAAACAACTCTGTATATACGCCATCATTCCATTTTAATTCTATAAATTCCTGACCTTCTCTGTCAACCTTGCGTCCGGAAATACACAACAAATAAATGGTGACAATTAAATAATATAAGCCACATCCGCCTACAATAGCCATCAAAGCATAAACACTGCCCACATCATATGAAGCATACGCATTCCACATGGTGTGGTAATAGTCATCCACATTTCGGTCAATATCAATACCTACATAAACTACTGCATTATCCCCAAAGGCATAATCATACTCCTTCATGCAATCGGTTATGGTCTCCGTATCCAACTGATAGCTTCCTTTTACGTCAAAATTTAAGGCTGTAGTACCTGCTGCTGCACAAACCATTCTGTCAAAATACTCCTGAAGCTTTGCTCTGTTCATCCCTCTTAGTGATGACAAATTGGTATATATATCACCGGTCTCGTTATCCATATCTATATAATAAACAACACTGGTAACATCCTCTTCGTAAAGCTTCATTAGCGTTTGATACTCATAATAATTATCCGCCAAATCGCTCATACATGCCTTTAACTGCTCACACAGAGTCTGATACTCTGTAGCAGTAGTGACTATCTCCTCAATACGCTTGCCGTCTATCGTCAAGAATTTATTTTCTGCCCTTGATGTAATAGCCGTCTGCTTACCTTGCATTGCACCATGATTACTGTTGTTTGGATAAATAATATCCTGATTTGTATACACAATCTCATCACTGCTCATATACTTCAGGCCACCCTCCTGCATCCAGCGTATCAAATCCTCCAAACGATACACTGCATCCGGAAAATAGGTATAACCGGCCTGAGAAGAAGCACTACCATGCTTACGATAATAATACTGGGAAACATTGATTTCTCTGTCCAAATCGAAGCTTCCGTTTGTCTCCATCTGACTGCGAATAGTAGCAAGTCTGATAGCGGTTCTTGTTTCATTCATCAAATATCCGCTTAAGAACTCACTCGGATTTTTTTCACCCCGAACGTCTGCTCCCAACCAGCTGCGATAACTATACTCCTCCACATACACACTGCCCTCAAGAATCAATGCAACAATACAAAGCATCATTACGCATGCACTGATATGCTGGGTCAGCTTCAGCATCCACCTGGCCCATGCCGCCATAGGTCTTTTTCTTTTTACTTTCTTTTCCTGCATACACAATTCCTCTTAAAACTACTGCTTTTCGATTTTATAACCTACACCCCAAACAACCTTTAAATACCTTGGGTCCTTTGGATTAATTTCAATCTTTTCACGAATATGCCTGATATGTACTGCCACCGTATTATCCGCACCGATAGCCTCCTCATTCCAAATGTTTTCGTAAATCTGATTGATGGAAAATACCTTGCCCGGATTACGCATTAAGAGCAACAAAATACTGTACTCAATCGGAGTCATTTTAATCTGCTCCCCATCTACGAATACTTCCTTTGTATCGTCATTTATCTGCAAACCACCAACCTGATAAACCGCATTGTTCTCCGTATTGAGACTACCTAAGGTGGTGTAACGACGCAGATGACTCTTTACTCGTGCAATCAGTTCCAATGGATTAAAAGGCTTTGTCACATAATCATCTGCACCGATATTTAAACCCAGAATCTTGTCTGCATCCTCACTCTTTGCAGACAGAAAAATAATCGGCACAGCACTGAATTCACGGATTTTCATGGCCGTCCTGATGCCATCCAACACCGGCATCATAATATCTAAAACCACCAGCTTAATATTGTGCTTTTTTAACAAAGCAAGGGCCTGCTCACCATTATATGCCTTATGAACCAGATAAGCCTCCTGACTTAAATAAATCTCAATCGCCTCAACAATCTCTCTTTCATCATCACAAACTAATATTTCTTCCATGGCAATGTACCTCCTTGATTTTATTTAATCATACTATTTTTAAGTAAATGTATGGAAAAGTATAAAGAATTTCTTAAAATTATGTCAAAATACAGTATTTTTATTTTGAATGTTTTTGCTTGAGATGTCAAGGGGGTACGAAATAATATTACTGCCAAAAACTTGACAGTCAACTTGACAGCTGTCTTGTTATGCAATATAATATACGAGGTCTTTTCTAAATATAACCGATAAAGGATTGTACAGTATTATGAAAAAACAAATTGAAAAAATAAAGCGCGAGAAAAATGCTGTCATTCTCGCCCATTATTACACTCCGGCCGAGGTTCAGGAGGTAGCCGATTACGTTGGCGATTCGTTCTACCTTGCCAAAATCGCCAAACAGAGTACAGCAGACATTATCGTTTTTTGCGGTGTTTACTTTATGGGTGAAAGTGCAACGCTTCTGAATCCCGACAAAAAGGTGCTTATGCCCGACCTGACGGCTGACTGTGCTATGGCACACATGGTCGCACCCGGCATCATTGACAGGATGAGGGCGCAGTATGATGATTTGGCGGTAGTTTGCTATATTAACTCCACAGCCGAGCTAAAGTGTCAGAGTGATGTTTGCGTAACATCCTCCAATGCGGTCAAAATCGTACAGGCACTTCCCAACAAGAACATATTCTTTATACCTGACCGCAATCTGGGAAGCTTTGTTGCAAAGCAGGTGCCTGACAAAAACATTATACTTAACGATGGTTGTTGTCCCATCCACGCCAAAATTACAGCGGAACAAATTATAAAGGAAAAGGACAAGCATCCTGACGCGCTTGTGTTATCTCATCCTGAATGCCAAGGCTCTGTTCTCGCGCTGTCTGATTATATCGGCAGTACGGCAGACATCATTTCTTTCGTGAATACCAGTGATGCATCTGAATTTATTGTATGCACCGAGGTTGGTGTGGACTATAAATTGATTGCAGATAACCCTGACAAGCATTTTTATTTCACAAATCCACATCCGTGCTGTGCAGATATGAAGCTGAACACTCTCGAAAGCATTTTATCTGTTCTGGAAAAGGAAGATCGTACTATAGAAGTTCATGAGGACATACGCCACAGAGCATTGCTTCCTCTTGACAGAATGCTGGAGCTTGCAAAGTAACATGAAAACAGATATTTTGATTATTGGCAGCGGTGTTGCAGGACTTTACTGCGCATTGAATCTGCCAAAGGAAAAACACATTATCATCGTCACAAAGGACAGTGCCTCCAAAAGCGATTCCTTCTTAGCACAAGGCGGCATCTGTGTACTGAGGGATAATAACGATTATGATTCATTTTATGAGGATACGATGAAGGCCGGGCATTATGAAAACAAGCCCGAATCCGTAGATATTATGATTCGTTCCTCCAGAGAGGTCATCGAAGACCTGGTAGGCTTTGGGGTTCAATTTGAAAAGGACGGGGAGGAATTTGCATACACCCGAGAAGGAGCACACTCCAGACCACGTATTCTTTTTCACGAGGACGAGACAGGCAAAGAAATTACCTCTCATCTTTTGGAAGCGGTTCGAGAGCGCGAAAATATTACCCTGATAGAAAACTATACCATGGTTGATTTGCTGTGCCAGAACAATGTATGCTATGGCATTATCGGTCACAATAAAGATTGTGAATTTTCAGCTATTCAAGCCAACTACACGGTATTGGCAACAGGTGGTATCGGCGGCCTTTTTGAGCATTCCACCAACTACAGACATTTGACGGGGGATGCACTTTTTCTTGCACTCAAATACGACATTACCCTTCAGCACATAGATTACATACAAATTCATCCGACTACGCTCTATACCGAAAAGGAAGGCAGAAGTTTTTTGATTTCCGAGTCGGTTCGAGGTGAAGGTGCAATTCTGCTCAACTCTAAAGGCGAGCGATTTGTAAATGAGCTCTTGCCTCGTGATGTTGTTACAAATGCAATTTTTGCTGAAATGAAAAAGGAAGGCACAAAGCACGTTTGGCTCTCCATGGCTCCTATTCCCGTGGAGGAAATCAAATCACACTTTCCTAACATCTATAAACATTGTCTGGATGAGGGCTATGATGTAACAAAGGAACCGATTCCCGTTGTGCCTTCACAGCATTACTTTATGGGCGGCATCGATGTCGACCAATACAGCCAAACATCCATGGAGCGTTTATATGCCGCCGGTGAAACAGCGTGTAATGGTGTCCATGGACGCAACCGTCTGGCAAGCAATTCTCTGCTTGAGAGCCTTGTATTTGCCAAACGGGCTGCAAAGCATATTATAGAAGAATATTCCGAAATTTTCTTTGATGACAAAATCATCATCAATGAAGCACAATATGAAAACTATCAGGAAAAATATAAGCTGGCAGTTCTTACAGCTATAGAAAAGGAGAAAACTAATCATGAATAATATTACAATGAAAATGAACGCAGATGAATTGATTCTGCAGGCTCTTAAAGAGGATATAACAAGCGAGGACATTACCACCAATTCTGTCATGCCGCATTATCAGGCAGGCGAAGTAGATTTGATCTGCAAGCAGGATGGCGTAATTGCAGGTCTGGAAGTATTCAAAAGGGTGTTTGAGCTTCTTGATGAGAATACTGAAGTAATTTTCTATTGCAAGGACGGTGATACCGTCAAAAACGGCACCAAAATAGGGCTGCTCCGGGGCGACATTCGTGTTCTTCTTTCCGGTGAGAGAACAGCACTCAATTATTTGCAACGAATGAGTGGTATCGCAACCTATACCCGTGCTATTGCTGATTTACTAAAAGGAAGCAAGACCAAGCTGCTTGATACCAGAAAAACAACGCCTAATATGCGTATTTTTGAAAAATACTCCGTAAAGGTAGGTGGCGGTTACAACCACCGTTACAATCTCAGCGATGGCATTCTCTTAAAGGACAATCATATTGGTGCAGCAGGCGGTGTAAAAGAAGCCGTCAGAATGGCAAAGGAATACGCACCTTTTGTGCGAAAAATTGAAGTGGAAGTAGAAAATCTGGATATGCTTATGGACGCACTTGAAGCAGGTGCGGATATTATTATGCTGGACAACATGAGCGTTGAGGATATGAAAAAAGCCGTTTTACTTTGTGCAGGCAAAGCAGAAACAGAATGCAGCGGTAACGTGACCAGAGAGAATGTTGAAAAACTTGTAGATATTGGTGTGGATTATATTTCCAGCGGGGCTCTTACCCACTCCTCTCCTATTCTTGACCTCTCTTTGAAAAATTTGCACGCAATTTAAGGAGGTTGAAATGAAGGTTGCCGAAAGAAGGAAAGAGATTGCAGCACTCCTTTTATCCTCGAAGGAGCCTGTTTCCGGCAGTGAACTCAGCCGTCAATTTGGTATATCACGCCAGATTATTGTTCAGGATATTGCAATTCTAAAGGGCATGGGCTGCGAGATACTTTCCACCAATCAAGGTTATATTATGCAGAAATCTCCTTTTTTTGAGAAGGTATTCAAGGTACGACATACAACACTGGAAACTGAGGACGAACTATCCTGCATTGTAAACCTCGGTGGAACTGTGGTTGATGTCTTTGTCTGGCATAAAGTATACGGAAAAATTGAAGCAGACCTGAATATCGCCACCAGGCTGCATATCAAGCAGTTTTTGGAAGGTGTCAGAAGCGGAAAATCCACCGAGCTTATGAACATTACCGGTGGTTATCATTACCACACAGTACGCGCAGATTCTGAAGAAATACTATATCAAATTGAAGCTGCATTAGAAAACAGAAACTATCTTGTACCCGAAATAGCATAATAGGCATAGGTCATGTGAGTCACCTCGCATGACCGAAAGCATTCTTAATCCAACTAATCTTCCCTTCGTCAATACTCACGCAGTCATAGCGTATTTGTGCAAATTCGCTAATACCATGCTTATACCGGTAGTAATCTGCCACGCGGCAGATTTTACGTTGCTTACGCCAGTCCACGGCTTCTGCGCCATAACCGGCTTTGAGGGAAGCCCTGGCCTTTACCTCAAAGAAAACAAGGCAGGTGCCGTCGTATCCTATGATATCGATTTCTCCCTGCCTGCATCTGTAATTCTGTTCCAAAATATGTACTCCTTTTTCGGTCAGGTAGTCAACCGCTTCTCTTTCGTAAAAAGTACCTATTTCTCTTCTATTCATATTAGTCCACTAACCCTATCTTATTCAAAGGCCATAGACGTACCAAAGCACGTCCTAATATTTCATCCCGCTTAATATTACCTACGGAAGGATAGCGGCTGTCTGAGCTATGATTACGGTTGTCTCCCAGCACAAAGTATTCATCCTCTCCCAAGGTGATGGGCTCGTCGGCATTGCCTCTGGTATAATGCTGGATTACCTCCTTGCCGTACCCCTCATTAAGCACCTCACCATTAATCATAATAGCACCGTTTTCATCAATAAAAATCGTTTCTCCCGGCAGACCGATAATACGCTTTACGTAATAAGTGCTACTACCACGATACTCTACCGGAAAAATAATCACGTCAAAGCGCTCCGGCTCTGTAAAGTGATACTTTAACTTGTCTACCCATAAATACTCCTTATTGTACAAGGTAGGCTCCATAGATTCTCCGTCTACCACACTGAAAACACCTACAAAATGAATAATCAGCTGCACAGTCACAATGACTCCCGCTAACCAGATTATATAATCCAGGGCCTCCTTCCAGAAGGGCTTCTTTTGCGCGTTTAGTAATTCTCCTAATTCTTTATCATCTATCATATGTCTGCCTCACTTATTCTGTATATTCTTCCGGCCATTCCAGAGTGATACGGCCTAATTTACCGCTTCTGAAATCGTCAATCAACATGCCTGCCGCCTTTTCCAGGTCCAGCTCCTCACCCTTTTTGTAGCACCTTCTGGACGCTGCAATACCCTCTAGCAGCTTTAGGGCATCCTCCATATCCTCTAAGCCGTAACGCTCCAAAATAAGGCCTTTATAACGCGTACAGAGGTGTTTTAACAAATCCAGTGCCAGTTCATCCGTCAAAAGGATTTCGTCGTTGATAGAGCCGATAAAGGCTAACTTCATACCAATAGCCTGGTCCTCAAACTTCGGCCAGAGGATACCCGGCGTATCCAAAAGCTCCAGGCTTTTATTCAGCTTAATCCACTGCTTGCCTTTAGTCACACCCGGCTTATTACCGGTCTTGGCACAAGCCTTGCCGGCAAAGGAATTGATAAAGGTAGACTTGCCCACATTGGGAATACCCACTACCATGGCTCTCACCGGACGATTTAAAATACCGCGCTTTCTGTCACGCTCAATTTTGGCCTTACAAGCCTCCTGCACCACAGACTGAATGCTCTTAATACCGCTTCCCGTCTTGGAATTAATCTCCAACACATGAAAACCCTTAGCCTGAAAATAAGCCATCCACTCCTTATTTGCCTTTGGGTCAGCAAGGTCTGATTTATTTAAAAGTACCAGTCTGGATTTACCACGCCCCAGCTCATCAATATCCGGATTGCGGCTGCTTATAGGCTCTCTGGCATCCACCAATTCAATCACCAGATCAATAAGGCTCATATTTTCCTGCATCATACGTTTTGCCTTGGTCATATGTCCCGGATACCACTGATAATTCATTTTAGTCACCTTCCCTTTCTTCGCACATTTATAACAATACTTGCTTTGCTTCTGTCAGTTATATAAAATTTCCTATAAAGCTGCGCCTGTGAATAGTAGTCGGTCCCAATTCCTTCAAAGCAGCAATATGTACTGCCGTACCATAGCCTTTATTGGCAGCAAAGCCATACTCCGGAAAAATACGGTCATACTCCACCATCATATGGTCTCTGGTTACCTTGGCAATAATGCTGGCGGCACCGATACTGGCACTTTTGGCATCTCCTTTAATAATAGATACTTGTGGAATATGAATACCCGGAATTTTCACGGCATCATTCAACATCAAATCCGGCTGCGGGTCAAGCTTAGACACAGCCTCCCTCATAGCCTCATAGGTAGCCTGCAAAATGTTGATTTCATCAATACGCTCCGGACTGACTATACCAATCCCCACACTGACTGCCTTTTCCATAATCTCATCATACAAGAGCTCACGCTTTTTCTCACTAAGCTTTTTGGAATCATTAATATAAAGAATATCGCAGTTCTTTGGTAAAATAACTGCCGCTGCAACCACAGGCCCGGCCAAAGGCCCTCTGCCCACCTCATCAATGCCGCAAATATACTTATACGCCGCATATTCTCTTTCATAAGCAAAGAGCGCTTGCATTCGCTCTTTTTCTTTTTGTAATGCCAAAGACTTTTTGGCTTCTCTTTCCTCTTTGGTAGCCATATATCACTTAATAGGTTTCATACTGCCATTCTCTGAAGGCAGTGCAAACCATGCCTTTCCTATAATCTGGGACCTGAGTATCGCCCCCACACTTGTAGAACGACTGTCCTCACTGTTATTACGATTGTCTCCCATTACAAAGAATTCATCTTCTCCAAGCAGTATTTTCTCCTCTGCGATGCCCGGATCCGCAATTTTGTCAAAGCTGTCCTCCACTAAGGCATCATTGACATAAAGCTGCCCTCCGACAATCTGAACAGTATCCCCCGGCACAGCAACTACACGTTTAATATACATATGCGCATTGCTGCCTTGCTTAAATACTACCACATCATCCACCCTTGGTGCAAACACAAAATAACTGGTTCGATTTACCAATACCTTTTGATTGTGGGCAATAGCCTCTTCCATGGATACTCCCACGTTAGTAATTGTATAGCCAAAGGCCATAACCACTAATACACCTAAAGCAAATGCTGTTACACAACCAAGGAAATAGTTTCTGATTAATATTTTTATCTCATCACTTAAGCGCTTTTTCCTGCGAAAGGACAATCCTCCTCTTGCCATGTGCTTTTCTCCTAAAACTAAAAACCTAACAGTTCAGCCAAGCTTGATTTAACTAAACCATAAAAAAAATGGGACAACTACAAGCCATCTGCAGTTGTCCCGGGTTTTAAAAATTATTTTACAAGCTCTTTAACCTTTGCAGCCTTACCTACGCGGTCTCTTAAGTAGTTCAATTTAGCACGTCTTACCTTACCTCTTCTTACTACTTCGATCTTCTCTACGTTAGGGCTGTGTAATGGCCATGTCTTCTCAACACCAACACCATTAGAAGTCTTTCTAACCGTGAAGGTTTCTCTGTTGCTTCCGCCCTGTCTCTTCATAACAACGCCTTCAAAAACCTGAATACGCTCGCGGTTACCTTCCTTGATCTTACCATAAACCCTTACAGTGTCACCAACTGCAAACTCTGCTACGGAAGCCTTTAACTGTGCAGCTTCAATACTTTTAATAATTTCGTTCATTGTGTTTCCTCCTTATATTTGGATGTTCTTAAGGCTTTCTGCCACAGAGGACCATCTCCTATTTCACAACATATCTAATTTAGCACAATACATTCCAAAATGCAACTATTTTCTTGCATATTTTATAATAAATTTTCAAAATTATTCTCTTCCGGCTTTTTCTTCTTCCTACGTGGTTTTTTCTTTGGCAAAAGTGCCTGTCTGGCCTCATATAAAGCATATAAATCCGGTCTGCGCTCGCGGGTTCTCTGAACAGACTGCTCTAAGCGCCACTCTTCTACCTTCTTATGGTCACCGGATAGTAATATAGCCGGAACCTCCTTGCCCATCCACACTGCCGGACGGGTATACTGGGGATATTCCAGCAAATCATTATGAAAGGACTCCGTCATGGCAGATTCGTCGTTACTAAGTACGCCTGGCACAAATCTGGCAATGGCATCAATCATAACCATAGCAGGAAGCTCTCCCCCTGTCAGCACATAGTCCCCTATAGAAACATAATCTGTCACAATTTCCTCTAATACACGCTCATCAATACCTTCATAATGCCCGCAAAGAATTACCAGTTCCTCCTCTGACGCAAACTCCTTAGCCATCTCCTGATTAAAGGTAGGTCCCTGAGGGGTCACATAAATAGTACGAGGCTTTGGCTTATCAGGACTGATTACCGCCTGATATGCATCATAAACCGGCTGCGCTGCCATTAACATTCCGGCTCCACCGCCATAGGTATAATCGTCTACCTTTTTGTGCTTATCCAGTGTATAATCTCTGATATTGACAGCCTCTAAGGAAATCTGACCACGCTCCATAGCCTTGCCGATAATACTGGTAGACAGCGCTCCCGTAATCATTTCCGGAAAAAGGGTTAATACATGAAACTTCATACCTGCTCCTTAATCCAGAAGTCCATCCATGACATGAATCTTCATCACTCTGGCTTCCATATCAACATGCAAAATACACTCCTTGATGGCCGGTATCAGCACCTCTCTGCCATCAGCCATATCAATAATATATACGTCATTTGCCCCGGTCTCCATAACATCACGCAGTGTCCCGACAGCCTTTCCTTCTTCATCCACTACATGAAGCCCTTGCAAATCAGCAATAAAATACTCATCCTTACGAAGTCTCACAGCATTGGCACGTGTCACATATAGACCTTTTCCTTTATACTTTTCTATATCATTGATATTATCAAAGCCCTTGAATTTCAAAATAACAAACTGTTTGAAAAACTTTACACCCTCAATTTCCAGCGTCAGCTCTTCTCTGCCTGTATCTAAAAGCACTTCCTTCAACCGCTTAAAACGCTTTACATCATCTGTTGTGGGAAATACCTTTACCTCTCCTCTTACACCATGGGTAGAGGAAATAACACCTACCTGTAATTTTGTTTCCACCTGGTTCCTCCTAAAAAAGGCACTCATAGAGTGCCTTTCTGCAAATAATCAGAAAAATAATTCACTGACATTAGATGATTTCCACATCTACATGCTCTTTTGTAGAAGCAGCTTTGACAACTGCACGGATAGCTTTTGCAATTCTGCCCTGCTTGCCGATTACGTTGCCCATATCGGACTGTGCTACATGAAGCTCTATTACAATGTTCCTGCCATCTTTTCTTTCAGTTACTACAACTTCACTTGGATTATCAACGAGTGCTTTTGCAATTACTTCAACTAATTCTTTCATAATCCACCTCCAAATGTATGTTGTAAAGACTTATTTCTCAATACCAGCTACCTTGAAGATCTTTGCAACTACATCTGTTGGCTGAGCACCGTTTGCCAACCACTTCTTTGCCAACTCTTCGTTTACCTTAATTGCACTTGGATTCTGGTTTGGATCATAAGTACCGATTTCTTCGATAAATCTGCCATCTCTTGGGGAACGAGAATCTGCTACGATAATTCTATAAAAAGGAGCCTTCTTCTGTCCCATTCTTCTTAATCTGATTTTTACTGCCATTGTTGTTTCCTCCAAAAATAAAATAAATAATTTTGATATATTTATGAAAAAGTATCTAAACTTTTGTCACCTGTATTGATACGGCCTAGAAAAACTTTCTGCCGCCGCGGCCGCCCATGCCCGGGAAACCACCTAATCCCCCAAAGCCACGCTTGCCCATACCGCTAAACTGCTTCATCATCTTCTGGCTCTGTTCGAACTGCTTGATAAAACGATTAACCACCGCAATATCCACACCGGCACCCTTTGCAATACGATGCTTGCGGCTCGGATTTAGAAGCTTGGGATTTTTGCGTTCAGCCGGAGTCATAGATAATACAATTGCCTCTGTGCGGGCCATCTGCTTCTCATCGATTGCACCTTCTAAATCAGCTGCCTTCATACCCATGCCAGGAAGCATACCTAAAATACTGCCAAGACCGCCCATGTTGCGCATCTGCTTCATGCTCTCTAAGTAGTCCTCAAAATCGAACTTTCCCTTCTTCATGCGGCTCATCATATCTTTTTCTTTGGCTTCGTCAATATCGATATTTTCTGCCGCCTTCTCTATCAGAGAGAGCACATCACCCATGCCAAGGATACGACTGGCCATACGGTCCGGATAAAACTGCTCTAAGTCAGAAAGCTTTTCACCCATACCTACAAAAAGAATAGGCTTACCGGTTACTGCCTTTACGGAAAGTGCAGCACCACCTCGGGTGTCACCGTCCATCTTGGAAAGCACGATACCGTCTACACCAACCTTCTCATTAAACTCGCTGGCTACGTTCACCGCATCCTGACCTGTCATGGCATCCACTACCAAAAGGGTCTGATGCACGGTAAGCTGTGACTTTATCTCCTGCAGCTCTGCCATCATGGCTTCATCAATGTGAAGTCGGCCTGCGGTATCCAGAATAACTACGTTGTGACCATTTTTAGCTGCATGCTCTAAGGCTGCCTTTGCAATATCTACCGGCTTGTGACCGGTACCCATGCTGAATACATCTACACCCTGCTTCTCACCATTGATGTGCAACTGCTCTATAGCAGCCGGTCTGTAAATATCACAGGCAGCAAGCAGTGGTTTTTTGGACTTCTGCTTTAACTTTCCTGCAATCTTGGCCGTGGTAGTGGTCTTACCTGCACCCTGTAAGCCTGCCATCATAATCACGGTAATCTGCTGCCCCGGTGCCATCTTTAACTCGGAAGTCTCACTGCCCATAAGCGTAATTAATTCCTCATGTACAATCTTGACAACCATATGCCCCGGATTCAAACCGTTCATTACATCCTGTCCGATAGCCTTTTCTTCTACTGCCTTAATAAACTGCTTTACTACCTTGAAGTTTACATCGGCCTCTAAAAGAGCCATCTTCACTTCCTTCAGAGCAAGCTTTACGTCCTCTTCTGTCAAACGACCTTTGGCTCTTAAGTTTTTAAAAACATTCTGTAGTTTGTCTGATAAACTTTCAAATGCCATAGATTAAAGCTCCTCCATTAACCTGCCGGCTATATCCTTTATGCCATTAAGTTTCTCCGGGGTGACCCCCTCAAGCTCATCTACAAGGCTCATTATACGCTCTATATCACTGCGTACTCTGGTAAATCGATCTACCAGATGAAGCTTCGCTTCATAACCTCTAAGCTGCTTATCACAGCGCCTTAAGAGGTCATGTACACCTTGTCTGGAAATACCGGCATCTTCAGCAATTTCGCTTAAAGAATAATTTTCAAAAAAAGCTGCTTCGTATATCCTCCGCTGATGCTCTGTAAGCAGCTCACCATAAAAATCATATAAGAGACTTTGCTCCACGATTTCCTCTACTGAAGACATACTGTTCACACTCCTTTTATCTAAGTGTAAAGGAATATCCCTTGACACCTAAAGTATCATACCAAAACAAAGTGCAGGTGTCAAGTATTTTTTCTTGACGCCTGCACTTTTATTGTATTTTTTGAGATACAATTTATAATTTTTCACTAAAAATATTTTTATACCCCTGACCATATATTTCATTGGCACTGGAAACAATCATGAATGCCGTAGGATCCACTTCCTTGACAATTTCCTCTGCCTTGGGTGCAATTACATTACGCATAACCACCATAATTACTTCCTTCTCCTTGCCACTGTAGGCACCCTTCCCCTGAATAAAGGTGACACCCACCTCTAAATCCTTTAACAGCCTATCTGCAATAGGCTGACTGTGGTCACTGATAATGTAGACCATTTTGGCTTCATCCGTACCATACAATACCCTGTTAAGCACAAAGGCACAGGTAGCAACTGCAATCAATGCATACATGGCAAGCTCAATGTCTTTAAACACAATAGCACTGATTGCTACAATGGTGCAGTCCAGGATAGAAAAAATAGCACTTGTCTTAATATGCGGAAATCGCTTCCTGAGTAGCCTTACTACAATGTCAGAACCACCGGTAGTGCTTTCCTTCTTCATAATCATCCCGATACCTATGCCAACCAATCCTGCACCTGCAATAGCAGATATGAGCAAGTCATCGGTAACAACCCTGCCATAGTACCGACCAATCCCATCCATCAGACTGGTGGTCAGGACAACACAATAAAAAGTACGCAAAATCAGCTTTCTTCCTAATTTCAGGTATCCCACAATGATAAGCGGAATATTAAAAACAAAGATAATCGTTCCTGTCTCTACAGGAATAATGCTGCTAAGAATAATGGCGATACCGGAAAGTCCACCTGGCGCCAAATGGTTCGGATCTAGAAACAGTGCAATCCCCATGGCATATATCACAGAACCTATCGTCATAATAGCATATTCACGTAATAATTTTATTGTATTTTTCATAATCCTCCTGTTAAAAGCAAGCTTTTAGGCAATAGTCGGCACCAGCCTTGGCTGATAGCCTTCCTTTTCCAATGTACTCATAATCTGTTCTTTATGTTCAGTACCATCTGCCTCCATGGTAATAACCAGTTCCACCGCTGCACGCCTGTTGGTAGTTACAAACTGATTGTGCTCCAGCTTAATAACATTGGCATTACATGCTGCAATAATACCGGAAACTCTGTGGAGCTCACCCGGCTTGTCCGGAAGACGTATTGCCACGGTAATCACTCTGTCACGGAAAATCAGTCCCTGTTGAACAACGCTTGACATAGTAATAACATCCATATTGCCGCCACTCAGGATAGAAACAATGCGCTTGCCCTTGACATTTAAATGCTTTAAGGCAGCAACTGTTAACAAGCCTGAATTCTCTACAATCATTTTGTGATTTTCTACCATATCTAAGAAGCAGGCAACCAGCTCATCATCCTCTACGGTAATGATCTCGTCCAAATTCTCCCTGACATATGGAAAAATATTGCTGCCGGGGGTTTTTACTGCCGTGCCGTCTGCAATGGTATTTACTGCTGTCAAAGTAGTCACTTCACCTTTTTCAAAAGAGATCTGCATACAATTTGCCCCTGCCGGCTCTACACCAATAACTTTAATCTTTGGATTTAAAAGCTTGGCCAAGGTAGAAACACCTGTTGCCAGACCGCCGCCGCCAATTGGAACCAAAATATAATCCACTAACGGCAATTCCTTAAAAATTTCCATGGCAATGGTACCCTGACCTGTTGCCACTCTTAAATCATCAAAAGGATGAATAAAGGTATATCCTTGCTTTTCAGCCAGTTCATAGGCCTTTGCACAAGCCTCGTCATACACGTCACCATAAAGCACCACATCTGCCCCGTAGGACTTGGTACGATTTACCTTCATTAATGGTGTGGTGTTCGGCATAACAATCGTAGCCTTGCAGCCGTAACACTTGGCCGCATAAGCCACACCCTGAGCATGATTACCTGCAGATGCAGTAATCACACCTCTTTGCCTTTCCTCCTCTGACAAAGTACTCATGGTATAATAAGCACCTCGCACCTTGTAGGCACCGGTAAACTGCATATTTTCCGGTTTAAAATAAACACGATTGCCGGTCTGTGCGCTGAAATAATCACTGTAAACTAATTTCGTTTCCAAGGTAACTGACTTAATTACCTCACTTGCTTCTTCAAATTTCTCTAATGTTAATGCGTTTTCCATCATAGTATTCCTCGCTAGTCTCTGTCAAACTCTCCTTCTTGTACTTCAAACAATGCATTTACAAAAGCATCTGCGTCAAATTTCTGCAAATCCTCAATGCCTTCACCCACACCGATAAACTTCACCGGCACCTTCAGCTCAGACTGAATAGCCACTGCAATACCGCCCTTTGCCGTACCGTCTAACTTTGTCAAAACAATGCCTGTCAAATCCGTAACAGCACCGAACTCCTTTGCCTGCACCAGTGCATTCTGGCCTGTGGTACCATCCAGAACAATCAGGTTTTCTCTGTGAGCATCCGGAAATTCCCTGTCAATGATACGGTTCATTTTCTTTAATTCTTCCATCAGGTTCTTGCGATTGTGTAAACGCCCTGCGGTATCACAAATCAGTACATCTACGCCTCTGGCCTTGGCAGCATTTACTGCATCATACACTACGCTTGCAGGGTCCGTGCCCTCCTTTGAGCTAATCATATCCACACCGGCACGATTCGCCCACTCCTTGAGCTGATCATTTGCTGCTGCACGATAGGTATCTGCTGCCGCTATAAGCACCTTACGGCCGGAATTCTTAAGATTATAAGCGAGTTTTCCTACAGAAGTAGTTTTACCAACTCCATTTACACCTATTACAAAAATTACGGATTTTTTTTGTTCAAATTCATAGGCAGTATCGGAAACCTTCATTTGCTCCTTAATAGACTGTACCAGAAGCTTCTTACATTGCCACGGCACCTTGATTTGAAGCCTGCGCACATCCTTACGTACACGCTCCATAATTTCAGAGGTAGCATTTACCCCGATGTCACCCAGAATCAGCTGCGCTTCCAGCTCCTCATAAAAATCCTCATCTATATCAGAAAACCCACTGAATACCTGATCAATCCCTTGTACAATATTATTTCTCGTTTTTGCCAAACCAGCTTTTAGCTTGGCAAAGAAACCCTTTTTTTCTTCTCCCATACCATTATGCCTCCAACTCTTGTTCTACCAGATTTACACTTACCAGTGCAGAAACACCCTTTTCCTGCATGGTAATACCATACAGTCTGTCTGCCTCCTCCATGGTACCTCTTCTGTGTGTAATCACAATAAACTGTGTATACTTGGTCAGCTTATGTAAATACTTGGCATAGCGACCTACGTTAGATTCATCCAGTGCCGCTTCAATTTCATCTAAAAGACAGAATGGCGATGGCTTCAGGTTCTGAATGGCAAATAATAGTGCAATGGCTGTTAACGCCTTTTCACCACCGGACAACTGCATCATGTTCTGAAGCTTCTTTCCAGGGGGCTGTGCAATAATACGAATGCCTGCTTCCAGAATATCTTCTTCCTCCTGCAGCTCTAAAGTACCTTTACCGCCTCCAAACAGCTCCTTAAACACCTTATCAAATTCCTTACCGATTTCTGCAAATTTCTCCTTAAACTGCTTTCTCATGGCAGCATCCAGCTCTTCAATAATGCCTTCCAGCGTTTTTTCTGCTTCCACCAGATCGTCATGCTGTGTCTTTAAGAAGGTATAACGCTCCATCAGATTTTTATAATCTTCTATAGCATTTACATTCACGTCTCCAAGCTTTTTGATTTCCGCCTTGATTTCAATAATTTCCTTCTTCATGGCGGATAAATCAGTCATGTCAGGATTAGAAAGCGCAAGTGCAAGGCTCAGGGTAATTTCATATTCATTCCACATGTAATTAATCTGATTCTCCATGCTTTCTTCCAGTTTTTCCTTCTGGGCATTTAAACGATAGACTTCTTTATCCAGACCGGAAATTTGTCCGGCCATTTCTTCACGGTTATCAAAAAACTGCTTTTGCTTACGTGTCAGCTCTTCCTTCTCAGCCATAGCTTCCTTCAGCTTCACCTGTGCCTCTTCCAAAATCTCTCCTGAGTGAAGGATGCTCTGTGTTAACTCCTCAATGGCCGCCAGCTTATCAACCACATCCTGCTTGCTGACCTCAATATTTACCTCAATCTCCACTAATTCACTGATAAATCTATCAATTTCACTCTGGATACGATTGATATTCTGCTGATGAAAATCCAAAGTCTGCATAAAGGAGCGGACTTTCATATCCCATTCATTTACCTTGGCGGCTTCCTCTTCTTCGGTTACATTTAAATCCAAAAACTCACCCTGCAATTTAAAAACCAACGTATCTGCTTCTTTTTCTGCCTCCTCAGAAGCTTGAAGCTCCTTAAGTACAGCCTCTTTTTCCTGAGAAATTTCAAGAAGCTTCTGCTCAATATCCTGAATTTCCTGGGTTAATTCCCCTGCATCCGCAAGAGCCTCTTCTTTTCGTTCCAATGCAGCTGTTACATTCAAACGGGCTGTATTTTGCTCTAAGAGCTTCATCTGCAGCTGCGATTTCATCATCTCCACTTCTACACGCAGCTTGTTTCTTTTCGTCTTTTTATCTTCGATTTCCTGATTGATGGCTTCCAGCTTGTCTGCCAACTCTTTGATAGTCTGCTCAATGGCTTCCATCTCTCTTCTGCGTCCCAGAAGATTAGAATTATTTTTGAAAGCACCACCGCTCATGGCACCACCGGGAACAAGCATATCACCTTCCAAAGTAACCATACGTACTGTATACTTATATTTACGGGCAATCTGCACGGCATGGTCAATATTGTCCACTACCACAATCCTGCCCAGCAGACTTTTAGCTACACTACGATAAACCTCCTCCACATGCACCAGACTGTCAGCCAGTCCCAGAACACCGTCTTCCTTTAAGCAATCTGTATTTTTAAATTCCTGACTGTTTTTAATGCTGGTTAAAGGTAGAAAAGTAGCGCGTCCTGCTCTCTCCTTTTTTAACAGAGCAATCATTCGCTTCGCAACCTCTTCATTGTCGGTAACAATATTTTGAATATTGCTGCCCAGTGCCGTTTCAATTGCGAGCTCATACTTTGCATCGGTTTTCAGAATATCCGCCACAACGCCGATAATGCCCTTTTCCCGGCTTTTTTGCTCCATAACGCACTTAACAGCACCACCATAACCTTCATAACGCTCTGTCATATTTGCAAGAGCTTCTAATCTGGATTGTTCTCTATGATACTGTTCCTGTGTGCTTCGATAGCTTTCATCACATGCTGTCAATTCTTTGCGGAATTCATTTAATGCAGTCTCTTTCTCTGAAACCTCTGCTTCCATTACACGTATAGCTTCAGAAAGCTCCTCGAATTCTTTTTCCAGAGCTTCAATGGTTTCCTTCTGCTTAGCCTCGTCAGACTTGGCACGCAGCATTCTGGACTGTATCTCCGCCTTACGAATTTGGGTCTGCTCTACCACAGAATCAAATCGACTGAGCTTGGATTTAATGGTAGCACGCTGATTCAGGCCTTCAATGATAGCATTTTTTTGTGCTTCTATCTGATTCGTAACTTCGGTAATTTTGTCAAGAACTTCATCCAAATGAGCCTGGGCTTCATCGCGCACCTTGGTAATATCCTGAACAGTGGCATCAATCTTTTCTTTATCTTTTAAAAGCTCTGCCTTTTCAGCCTCTTTTTCAGCTATTTCCTTCTCCACGTTTTCCTTACGGGTATAAAAATGCTGCTCATTACTCTCCGCAGAATGAATCTGTTCTTTGTATACGTTAATCTGGCCTTCCAGCTTACCACGCATTACACTGCTGTCGCTCAAAAAAGTACGTTTCTCCTCTATGGTAGCTTCACAAGCCTCTATAGCCTTGGTAGTCTCTTCATACTCTTCCTTAATATGCTCATACTTAGCATTCGCATCTTTCAGCTGAGTGCTTGCAATCTCATATTTTTCTTCTACTTGAGTAAGCTCGGTATTCAGGCGCTTATGCTCTAACAGAAAGCAATTTACATCTAAGTTTTTTAATGCTTCTTTTTTCTTTAAGTATATTTTAGCCTTTTCAGACTGTCTCTCCAAAGGCCCGATTTGCTTTTCCAGTTCTGCCAGAATATCTGACACGCGCACCAAATTTGCCTTTTCTTCCTCTAACTTCTTAGTCGCAGTATATTTGCGTCTTTTAAACTTTACAATACCTGCTGCTTCATCAAAAAGCTCACGACGTTCTTCCGGCTTACCACTTAAAATTTTGTCAATCTGACCCTGTCCGATAATAGAATAGCCTTCTTTACCAATACCGGTATCATAAAAAAGCTCATTTACATCCTTTAACCTGCAGGTAGTACCATTAATAATATATTCACTTTCCCCGGAGCGATATAACCTGCGGGCTACGGTAACCTCATTATAATCAATGGGCAGCTGATGGTCCGAATTATCCAGAGTAATGGCTACATAAGCATAGCTTAAGGGCTTACGAAGCTCTGTGCCGGCAAAAATAACATCCTGCATGCTGCCGCCACGAAGCTGCTTGCTGCGCTGTTCACCTAAAACCCAGCGAACCGCATCTGCAACATTACTTTTACCACTGCCGTTTGGTCCAACAATGCCGGTAATACCATTATGGAATTGAAAATTTATCTTATTTGCAAAGGATTTAAATCCCTGTATTTCTATACTTTTTAAATACATAACACTTATTCTTCCTCATCTTGTAATGCTAACAAGGCTTCATAGGCTGCATGCTGCTCGGCAATTTTTTTACTTCTGCCTTTACCGCGTCCGACAACACTTTCACCCAGGCAGGCCTCTACGCCGAACTCCTTCTCATGCTCCGGACCTTTTTCATACACTACCTTATAAACCAACGGCTGTTTGTATTTGCTTTGTGCCAGCTCCTGTAAGGTAGACTTGGCATCATAAAACAATTTTTTCTTCTCAATATTGTCTAAAATAAATTTGAAAATATATTTTTTGGCTTCTTCTATCCCGCTATCTCTATAAATGGCTCCAATAACAGCTTCCATAATGTCACAGGCAATGGAATCCCTTCCTCGCCCTCCTGTAGCCTCTTCCCCTTTACCTAATAAGAAATATTTTTCCAGCTCTATTCTCTTGGCCGCAAGAGATAGTGCCGGCTCGCAAACCAGAGAAGCCCTAAGCTTACTTAATTGCCCCTCAGGCATAGTAGGATATTTAGAAAACAAAAAATCACTGGAAACCATTTCTAAAACTGCATCTCCCAGAAATTCAAGCCTCTCGTAATTATCATTCTTTAATATACGCATCTCATTGGCATAGGAACTGTGTGTCAAAGCCTGCTTAATAAGACTTTTATCCTGAAAAGTATAACCAATTCTTTCCTCCAGCTCAGCGATACCCTGCGCCATCGCACCCCACTGCATAACAACCTCCGCATTTTATAAAAGCAACCCTCTTACCCAAAACACGTAAGAGGGTTTGCTTTCACTTATTAGTTCACTGCATTCTTGATTAATTCTACTGCCTCTTCTACAGTTCTGATGTCCTCAGCAGCCTCTGCCGGAACTTCAATATCAAATTCTTCTTCAATGCCCATAATAATCTGGAAAACATCCAAAGAATCAGCGCCCAGATCATCCATAAAGGTTGTCTCCATCTTTACTTCTTCCGGATCCACATTTAATACATCTGCAATAATTTGTTTGAGTTTTTCAAATTCTTCCATTTTAGATAACCTCTCTGTTTTTATTCTTCTTTTGTTACTGAGATATTCTCTCGTATTTTACCATTGATGTCCTGTTCTGTAAAGGCAATACACTGTAAAATAGAATTTTTGATTTCGATAGCCTTAGAACTGCCATGAGTCTTTACTACCAAACCATTCAGACCAAGCATCGGTGCTCCACCATGCTCATCTGTCTGGAACCTTTTTAAGGTCTGCTTTAAAGCAGGCTTCACTAACAAAGCTCCTATTTTGCTGCGAAGACTTGTCATCATGCCTGCTTTGACTTCTTTAATCAAAGTGGCACCAACTCCTTCATACAGCTTCAATATAACATTACCGACAAAGGCCTCACAAACAATAACATCTGCGTAGCCGGCCGGTATGTCTCTTGCTTCAATACTGCCAATGAAATTGATATCCGTACACTCCTTTAACAATGGAAAAGTCTCCTTTACAAGAGCATTGCCCTTTTCCTCCTCCGCACCGATATTTACAATGGCAACTCTAGGGTTCTTAACCCCCATAACATGCTCCATATATATGGAACCCATCTTGGCAAACTGCACCAGATGACTTTGTCTGGCATCCACATTGGCACCACAGTCTACCAGCAAGGACACTCCTTTTGCTGTAGGCAAAAGCGGAGCTAACGGTGGTCTCTCCACACCACGAATACGACCCACAATAACCTGCCCGCCTACCAGATTGGCACCTGTGCTGCCTGCTGAAACGTAAGCATCACACTCTCCACGCTTTACCATATTCATGGCAACTACAATAGAGGAATCCTTCTTACGACGAATCGCCATAACCGGTGGCTCCGCCATCTCAATTACTTCCTCCGCATGTACAATCTCTACCTGCCCGGCAGGATATGTATATTGGGAAAGCTCTGCCTCTATAGCCTCTTTGCGTCCCACCAGATAAACCTTTAACTTCTCAGAAGCTAAAACAGCCTCCACGGAACCCTTGACAATTTCTGCCGGGGCATTATCACCACCCATAGCATCCACTGCCACTTTAATCCATTCATTCATACAAAAAGTCTCCTACGTACATTTCAATAATTCTACTATACTAGAGAGAAATTCAAAATGCAAGTGTTAATATGAAAAAAGCGTCCCTTTTGGGACGCTCTATTCATCAAAATTAGTTTTCTACGCTAACGATTTCGCGCTTATTGTAAGAACCGCAAGCCTTGCATACTCTGTGTGGCATCATAAGTGCACCACATTTGCTACATTTTACTAATGTAGGAGCGCTCATTTTCCAGTTTGCTCTTCTCTTATCTCTTCTACCTTTGGAAGATTTGTTCTTTGGACAAATAGACATCGTTACACCTCCTTATTCGCGTTAAAGATATCTTTTATCACTGCCATCCTCGGGTCCGGTACAAATGCATCACATCCGCACTCCCCAAGGTTGAGGTCCTTGCCACACATTTTACAAATTCCTTTGCAATCCGCTTTACACAATACCTTCATAGGCCAGTTCATCAAAATTTCATTGAATACAAGATTCTCTACGTTTAACTGATATCCCTCCATAATGCCGAGATTATCCTCAGTCTCCTCACCTGCATCTGCTTCCGGAGAAAAAACCTCACGTTCAAAGGATATGTCAATTCGTTCAGGCACCGGCTTTAAGCAACGGTCACAGAACATATCAACAATAATATAAGCTGTACCTGTAATCAATGCTCTGCCTCTGCTCTTATGAGTGGCAGCAAGCCTCAACTCCGACTTCTCTATAATAGAAAAGCTTTCATATCCATTTTGAATCTCAGTCATCTCAATCGGACAGCTTACATGAAGCGGTCTGCCCGGGGAAAGAAAAACATCAGATAAGTTAATAAACATAGTATCTCCTATTCACACTTAATCGATTATACACATTTTGGCATTAACTGTCAATGATAAATTTTGATTTTGTTAAATTTTTAGCTGATTATTTGCATAGTCTGTAAGTTTCTCTTGCAATAGCAAGCTCTTCATTGGTTGGGAGCAACATAACCTTTACCTTAGAATCTGCTGTGGAGATAACTCTCTTCTCTCCACGAACATTGTTTGCTTCATCGTCAATTTCGATGCCCAGGTAACCCAAATAGCTGCAGATACCCTTTCTAACATCCTTATCATTTTCACCGATACCTGCAGTAAAGCAGATTGCATCTACACCATTCATTGCTGCTGTGTAAGCGCCGATATACTTAGCAACACGATATTCAAAAGCTTCTGCTGTAGCCTTTGCACGAGGATTGCCTTCCGCTGCAGCCTTCATAATGTCACGGGAGTCGCTGGAAAGACCATCGCTCATACCAAGCAGACCGGACTTCTTGTTGAGGATATTTAATACTTCATTGATATCCTTGCCCTCTTTGTTGCAGATATACTGTACAACGCCGGCATCGATATCACCACTTCTGGTACCCATAATCAAACCTTCCAATGGTGTAAGACCCATACTGGTATCTACACACTTGCCGCCAATGGAAGCAGAAACACTGGCACCATTACCCAAGTGACAAACGATTACTTTTGCCTTTTCAGGATCTAAGCCTGCGAATTTGATAGCTTCACCGGAAACGAATTTATGGCTTGTTCCGTGGAAACCATAACGACGAACACTGTATTTATCAAAATACTCATATGGAATAGCGTATAAATATGCCTTTTCATCCATGCTCATACCAAAAGCAGTATCCCAAACTGCTACATTTGGCTTGCCAGGCATAGCTGCTTCACAAGCCTCAATACCCATAAGGTTTGCAGGATTGTGTAACGGAGCCAAATCATAACAAATCTTAATAACTCTCTTAACATCCTCATCGATAATAACTGCATCGCTGTAGTTTGTACCTGCATGTACCACACGGTGACCAACTGCTGAGATTTCATCAACACTCTTTACAACACCATGTTCCGGATCAACTAATGCATCTAATACCATCTGGATAGCAACCTTGTGATCCGGCATAGGCTTTTCAAAAACAATTTTACCTTTTCCTGCCTGCTGATGAACAAGATTAGAGCCTTCGATACCAATTCTTTCACATAAACCCTTTGCAGTTACAGTTTCGTTAGTCATATCAATAAGCTGATACTTTAAAGAAGAACTTCCACAATTAATAACTAAAATATTCATGATTTTAAATTCCTTTCATTATATAGATATATGCCTTATTTTACTAACATTAATCAGCCAACTGAGCCTGTACGGCTGTAATAGCTACTACACCAACGATATCTTCCCAATTACATCCACGGCTCAAGTCATTCACCGGCTTTGCAATACCCTGAAGAATTGGTCCATAAGCTTCTGCCTTTGCAAGTCTCTGAACTAACTTGTATCCGATATTACCTGCATCTAAGTTAGGGAAAATAAGCACATTAGCCTTACCTGCCACTTCGCTGTCCGGAGCCTTAGAGCTTGCTACGGAGTCAACTAAAGCTGCATCTAACTGTAATTCACCATCCACCTTAAGTTCCGGATAGGATTCCTTGGCAATTCTGGTGGCTTCCACAACCTTATCAACCAAAGCATGCTTTGCAGAACCCTTTGTAGAGTGAGAAAGCATAGCAACTCTCGGCTCATCACCAACTAAAGCCTTGAAACTCTTTGCGGAAGAATCTGCTATTGCTGCCAGTTCTTCTGCATTTGGATCCTGATTTAAGCCACTGTCTGCAAAAATAAATGTGCCGTTTTCACCTGCATCACAATTCGGAACTGCCATAATGAAGAATGCAGATACTAACTTGGTACCTGGAGCAGTCTTTAAAATCTGTAAGGACGGACGAAGAACGTTGGCTGTGGAGTGACATGCACCTGCAACCATACCATCAGCATCACCGGCCTTAACCATCATAACACCAAAGAATAAATTGTCGGTTAATAATAACTCTTTGGCCTTCTCCATGGTCATACCCTTAGCTTTTCTGGTCTCGTATAACAACTCAACATATGCATCTAACTTAGGTGATGCAGCAGGATCTACAATAGTAGCACCTGATAAATCAATGTTTAACCACTCAGCACTGTCATGCACCTTTTCTTCATTGCCAACTAATACTACATCAGCAATACCTTCCTCTAAAACCTTTGCTGCTGCCAAGAGAGTTCTTTTGTCTTCTGTTTCCGGTAAACAAATTGTTTTCTTGCTCTGTTTTGCTCTTTCCTTAATGGAATCAATATAAGACATACTTTACTCCTTCCAGGTCTGGTCACACCAGCCATATGTAAAATTTGCTTAGACATATCTTGTCCAAACTTTATAAATATATTATACTAAATACAGATTTTAATCACAAGTGCTTATTTTCGTAAAATTGTATCTTTTGAAATACATTCGTAACATTTTGGAGGCCATCATGCATATTTGCGGTATTATTGCAGAGTACAATCCTCTGCACCTCGGACACCAATATCATATTACCCAAACCAAAGCCATTACAGGTGCAGATTACATTGTCACTGTACTTAGCGGAGATTTTGTGCAACGGGGCCTTCCCGCCATTCTGGACAAGCACACCCGTACCCGTATGGCCTTAGAAGCCGGCAGTGACCTGGTACTGGAGTTACCTGTTCCCTATACCTTATCCAGCGGCGAAGGCTTTGGCTTTGGTGCTGTATCCTTACTGCATCAGTTAGGTTGTGTGGATACTGTCAGCTTCGGAACCGAAGCGGGATTTCTGAACAAACTTTCCGACATTGCCCAAATATTAAATTCTGTGCAAAGCCAAGAATCAACATCCACATACAATCAAGCATACCAATCTGCCTTAAAACAGGGACTGACGCACCCTGCAGCACGTACCTATGCACTACAGCAAGCCTATCCCGGACTGGATTTGTCCGTATTGGACAGCATGTCCAATAATATGCTGGCACTGGAGTATTTAAAGGCGTTATATCGTCTGGACAGCTCTATACAGCCTGTAACCATAAAAAGACAGGGTCAAGCATATTTAGACACCTGTCCGGGAGACTTCTCTTCTGCTACAGCAATCAGAGAATGCCTTGAAGCTTCTGACACCTGCCCTGACTTATCCGAAATGGTACCTGCATTTACTGCCACGGCTTTAAAAGAAGGTTTTACCAAGAACCGTCTGATTTTCCCGGGCGACTTCAGTAATCTGCTGCACTATAAATTATTAAGCCTGCCGCCGGAAAGCCTGACAGACTTTTGGGAAGTAACGACTGAATTCGCCAATAAAATTTCAAAACACTTGCCGGCATTTACAGATTTCACTCAATTTGCCAACCTACTTTGGACCAAGGATACCACCTACGCAAGGGTATGCCGTACCTTGATGCACATTTTACTGGATATTAAGACAGATACCCACGATGTGCACAAGCCTGTACCATATGCCAGAATTTTAGGCTTCCGCAGAGCATCTGCTCCGCTTCTGTCTGAAATCAAAAAAAAGACTGACATTCCGCTAATCTCCAAGCTTGCTGATTGTGAAGCCCAGCTTATGCCCGAAGCGTACCAGCTCCTAAATCTGGATATTAAAGCAGCACATATTTATGACAGTGTGTTACAACAAAAGTCCGGTATAAAAACGACCCATGAAATGCAAAAACAGATTATTATGCTATAAATTAAGGTCATTCTGCTAATCAGCTTAACAGAATGACCCTTTATCTACGATTTTTTCATCACCCTGGACACATCCTCCACCATACCGGTTATCCAGATGGTTCCTTTATCAAGAGGCATATCCGGTGGAATATTTACAATCAAATCCTTTCCATTGGCTTCGTAAGCAATAACGTTTACGCTGTATTTACGTCTAAAATCCAACTCTCTCAGATTAAAGCCAATCCATTCTTCCTGCACAGGAATTTCCACCATGCTGATGCGGTCAGACAACTCAAAGAAATCCAGAAAATTCCCATTAACCAGATTCTTAGCAATGCGTCTTCCACTCTCTTTCTCCGGTACAATCACCTTATCAGCACCAACCTTTGTCAGAATTTTAGCATGCATTTCATTTTGGGCCTTTGCAATGACATATTTAGCACCGCTTTCCTTTGCGGAAATGGTTGCCAGAATGGAGGCATCCATACTACGTGTCATAGCTACCACCACTGCATCCATGTTGCCAAGCCCCAGACTGGCCACGGTCTCCGCATCTGATATATCAGCCTTTACAGCACATGTTACATGCTCAGAAATAGCACGAACCCTCTCTTCGTTTATATCTACAGCCAGAACATCTGCACCGCTGTTTGAAAGCTCCATAGCCACAGCAGTCCCGAAACGCCCCATACCAATTACTGCATAAGAATTATTTTTACTCATGTTTCCTCCTCTAGCCTACGGTAATACTTTCTTCGGGATATTCAATCTTCCCTGCTTGTCTGCCTTTCATATGATTTAATGCAATTACCAGAGAAATCGGTCCCGTACGTCCCAAATACATACATACTATAATTATAATCTGCCCGACAGCATTTAGTGAAGACGTAACTCCACGAGTCAGTCCCACCGTACCAATAGCACTAAACACCTCGAAGCTTAAATCCATAAAATCACCCTTGCAAAAAGTCAGTATGAATATCAATGCCAACAAAGCAGCTGACAAACTGATTATGGTAACAGATAACGCTTTACGTACCGTAGCCGGATTGATTTTGCGTTTAAATACTCCGGTATAATCCATGCCCTTTATGGTAGACCAGGTAGCAACAAACAAAACCGCTGCGGTAGTAGTCTTGATACCGCCTGCCGTACCCACCGGCGAACCACCAACAAACATAAATATCAAACACAAAAATGCGGTACTGTTATATAATCCTTTTTGAGAGATAGTGAAAAATCCTGCTGTTCTAAGAGTCACAGACTGAAACAAGGCTGCCTGCAGCTTAACGGGAACACTTAAAGGCCCAAGAGTCTCGGGATTACTCCACTCCAAAATCAATACCATGTAAAAGCCTGCCAACAAAAGTCCCCCTGTAGCAGAAAGCACAATTTTGCTATGCAGTCGCAATTTGCTCCAAAGATGCCTCCGATGTATAATGCCTTTCTTGTAACGCTTCATCACATCCAAAACATCCCACCAGACCACAAAACCAATACCGCCTATGACAATCAACAACATAGTCGTAATATTTATAATAGGATTTGCTACGTATGGTGCCAGAGAAGCCGGGCCAATAATATCAATACCTGCATTACAAAAAGCAGACACGGAATTAAACACCGCTACCCAAATACCCTTTGGTCCCATCTGAGGTACAAATACAAGCATATACATCAGTGCGCCTACACCTTCCACCAGAAATGTACCCACTAATACCCTTTTAATGAAACGTACCAATCCGGACATAGTATCTAAATTCAATGCATCTTCTAAAAGAAGTCTTTGCTTCAAGCCAATCTTCTGACCAAGCAAGGTCAGGATATACGTACTTAAAGTTACTACTCCCAAGCCTCCGCACTGTATTAACAGCAATATTACTATATGCCCCATAGTACTCCAGTGGGCATAAGTATCCACTACTACTAAGCCTGTTACACATACAGACGTAGTAGCAGTAAACAAACACGTTAAAAAGGATGTAAATGTCCCTTCCCTGGAACAAACCGGGAGCATGAGTAATAACGCCCCTATCAGAATAACTGCCAGAAAACCCAGCATAATTACCTGAGTTGTGGACAGTTCTTTTTTCTTTTTATTCATAAAACCTCGAATTAATTCTTAAAACTATGAATTGGTGCCGGAATTCTGCCGCCACGATTAACAAAGGCGTCACAGGAGAAGCCATTCACAGGCATAATCGGAGCATAACCAAGAAGTCCGCCAAATTCAACCGTTTCCCCTACTCCTTTTCCGATAACAGGAATCAGACGTACGGCAGTGGTCTTTTGATTAATCATACCGATAGCCATCTCATCAGCAATAATACCTGAAATAGTGGTAGCCTTGGTATCACCCGGAATAGCTATCATATCCAGACCTACGCTGCATACACAGGTCATAGCTTCCAGCTTCTCAAGACTTAGTGCCCCAACGGTAACCGCATCTATCATGCCCTGATCCTCACTTACCGGAATAAAGGCACCGCTTAATCCACCTACGTAAGAAGAAGCCATAACACCGCCCTTCTTTACCTGATCATTTAAGAGTGCAAGTGCTGCAGTAGTACCCGGTGCACCTGCATATTCTAAACCGATTTCACACAAAATATCCGCCACAGAATCGCCTACTGCCGGTGTCGGAGCCAAAGACAGATCTACAATACCAAATGGTACTCCCAGCTTCTCGCTTGCTTCCTTTGCTACCAGCTGACCTACACGAGTTACCTTAAAGGCCGTTTTCTTAATGGTTTCACACAATACCTCAAAGCTTTCACCACGTACATTTTGCAGGGCTGTTTTTACTACACCCGGACCGGAAACGCCAACATTAATAATTCTGTCAGCCTCCGTCACCCCATGAAAAGCACCTGCCATAAACGGATTGTCATCCGGTGCATTACAAAATACTACCAGCTTGGCACAACCAAGTGAATCCTTTTCCTTGGTGTACTCTGCTGCCTCCTTTATAATCTCACCCATCAACTTGACTGCATCCATATTAATGCCGGTCTTGGTAGAGCCCACATTTACGGAGCTGCATACGCGCGCTGTGCATGCCAGAGCCTGTGGTATAGAACGAATTAACATTTCCTCTGCCGGTGTCATGCCCTTGGAAACAAGTGCGGAATATCCGCCGATAAAGTTAACTCCAACCTCTTTAGCCACTTTATCCAAGGTATTTGCAATACTCACAAAATCCTCTGTGGTCTTGCAGGCTGCTCCGCCTATCAAAGCAATAGGGGTGACACTAATACGCTTATTTACAATAGGAATACCGTATTCTCTGGAAATCTCCTCACCTACTGCCACCAAGTCCTTTGCAGACTGATAAATCTTATGGTAAATCTTCTCATTTAAGAGTTTTAAATCAGAATCAATGCAATCCAAAAGGCTGATACCCATGGTAATCGTACGGACATCCAGCATCTCCTTCTCTATCATGTCATTGGTTTCTGTTACTTCTCTGATATTAATCATGTTTTTTCCTCTCCAAACAAAATCCCGTCTTTAGGTCTATCCTTGTAACTCTCATTAAATTCTGTGCATACTGTCAAAAATCTCTTCCTTTTGACACTTAATCACAACACCGATATTTTGACCCAACTCATCTAACTCTGTAACCACCTGACCAAAGGCCTTTACAGCACCGGAAATATCCACTACCATCATCATATTAAAATATCCCTGCACAATAGTCTGGGAGATATCCAGAATATTAATTTTCTCCTCTGCTAAATATGTACAAACTCTTGCAATAATACCTACGGTATCCTTGCCAACCACTGTAATAATTGCTTTCTTCATTTTTTTAATTTCCTTTCGTTTTCGTCTATCATATACCAAATAAAATCAAAAATCAAGCACTTCTCCCACTTCACTTCTGCTGGCCACACGCAAATCCAACTCCTCTGCCTTGTATGGGGTATCTGCCGCATTAATTTCCAACTTTACCGTTTCAAAGGCCAGCTCAGGCATATTATTTTCACGGCTTAAATGACCCAGCAAAATATGCTTTAAATCATCATGCAGAATTTTATTTAAAAGAAGACCACTGTTATCATTGGACAAATGCCCTCTGTCACTTAAAATACGCTGCTTCAAGGCATAGGTATAAGGGCCTGCCTGTAACATACGCACATCATGATTGGCCTCCAGCAAAATAGCATTTACTCCCTGTAAATTCTCTACAATGTAAGGGCTGAAGGTTCCCATATCCGTAGCCACAGCCGCCTTGCTGCCCTCACTTTCAAATCGGTATCCACAAGGCTCATTGGCATCATGTGGAATGCGGAAAGGATGAATGGTCATATCCCCTAGCTGAATATCCTCATCCGGTATAACCTCTCTGAAAAGCCCCGTATCATATGCGCCCAAGCTTTTGGCACTGTGTATAATCCCATCAATGGTTCCCTTTGTAGCATACATCGGTATACCGAACTTTCTGGCAAGCACTCCCAGTCCCTGAATATGGTCACTATGCTCGTGAGTAATAAATACCCCTGCCAAATCATGCCCTGTAAGCTCAGCTTTCCTCAGGCCTTCCTCAATACGCTTACAACTGATACCCACATCCACTAACACATGGGTTTCCTTACTGCCTACATATATACAATTGCCGCTGCTACCGCTGGCAATACTACATAATCTCATGCTTTTGTAAGTTCCGCTCGCACCTGCACCATAGCCTCTTCCAAACGATTACTATTGTCAATCACCACATCTGCCGCGCTGCGAAATGCTTCCTCCTCTAATTGTTTATCCATAATACTGTAAATTTTGTCTAATGTATAGCCACGCCCTTCCTTAAGGCGCCTGATACGTGCCTCCACACAAGCATAAATATACCACAGAGAATCCACCATATCTTTGTATCCTGCCTCAATAAACAGGGCAGCCTCCACAAATACAAAGTCCGAAAGCCCCCTCTGCCTTTCCTCCTCTATACACTGTAGTATATACTGCTTTACCGCCGGATGAACAAGCATATTCACTTCTTCTAAAAGCCTGCTGTCACCAAAAATAGCATCCGCCATCTTTTGCTTGTCAATAAAACCTTTTCCATCCAAAATTTGCTCTCCCAAAAGCTTTATAAGCGGTTCATAACAGCTTTGCCCCGGCTCCTTTAAAAAATGCGCTATTTCGTCTGCCAAAAGAACCCTGCATCGAAATTCCTCTTGTATGGCGGCAAGGAGCGCTGATTTGCCACTGCCCACTCCGCCTGTAATTCCTATTATTTTCATGAAATACACCTTACTTGGCATCATACCAGGTATGTCCGGTATGCAGATCTACCTCCAGCTCTACCTTAAGCTTTGCTGCTTCCTTCATACTATGGTAAAGAATATCCCGGACCTTGTCCACTTCTGATTCCAGCGTTTCAATAACAAGCTCGTCATGCACCTGTAAAATCAATCTGGACTTCAGACCGGCATCTTTTAATCCTTGATACACTTTAATCATGGCAAGCTTCATAATATCCGCCGCCGTACCC
>JAZRRW010000038.1:0-23252 GCA_045651105.1 Lachnospiraceae bacterium
GAAGAGATACTTTTTTCAGACCGGCAAAGCTTTTTGATAATAGAGAGAGTATGACTTGATATATTTTGCCATTTACTTGGAGAGTCTCTTTTTTAATAATTTTTTTGATGAAGTTTAATGATTTAAGATTTGCCATGCCGGTCATATTAAAAAGTACCTCTTCGATTATCCGTATCTAAATTTCTTACTGCCTAGTAATATATTAAATGTTTGCTTATGGTGTACGCCTTGCTATAATTATCTTGAAAGCTACCCAGTAAATGAGCCTGACTGATACAGCCATCCATCCTGAAAACACTCTGCTTTTGTCGCACAGACAGTTCAATCAAGTCTATTGTCCTCATGGTAAGCGTCTCCCTGCCTTGCAGCAAAAGTAAAATAATCAGATATTCCTCATACCCCAAAGTAAAATCTGCTATTACGTCCAAAGGCACGCTTTTTACTAACGGAACTTCTCCTCCTCTAAGCAAGATTTGCAAATCTGCTATACTGGCTTCATAAGCCCAATATAATAAAAGTGCCTGTGCCACAACCGGCTCCAGCCAAGGAACCAGAGTAGCTGCAACAGCTGCAATACTATGTGCCTCCAGCTGTTTGGCCTCATCCTGTAACAGGAGCAAATAATTATCAATCTCCCGGATTGCCAAAAGCTGGGCTGCAACTACCTCCATATTCTGAGAATCTGCGGACATTCCTCCGATTAAATACTCCAGTTCATATTGTAGCCTGCCTTGCTCCTCATAAGAGCTCACATCCGTATAACCGGCAAAATGGTCCAGAACATACTTGCAAAACAATACTTTATTCCACATGCTGCTCCATACACTGTCATCCACATCATCCTCCACCATACTGCCTGCTGTCAGCTCTCTGTGAGATGCCAATGCAGATGTATTCACTCTGATAGTGGAAACCTCAGAATAATCAGGAACAATCTGCCTAAGCAGCACATTGACAGATGCGATTTGCTCCAATGGATTATCAATATCCACCGTTTCATACTCAGCCTCCTCTAGTAAAACAGGAGTACCATCTGCCTTCTGTCCCCATACGGCTTCCTTTACCTGTACCTCTGTGCCATCTGCATCTGCAATAGCGTCACCCGCTTCTTTTTTTTGCTCTGTCATACTTTGGCCAATTCCCTGAACAGATTCCACCTGATCAAGCCATCCTAAAATCTGCTCTATATACGGAATACCCAAAGAGGCCTCTGTCGCTTCCACTGCCTGCATATAAAAGTCCTTACCACCAAAATCCGTAGCCAAAACCACATCAGAAATAACAGCCGCATCATAATGAAGCCCTAGCCAACCACCATTGTCATATCCCAGATTTCTTTCTATGTAACCCTGTAAATGATGTTTAACAAGCTCATAATCAGGCATATCCGTGCCATAACTGCAATCTATATAAAATAAATCATAGTCCTCCCATAATGCCTGATGATACTCTGCCAGTAAACACTGGGCCCCGGTATCAAAAATAATATCCGCCTTTAACAGCATGGTAATTTCCCTTGCACTCTCAATTAAGACCATGCAGAATGACAATACTAAAGTGATGGTCAATGCCAGAAATACACTGACAGAACCCTCTGCTTTTTTCATACAAACACCTATACCCTCATTGCCTGATTGGTAATTTTTTTCATAATATTTTCCACCAAATCCATAATTTGCTCCTTGAAAATTAAAACTACTGCAATCAGTACTACCATCAGCAGTATTACCTCTACTGTGGTAATACCACTCTCATCCTGTAAACTGTATTTCATACGATAAAATAATTTCTTCATGAATTATCCCTCCTAAAACTGCATATTTGTAAATGCCGGTATCATAATTAACGCAATTACAATTCCCAGCTGTAACATCATAGGCGCTATCAGTGCAGTAGATATCCGCTCACCTGCTGCCTTACACTGTCGCCTTTTCTCCTCCCGTACCTTATCAACCTCCTTCTCTAACTGCACAGCCAGGCCTTGTGCTCCATTTAACATACCTTGATTTAAAATTCCGGCCAGCTTTCGATAATCAGCGTGATCGGTACAGTCCGCAAAATAATCCACGGCTCCCGCAAAGCTGTATCCATTCTGTATATTTTTTTCAAATTGCAACAATGCCTCTCTCAACAGATGTCCCGGCTCCTTCCTCTTTTTATAATCCGCAACACAACACCTCATTGCTGCCTGCAAATTTAAACCCGCCGAAATATATAGAGACAAACTACTGACAAAGGATACATATTCAGCCTGAAATACCGCCTGCCGTTTATCTTTGTCTGCCCGCAAATCATAATCCTGTCCAATCCACACCGCTATACCGGCTACAAACACAAGTCCTGCCGTCCAAAGCAGGCTATAGTCACTTTGTATCAACTTATACTGCAACCCTTCGCCTTCAAAAGAAACCGGCAGCTCCCATGCCTCATCTTCTCTGTCCTCAGACTCTGACTTTTTTAAAAATGCCTCTAGCGCCCTTTTATAACGTTCCTCATCCGTTAGCACTTCCTTTTGCACCAGAACTCCCAACTGTCTCTCCCAAATCCAGTCACCATAATAACAAACGGCTGTCAGCACCACTACACAGTCCTCTTCCAGACCAACCCTGTTAACAGTCCCCATTGTATCAATCAACTGCTCATTATCACTTTCCCAATAAATATCAAAGGGATACCCTTCTACATACCCGGGTAATATTAAATGCTCCGTTACCTGCTCCAGACTCTCATTACCCCCAAGAATATAGGTCTCCAGATATGCTGCAAGGGCTTCAAAAGCCTGATTTGCCTTTTCCTTATCAAGCACCTGGGGCGCCAACTCTAATGGATACTTATCCCCTTGCTGACCCACCTGTAGAATGATTTCCGTGGTTTCTTCATAGGCCTCGGGCCGTTCTATGACTTCCACCTGAGTCCTGCCATTAAGTCGATTTTGCAGAAAAAATGCACCCAATAACAGAACTCCTGCCCCAAATAACCCCAACAGGTAACCTAGCTTTTGTATATAATATGACTCACTATCCCGGCCAAGTAACTCCATATCACGCTGAATATCCTTCGGAAAAAGCATATAAGACATTGGACACTTTTTTAGCCACATATAAATGGCCCTTGCAATGCTTTGCATATATTTTGGTATCATATCCTTACCTCTGTCAGCCTTTCTCCCCACATTACGCCTCCTATGTACACAACCATACATGCCGTCATAATCAGCATGCCCTGCAAGTTATGATATAACGGTTCAAAATAACCTCCACTGGCCTTGCCCACAAAAAACAATATTACAAAAGGCATAACACACATGATACGCTGCTCCATCTTTTTGGCAGATATCATGGCATGAATTTCCTGGCGCAAATCAATTCTTTCGGCAATCTGCTGCAAGGTTCTTTCCAGAGTGGATGCCATGCGACCTCCCTGCTTACGTGCAGCAGCAAATACCACCGAAAACTCTTCAATCACCCCTACGCCTGTTTCTTCACCCAGCTTACGTATACACACCTCTATGGGTATATTCAGCTCTAAGCCACGATATAGCTGCTCCAGTCCAAGTAATATGGGCTGTCCTGCACCTACATTATCTGCAAAACTGTCCCTGCAGTGAAGTATAGCCTGCTCTACGCTCCTTCCTGCATGCAGCCCTCCTTTCACATAATGAAGCCACTCCTTGAATCCAGACTCAATCTCCAGCACCACCTGCTTTCTCCACCCTTGCCACTGTCTGTACAACAATACAATCGCAACCGGTAGCAAGCAGAGAAAAGCAATCCAGCTCTTATAGAAAAAATAACATAGCATTCCTTGACCCAAAATACTCTTTGCAGTCCATACACCTAATAGCCTACCCGTTACCTTAGGCAAGTACGGTGAATCCTGCCATCCGGAGCTTTCCTGTATGCGTAAGCTCACCCACCTTTTGCAGCTTTCCAAGTACCTTGCCATGCTCTTCACCTTCCTCTTCAAACATATAAAGCAGCTTCATCTCTATCTCCCCCTGCTCCAAGCCTAACAACTCCCAAACCTCCAAAACTTTTCTGGAACGATCCCTGAGCCTGCCAAGATGAACAATGATATTAATACTCAATATCTGCCTGCGAATAGCCACTAAGGGAAGTTCCTTACTCATCAGACACATGGATTCCAGTCTTGAAATCATATCCTTGCCTGAATTACTGTGCCCCGTGGACATACTGCCCTCCTGACCGGTATTCATGGCCTGCAGCATATCAATACACTCCTCTCCCCGCACCTCGCCCACAATAATTCTGCTGGGCCGCATACGTAAAGAGGTCTTAATCAAATCCCTCATGGTTATAGGCTGACATTCTGCATCATTACTGTTGCGGGTCTCCAGACGCACCAGATTAGGCGTATTAAGCAGTTGCAGCTCCGCACTATCCTCCAGAGTGATAATACGCTCTTCCTCCGGAATATAGCCGGATAAGATGTTTAAAAAGCTGGTCTTGCCTGCCCCGGTCCCGCCGCTTACAAAGATATTGTACTTGGCAGCAACCAGCCTTTGCAAAAACTCTGCACATTCCCCGGTAATACTGCCCATTTGAATTAAATCCTCCATTTGTAATGGCTTTTTACGAAAATGACGAATGGTCATGGCATTGCCCTGCAGTGAAATAGGAGAAAGCACTACATTAACGCGGGAGCCATCCTCCAGCCTGGCATCCACAATAGGGCTGGCGCCATTTACCACACGATTGCACTTGGCCACAATCTGCTGAATAATGTCCAGATAACGCTCTTCGGACTCAAACTGTCCATCATAGCGCTCTATCCTTCCGCCACGCTCTACAAAAATATTATCGTAGCTGTTTATCATAATCTCCGTAATATCTTCCTGAATAAGCAACTCCTCCAAAAGGTCCAGCTTACGAATACTGTTAAAAACCTCCTTCAACAGCCTTTCCTTATCCTTTGGTCGGAGTAATCGATAACAGGCAAAGCTCTCGGCAATTTCCTCAATATGACTGTACACTACATCATCCTCAAGAGCCTCCTCCATTTGCAAAAACGCCATGACACGTTCTTTAATCTGCGCTCTACACACTTCATAGCCTGTAGTCATAACAACCCCGCCTCCTTTGCTGCCTGTGTCACCAGCTCCGTCATAGGCCCCGGCATATATTCCTCCAAATGAGCAGGAAGCAGCGTCACCTGTGGCAATTCAGACCTCCTGGTTTTGTCCAAAACATCCGAATAACCGGACTCCTCTAATACACTGCAGTACTGCTGCCACTTTGCACTTGCCCTTTCGTCCGACTTGGTCAAGGAAAATATCATCTGACTTTCTCTTAAAATTGCGAAGGTACCATGAATAAAATCGCTGACATCTACAATGATATAGTCGTATAAACCACTTTGCTGCAGAGTATGAAGCATACGACGCCACATATCCTCTGTAACATCCTGTAAATTGCATGGATTTAATACAGGTGGAATCATATCCACCTCTTCTAAGCGATAAATGTACTTTTGTAAAATTAATGGAATGTTATCATTTGTTGATTGGTTGACGTAATAGATAAAATCTGATATGTCTTTAGAAATGGACCCTGCAAGCGTACGGTCCATGCCTGAATAACCCTCTAAATTCAGATATAACGTGCGACCCTTTTTCGATAGTAGGTGTGCCAATGTGATGCCAAAGGTAGTTTGCAGGCATCTTTTTACAGGAGAGTACAGGCTGATTAATTGTGTCCCTGCAGTAACCTGCACGTCAGACTTATCACCTTGTAGGTATCCCTGTATGGTATGCAGCAGCAACGCTGCACTGCGATATTTAAATACGGAATCCGCATCCTCCGGCTGGTCTGTCCACCATATCACCCTGCCCGGTGGCGGTGCCTCAATAACTGCCCGGAGACTGCAGTCCAATATCCATAAATCTGCAAACAGAGAGGAAGCGTCCTGCATCCATTTGCCCGCATCCGAATAGTAACAAATATTGTACTGAGCCAGTCCATGGCTTAGCCAATAATCTACGAGCCTTTCTGCTAAAACCTTATCAGGCTCGAAAAAACATATTTTTCCGTTCATAATAACCTCTTTCACTATGCCGGCCGGATTACTTTTATTGAAATATTTCGAGTATGCTTGTATTATAGCAAAGTAAATTGGTTTGTCCATAGCTTTTGCGAAGATTGTTTATTTTCGTAAAATATTAACAATAAAAGACGATATATCGTCTGTCACCCCCCGCAAACCCTTGATTTATCGACGTTTTTGATGTCAAAACGACTCGTTTTTAAGTTTTCCTGTCATACTTTTTGGATGGCTTTTAGTATACTTTTCCCAAATTTTTACTATACTAGATATATAGCTGGAAGTGAGGTGACATAGATGAGAATGATTTTTCAGCAAACTCCTATAACACTCACCGGTAATGAGGAGGTTTCTGAAACAAAAGAAGATCTTTTAGAGGATCTGAAAAAAACCAGATATGCTTTGGAAGTCGCTTACAGCGGTTTTGATAACGTTACCGACCCGGATTTAATCGACTGCTATATTTATCAAGTGAATGCCATTTTAAAGCAATATAAATTTCTGTTAGACAAAATCTCACAGAAAGAAGAAGAAAAAGAATTACTGTTGGAAAAATAAAATCAAGCCGGACGCTGCTACCACAGTATCCGGCTTTCGGTTTTTAATTCACCAGGAAATCATCTTCCCTAAGTACAATCATATCCTCTTCATCGTAACGCTTGTGCGTCAGGATATCCATAAAGTGTTTGAAATTCTTACGGTTTACATGGTCGATTGCTTCGTCAATGATATCTCGCACATCATCTGTGTCCGGTGCATCATCGTTGGAAATCATTTCCTCAATGCGGGTACGCAGAGCCAGCCGACCCATGGTCTCAATGCTGTACTCCTGCTCATAAGCATACTTGATTGCCTGCTCTACAAGCTCATCCGCAGAGTAATCCTTAATATCAACACGCAGATTAAACATCTCAGACAAAGATGGATACCTTTCTGTAAACCTGTTCATGCCCTGCTCTGTATCCGTAAGAAATACCAGAATAGAGGACAAATCAGACTGTAAGCAGGCTTTCATCTTTTCAATGGTGTCCTTACGAAGGCGGCCTGCTCTTTCGATAATTAAAATACCGCCATCAACCTTGCTGATAATCTCTGAAGGCTCCTTTTTGTTCAGATTTACCGCTGAAATCTTGGCTGTTTTACCCTTTACGGAAAAGCCCTGATTCTTCAAATCTGCCATCATAGTCTTAATGAATTCAAAGCAAATGGCCAAATCATGTCCTGTAACACATACATTGTCATGTGACGTATCCCCGGAAACCTGCTGCAATGCATCTAAAATCTGTGCTTCCGTATCTTTAGATCGAATAAACGCTGCATACCTGCTTAAGTCCCTAACAGAATCAGGAGATAACACCTCTTCAAAGACTTCTTCCTTATACACTTCGGCAGGCTCTATCACAGCTTCGGCAACCTCTACGGTATCCACGTCCTCAAAAGACTCATTCACCTCAACGGCTTCAGGCGTCTCTTGCTCTATAGCTTCTGTAGCCTCATCAATCGGCTCTGTCTCTTCAGCCTCCTCCATCACGCTAAAGAGGTCCTTCTCCATCTCTGCCTCAATAGCGGCAAAGATATCCTGAGTCTGATTCTTAATTCGATTAGATATCTCCTCCTTGTGAGCCTCTGCTGATTCCTCCTGCTGCTTGTCCCACTCTGCCAGAACATCCTCTATGCTCAGCTGTCCGGTAATCTGCTCATTTACTATCTCTTCTTCTCGAGGAACAGTACTTGTAGTTACTTCCTGTACAACAATCTGCTCCTCTTCCGGTATCTCTTCGTCAATAAAACTCTCTGCTACAGCCTCATCGTCTTCCTTGCTAACCTCTATAGCACTCTCTTCCAACGATACCTTCTCTGCTACCTCTGTGGTATCTTCGAAGGAAGATGTCAAATCCTCTGCCTGGGTCATATCCACACTGCTCTCTGTATGGGAAACTTCTAAAATCTCCCGCAAACTGTCAGCCAGCTCCTTTTGCAGATTCATGGTGTTGTATGCATTAGCTACGTCCAGCGTCTTAACCTGAATGTCCTCCACCTCACCCTGCAACTCCTGCTCCAGATACTCCTGCGGTATCTCCACGGTCGGTGCATCCGTCACATCCACCATACTTTCATCGGTCATCTCGGAATCCCCGGAATCAATACGCGGCAACACACGGGTCATGTCCTTTGCCTGCTCTAAATGCTCAAAACGATGGTCATATGCATGTTGCTGGGATGGTGTTAACGGCTCATGCAGCATCTTTAACTCCATAGCCTTGTACACATAACGACCCTTACCAAACCACAAAATCAGCTCATCACACTCTTCCACGCACTTAGTAGCAAAACCAATTCTATGATACAAATAAGCAAGCTCATAAGCCCACTTCTCAATATACTCTTCTCGCTTTAACTGCTCTAAAACCTCAATACGTTCTTCCAGTCCCACGTCCTGGGCCTGATATAAACGATACTGTAGTACATAGCGGCCTGTATCCTTAGGAGCCACCTCTACAAAGGATTTGTAGTACTCGATAGCTGCCACAAATTCCTCCAGCTTAATAGACAAATCACAGAGAGAATACAAAATCGTACGACTCTCCGGATTGCGTTCATAAGCCATATACAAAAGCTCCTTAGCATCCTCATAACGACGATTTACCTTGTATAAATCGCTGACGGTACACAGCATCATGACACTCTTAACCCTTCTCCAGTCGATGGTGTCAGCAATATGGGAAGCCTCTGCATACTCCCCCTGGGATATTAATTTTTTAATATGTTCTGTTGCAATTTTATATTCTGCCTTATCCAAAGGTATCACCTCAATTTTATCTTATATCTTTAGTCTATCATAGGCGGGAAATGATGTCAAAATAAACAAGCTTATTTTTTAAAAAATTTTACTCTTAACAAATTGCTAAGCTCTCCAAACTGCTCTAAGGTAAGTGCTTCACCACGAATGGTGGCCGGAAGCCCCATCTTGGCCAAAGCCTCCGTAATCTCCTCCTTGGTCACACCAAGACTTCCGGCATTGGTCAGTCCATTTAAAAGGGTCTTGCGACGCTGATTAAAAGATGCTCTGATTAATGCAAACATATAAGCCTCATCCTGCACTTCCACCGGTGGCTTTTCATGACGGGTCAGACGAATAACGGCACTACCCACATTAGGTCTCGGAATAAAGCAATTTGGCGGTACATTTGCCACGATTTCCGGCTTTGCATAATACTGCACAGCCAGAGAAAGCGCACCATAATCCTTTGTACCCGGCCCCACCTGCATGCGATCCGCCACTTCCTTCTGTACCATAATGGTAATACTCTGTAACGGAACATGACTCCCGACCAGCCCCATAATAATCGGCGTGGTAATATAATACGGCAGATTAGCCACCACCTTAATAGGCTGGCCATTATTTTTCTCCTGTACAATCTTGTTAATATCCACTTTCAAAATATCGTCATTAATAATCGTCACATTATCATATTCCGCCAAGGTATCCTTCTGCAAAATAGGGATTAAATTCTTGTCGATTTCCACTGCAACGACCTCTCTGGCCGCCTCAGCCAAATACTGCGTCATGGTACCGATACCGGGACCAATTTCCAGCACGCAGTCCTCCTTTGTAATCTCTGCACTGTCTATAATACGCTCCAGCACACGTGTGTCTATTAAAAAATTCTGCCCAAACTTCTTTTGAAAATTAAAATTATATTTTTGTAAAATTGCAATTGTATTCTGTGGAATACCTAATGTTGCCATAATCTGCTCCTTCTTTCCTGCTCTCTGTCTGCCTTCCGTGCCCCTTCTTTGCCTCTGCTCTTATAGCTTATATAACCGGTGCGCATTTTCCCAGGTAACCTGCTCCACCTCTTCTCGGGAAATACCTTTGATTTCACTAATCGCCTCAATTACATAAGGCAGTAAAAGAGACGAATTACGCTTGCCCCTGTAAGGCGTCGGTGCCAGATACGGACAGTCCGTCTCCAACACAATATAATCCAGCGGAATATATTCTACCACTTCTTTTAACTTCTTACTATTCTTAAAGGTAAGCACGCCGCCTACACCAATATAAAAATTCATATCCACGAACTGCTTGGCCATTTCCTTACTATAAGAAAAACAGTGCACCACGCCACCAATCTTCTCAGCATGAGCTGCCTTCATCATCTCGTACGTATCCTGAGCCGCATCCCTGGAATGCACCACCATAGGCTTACCGATCCTTCCGGCTAAATCCATCTGACGCTCAAACCATAGCTTCTGCACTATCGGATCCGGCTCCGGCCAATAATAATCCAGACCAATCTCACCCACTGCCACACAGCACTCCATCCTGCACAGCTCCTCAATACGTTTAAAATTCTCCTCGTCAAGCTCTGCCGCAAATTCCGGATGAATACCAAAGGCCGCCTTTATAAAATCATACTGTTGCGTCAATCTAAGCGTCACCTCATTGGCCTCAAAGCTGGAACCCATATTTGCAATCCTGCCAATGCCCTGCTCCCTCATACCAGCAAGCAGCTCATCTCTATCCTCATCAAACGCCTTATCATCATAATGCGCATGTGTATCAAAAATCATCTACAAACACCTCATTTTCATGGTAACAAATTCTTTCCCCCAACTACTTTACCACACTTTTCATACCTTCGTATATACCAAATAAAAAATTTTTTAAATTTTTTTCAAAAAAGTGTTGCATTTTTTTAGAACCTGTGCTATATTCATTAAGTGCCTTGAACAAGGGTACATGAAATGGACCGCTAGCTCAGCTGGTAGAGCACCTGACTCTTAATCAGGGTGTCCAGGGTTCGAGCCCCTGGCGGTCCATTGTAAGTCCCAAGCTTAGCAAATATGCAGGTTTGAGGCTTTTTTTGTACGTAAAAATTTGGGAAACCAAAAAAATCAGGTTTCCCAAATTTTGTTCCTTTGAAAGCCGTCGCTTCATCATATCCTTATTTTAATGCCGCAAACCCTTTCAACCATTCTCTCTTAATCAGTTCATGCCCCTCGGTAGTCGGATGTACGCCATCCCTTAACCAGTAATCTGCCGGTGCAAGCTCTATAGCCGCGTCAAGTTTACTCTGTAAAGGAATGAATGGCAAATCAAACTTCTCTGCAATCATTCTGGCCTTTTCTGCACGTTTCTCCACTTCAAGACGGAACACATCCCATGCTTCCTCCGTAGCAGTGCCCTTCAATACAAATGGCTCTAAAATCATAATCTGAATGTCAGGCAGAGCTGCTTTAATTTCCTCAATCAGCATGGAATAAATCTTAAAGTATTTTTCTGCATCCACACCGTTTTCTCTGGAAACCTCGTGCCATACATCATTTACACCGATTAAAATACTCATTACGTCAGGCCTTAAGTTGATAATATCACTTTTGATTCTGGCATATACATCCACCACACGATTACCACTGATGCCGCGATTTAAAAAGGTATACTCACCCGGATGTTCAAATCCCAAAGTACCTTTTACCAACACCGGGTAACCGATGCCTACATTGCTGTCATTATCCCTTGCGCGTCCGGCGTCCGTAATGGAATCGCCCTGAAATAAAATTGTTTTCATAAAACCCTCCTGTTATTCTAAAAACCTAAAAGGTTCTTCATTCATCTGTAAAAACTGCATCATCAGGTATGCCCCACGCAAAGATACCATCCCCTCAGACAAAATCCTTTTCACCATGGATTTGTCCGCCAATATAACTTCAATATCCTCAGAATCCTCGCACTGTGGCTGGCAATCCTCTAAATCCACGTAGCCAAAAACTGCCGCGCTGGCTTCATCGGTAAAGCCCGGACCCATCAGGAATGGACGCCTGAAACAGCTGTCCCCACCGGTATATTCCTCAAAGCGATAACCGGTTTCCTCTAACATCTCCCTGGCTGCAGCCTCACCCGGCGTCTCCCCTGCATCCACCAAACCTGCCGGCAATGCATAAACCTTTGCATCCAGCGGATAACGATACTCCTTGATCAGTACTAATCGCGGACTGGATTCCCTGGTAATGGCATATATAACAATACCCTCCGGCTCCATTTTTCTTGTATTCAGCTTCAAATGCTCCATATCATTTCTGGAAGCAAAATAATAATCAAAACGCTTGCCGGAAGTGGCATTTACGTCCATGTGGTATAAATTTAAAAACCGGTTGTCGGTTTGCTGTTCGATAGTGTTAATTTTTTTCATAGATTCACCTGCCATTCATAAATAAAGCGGCGGTCAACTGATATATGTATCATTTCACTGCCGAAAACAAGCACACTTATAGCATACCTATATAAAAATTGCAATTATGACTCTGTAATTACAATACCATTTGCCGCCAGCAAGGCCTTTAAACGTGCATTTTCTGCTTCCGCATCCTGAGCACGGCTCTCTGCTACAGTAAGCTTTACCTTAGTACCTGAAAGCTCTGCCTTGGCATCGGTAAGCTCCGCCTTGGTATCAGTAAGCTCTGCCTTGGTATCGGTAAGCTCCGCCTTGGTATCGGTAAGCTTCGCCTTGGCATCGGTAAGCTTCGCCTTGGCATCCGTAAGCTTCTCCTTAACATCCGCAAACTTTGTCTTGATGTCTGCAAGTTCCTCCTTTGCCTGAGCTACCTCTGCCTGAGACGCCTGTACGTCAATCTTTTCCATATTCGCCCATAGATATCCCATATCTCGCGTCCTCACTTTCTTTACGCATTCCTCAGTATCCTGATTGGACATATTGAGCTTCATGCACAATGCCTGCATCACCATTACAATAATATCAATGACTGCCTCCGGAGATTCCTTCACAATGCGGTTAATCTCTTCATCCGGAATATGCACAAATTCACTCAAATCTGCCTTGGTCTGAATCTTATTTAAGAGCATAATTAAGGACATTTCATCCTGATGTGCCAAAAGCTCCTTGTTGGTATACTTGTGGTTATCCACCAGACAGTATGTAAAATCAGGAATATAATCCTCAAAGAGCTCATGCATAAAGATGCGGTCCTTTAAGTGCATCGGTGCGGTCCAGGTGTCACTGCCCTCATGGTACACCACAGGCAATATCGGTGGATATCTGAAAGACTTGGTTTTTACCTGATCCTTATAGTCCGTGCCGAACTGCTTTTCATACTCTGCCCAAATACAGACCATGTACTTTAGTAACTGTACACTTACATTATAATCCACTTCGGTTTTGTTTTCAATAAGAGAAATCAAAAAAATTTCATTTTTTTTGCCTTTCTCATCGCGAATGTGGATTTTTTTGATTGTATCGGCCTCAAATTCCACCCCAAAGTAGGGAATGAAACGGTCAGTATAATCCTCGATATCCTCTGGCCGGATATTCTTCATCGCAGGATGGTTTACGTAGTTTCTAAGAAATTGACAGCAGAGCACCGGATTCGCAAAAATGGTTTTGCTCTTAATGTCATTGGTGGGAGCCTTGGACTGCTTGTTCAAGTTTTGATTGTTTGACATGATAGTCCTCCTTTTACAGGTATTTGATTATGAATAAATTACCGGTATTTATCTCATGAGGCTATCATAGCATAATTTTTTGTAGAACTTGGACGATATATCGTCCAAATTGTAAACTTTTTGTAAACAAACGCCCTTGTTTCATAATATCGTTTTAAATTTGCGCCAGATTTCGCTCTGTTTAAAACAAAAACACCAGCTTACCATATATTAAAGTAAGTTGGTGTTAATCTTTGTAATAAGTCGCAATATCTTCAATATTACAATCAAGAATATTGCAAAGAGTGTTTATAGAGTTCATACTTACCCCTTCATTCTTGCGAAGTCGGTGCAATAATGATTTACTTATGTTATATCTTTGAGTTAAATCATATTGGGTAATCCCCTTGGCCTTCATAGTTGCCCATAATTTGTCATATTTAATCATAATATTTCCCTTTGGTCTTGTAATAAATAAATTTTAACTCTATAATTAACATTACCAAAGGTTCTATTTTTAGACCCTATTTACATAACTATGGAGGAAATACAATAAATGCGAAGATTTAATTTGTTTGACTACCTAAAACAAAAAGACGATGCAGAAGCTACTATATATCGGTGTGAATATTACATCATTAATAAGTATACAAACAAGATAAATAGTACCGATGTAAAGGACACCTTTTATACTATCTATGATGATATGCTTTTAAAATTTAATATGATGCAACGGCATGGTGTGAAATATTTTAATGTTTATAAGTTAAAAAACTTCACCGAAAATGATTGGTTGAAAATCGATATTTTACTTACAAAGTATGAAGACATAGATGAAGATATGATAGATACCCTCCTTAACCTTAACAGATATAATCCATTGGGATGCGATATTCATGAAACATATTTAAAAAGCAAGAAACTATAAAAAATGCACGCGACCTGCTGTTATCCGGCGAAGTAAATGTAACAGAGGCCGCGCGCCTTAGTGGTTTTGAAGATATTTATCATTTCAGTACTCTTTTTAAAAGAAAGACCGGCAGTACGCCTACTCAGATGATACGGAAGGGGTAAAGTGGGAAATTCCATTTAACCACATGAAATTACCTCTACAAATCTACCAAATGCTTTCCTGCCTTCCTCTGTCTGCTTATATACGCCTGCACATTCCAGTACCTTTACAAAAACTTTTCCGATTTCTTTTTGAACGATTTCATGAATGTTTTCGGCGGTAATGTCATATGCAGTGCGCCAGGTGTCTGCCCAGTCGGCATGCTTTTCAATTTCCAGAATAGAACGAATATCCGCATTTTCAAGGATTGCCTGTTCCAAAGTCTGCATTTCCTTCTTTAAACGGGAAGGAAGCACCGCCAGGCCCATAACCTCTATAAGGCCAATATTTTCTTTCTTGATATGATGTAAATCCTCTGTTGGATGATATACACCCCAAGGCTTATCCTCTGTGGTAATATTGTTTCTCAGCACTAAATCCAGCTCAAATAATTCACCGCGCCTTCTGGCGATAGGCGTAATGGTATTGTGCGGCACACCTTTTGTTTCACTGAAGATAAAGGCTGCTTCGTCGGTGTAGCCTCTCCAACATTCTAAAATATAATTTGCAGCCTCTGCAAGGCTTTCCACTTGCTGGCTCTGAAGTCTGATTACAGACATTGGCCACTTTACAATACCTGCATGCACATCCGGGTACTTTTTAAGTTTAAATTCCCTCTCAAAAGGCGCCTTTGCCATGGCAAATTCATAGCGACCACCCTGAAAATGGTCATGGCTTAAGATGGAACCGCCTACAATCGGCAAATCGGCATTAGAGCCTGCCATGTAATGTGGAAACTGCCTTACAAAATCCAAAAGCTTTTCAAAAACAGGCTTATTAATTTTCATAGGAATATGAGCATCATTAAAAATAATACAGTGCTCATTATAATACACGTATGGAGAATACTGTAAGTTATATTTTTCACCTTTTAAAGTAATTGGTATAATACGATGGTTTTGTCTGGCAGGATGTGAAAAATGTCCTGTGTAACCTTCATTTTCTTTACAAAGCAGACAGCTTGGATAACCACTCTTTTTAGCCTGGCCGGCCTTGGCAATATCACGGGGATCCTTTTCCGGCTTTGACAGATTAATGGTAATATCAATATCGCCATACTCAGAAGCCACCACCCACTTTTCGTCCTTCTTGATGCGCTCGCTACGGATGTAATTGGTCGCCTGACTAAAAGCATAATAAAAATCTGTAGCTTTTTCCGGTCCTTTTTCATTGTAAAGAGCCCTAAATGTCGCACGTACGGCGGAAGGCATAGGAGTGATACAGCCCATAATTTTGGTATCAAATAAATCCTTCGTGGTAATGCTGTCATCCTCCATCAACCCCTGCTCTAAAGCATACTCCATCATAGAGTCCAAAATTGCCTGGATAGGACGCTCTTCGCCCTCACCCTCTTTTAAATCTGTGTATTCATAAATACCAAATAATTCCAGCAATCTGTTTGTAACCAAAGTCTCATCATCCTCATGAATAAGGCCATTTTTCTTTCCATATTGGATAAGATCATGTATATCCTTTAAAATCATTTCTATCACCTACTTAAAATACTTATAAGATTACTAACTAACTATAAAACCCGCATACCGCCATACTTACGAACCTTTAACACATCACAGGCTCCGGCACCAAAAATACCATCCATACCGCTCTTATACTCTGCTACCATATGATTTGGTACAAAAGCCTGAATAGTGCCCGCAAAGCCACCACCATGAACGCGGCTGACACCCTGCTCCCCAAGAAGAATATCGCTCATAGCCAATGCCACAGATACGTTCTGGTGCGTAATATCATGATTGGTGTATACATTTTGCAAATATTTATAAGAAGAATCACCGGAAGCTTTAATTAACTTTAAAAAGTCTTCCATATTGTCTGCCTTTAATGCTGCCACCTGCTTTTCCACGCGTACATTTTCTTCTTTAAAATGCAGTGCTCGTAAGAATGCTCTGTCACCTAAAGCTTCGCGAATTTTTCCTGCATTTGCAATGATGAACTGCTTCTCTACGTCACGCAGTACTTCCTCGCCAAACATAGCCGCAACGGCCTTCATTTCTGCCGGAACAGCTGCATAATCTGCGGTCAAATCCGCATGGGACCCCTTCGTATCGGTCACACAAAGGCTATAGCCCTTTTTATCAAAATCAAATTCAACCTTCTCTACGATTGGTTCTTTTGGATTATGAAAATCAATATGTACCAGACTACCCACACTGCTGGCCATCTGATCCATCAGACCACACGGCTTGCCAAAGTATACATTCTCTGCGTACTGACCAATTATTGCAATTTCAACTGGAGATATCTGCCAATCATTATACAAACCGGACAGAATGGTACCTATTAAGGTCTCAAATGCCGCTGAAGAAGAAAGACCTGCGCCAATCAACACATCACTGGTAATATATGCCTTGAACCCGCCAACTTGAAACCCTCGTTCCTTTACTCCTGCAAGCACACCCTTTACGATTGCTGTGGTTGTTTCCTTTTCCGTATCCTTTTTGTCTAAATCCTCTACAGAAATACGAATCATGTCATATCCGTCAGAAACGAACTGTATCATACCATCCTCTGTCTTTTGTACTACAGCAATACAGTCCTTATTAATGGAGGCCGCCAATACTTCCCCATGCTGATGGTCTGTGTGGTTACCACCAATTTCACTTCTACCCGGTGCGCTGAAAATACTTACCTCAGCCTCGCCAAATAAATCTACAAACTTCTGAACAGCCTCTATATATCTATTTATCTCATAGTTTATTTTGTCAGTATCAACGTAAATGTCCTTGAACAGCCCATCATGTTGCCCCTCTGTAAATTGCTTTAATAATTGCGTTGTGTATGGCATAATATTTCCCTCCTAATGTTTAGTAAACATATCGTTATCTTAGTAAATTTATAGTAAAATATTTTTATGGTTGTGTCAAGGGTTTTATTGTGTTATGATAAGGTAAACATTTAGTAAACACACTTTCGCGGAGGTATACATGGCTACCATCAGAGAAATAGCAAGACTGGCAAGTGTTTCAGCCGGCGCCGTATCCAGAATTTTAAATAATGACCCTACTTTAAGTGTTTCTTCAGCAACAAGAAAAAAGGTTTTTGATATTGCTAAAGAATTAAATTACAACAAATCAGGCAATAACGACAAGTCCACCTTTAAAATGGGGATTCTTCTATGGTTTTCTGCCGGGCAGGAGCTGCAGGACAGCTACTACTTGCGCACCAGACAGGGCGTGGAGGATTTTTGCCAAAAAAATGCTATCGGTATTGTCCGTGCTTTTCAGTCCGACCCGGCTACACTGCAGGCTTTAAAGGATGTAGATGGTTTGATTTGTATTGGCAAATTCAGTAAGACCGAAATACAGCAGTTTATCGCCATTTGCAGCAACATTGTTTTTCTGGACATGCCTGTTTCAGACTTTAACATTACATCTTTGTCTATGGACTTTAAGAGTGCTGTATACAACGCCCTGGATTATCTGGTCGATTTAGGACACAAAAAAATCGCCTTTCTGGGCGGCAGAGAATATGTGGGGGATGGTGAAATTCTAGTTGATGAGCGTAAGACCTCTTACATCTCCTATATGCAAAAAAGGAAGCTGGAATATGAGTCTCTCCTCTACGAAGGAAGCTTCACTTCTGCTTCCGGCTATAATATGATGCTGCGACTTTTGGCTGACAGCCAAAAACCTACTGCAGTCTTTGCAGCCAACGATGCCATTGCTTTCGGTGCCATCAAGGCCATTAAGGAAAGTGACCTGTCCGTACCGGAGGACATCTCTGTTATCGGCTTTAACGATACTGAAATGTGTGATTACATTACACCGGCACTTACTACGATTCATGCCCCTGCTTATGATATGGGTCAACATGGGGCAAACCTGGTGTATGTGGCTTCCAATTTGAGTATCAGTACGCCGTTAAAGGCCAAGATACCGTGTCATTTGGTGGTAAGGGAGTCTTGCAAAGAAATAATTGGATAAAAATAATTAAGCAGGGGAATTTTTACAATTTTTCCCCTGCTTAGTCATATAATCTAGTATCAACTTTAACTTCTATTTCTGTATTTTAAAAATATTATCTCTCCAGCTGCTTCTGCTGATTATAATTAATCAAGCTTCCGGCCTTCACGATAGTACGCTCTTCTGCTGTCATATCAGCGATATAAAGAGAAATCTCCTTCACCTCTTCACCAATCACGTAAGCCTTGATGTCCTTCATGTCACCATCCAGAATATCACGGATACCCGGTACAAAGATGTAATCGCCAACCTCAAATGCAGGCTCATCTTTCATCTGGAACGGAATCATGCCCCAGTTCATCACATTGGAGCGATAACGCTTGGTAGCATATTCCAGACAAATATTTGCCAGACCACCTAATACTCTCTGACAGCTTGCTGCCTGTTCACGGGCAGAACCATCACCAGGACGTACTGCATAAACCATGCTACCGATTTCCGTTTCGGTGCACTTTATGTCTGCACAACCATCAATCGTCTGAATCTTTGCAAAGATATCCTTTAAGGCCGGTTCTACTTCACAAGGTACCTGACTTGCACGTCTTGCCTTCTCAATCACGTCCACTTCCTTGGCGCGACCTACGTACTGTGGGTCTCTTCTGGACAGGGTAAACTCTGCCAGACCTAACGGATTGGAACGATAAGAAGATGTTTCACCGGATGGAATGAGTTCATCGGTAGTGGTTACATCATCCATAATCTTAGAGCAAACCTTTAACAGAATATTGTCTGTTAATGCACTCATTTGTGGCCAGTCCTTAATATTTGGACCATATACTAAATCCTTCTCTGTCTCTGCCTTGCCAAAGCCCTGATATACGCGGCTCTGATAAGCGGAAGCATCGAAATCGTATGCCGGAATCTGATAATCATCCGCATACTGCTCTGCACTGGTAAGATATCCACCATTTGCACCGGTTGCCGCAATAGAGCGAGCATCCATAAGTGCTACGGCTGACATCTGTCCTACACCCGGCTTGGAACCTTCTCGGTTCGGGAAGTTTCTGGTAGTATGACGGATACTGAGTGCATTATTAGCCGGTGTATCACCAGCGCCAAAGCACGGACCGCAGAATGCTGTCTTTACTGTCACGCCTGCTGCCATCAAATCACTGATAGCCCCCTTCTTCAATAAGTCCATAAATACCGGCTGGCTGGAAGGATATACAGACATGGTAAAGGCATCATTACCGCAGGATGCATTCTTAAGGATATGGGCTGCCGCCATAACATTTGAATAGTTACCACCTGCACAGCCTGCCACAATACCTTGCTGTACCTTTAACTTGCCATTTTCAATCTTGTCAGTCAGTGTAAAGCATGCCTTATCGCCTGAAAGCTTCTTTGCCTCAACTTCCACACTTCTTAAAATATCATCTAAATTAGCATTTAACTCATCAATCGTATAAACATTGCTTGGATGGAATGGCAGGGCAATCATTGGCTTCACTTCGCTTAAGTTCACATAAACCATTCCGTCATAGTATGTAACCTCAGCCGGCTTTAACTCCTTATATTCCTCACCACGTCCATGCAGTGTCAAGAATGCCTTAGTATCCTCATCTGTCTGCCAGATAGAAGAAAGACAAGTGGTCTCGGTAGTCATTACATCTACGCCATTTCGGAAATCCGTATCCATGGAAGCGATACCGGGTCCTACGAACTCCATAACTTTATTCTTCACATAGCCCTTCTTAAACACTGCGCCAATAATAGCCAGCGCAATATCGTGAGGACCAACGCCCGGTCTCGGCTTACCCTCTAAGTAAATACCAACCACGCCCGGATAAGCAATATCATAGGTATCTCTAAGGAGCTGCTTTACTAATTCACCGCCGCCTTCTCCGATAGCCATGGTACCAAGGGCGCCATATCTGGTGTGACTGTCAGAACCAAGAATCATCTTGCCGCAGCCTGCCATCATTTCACGCATATACTGATGCATTACAGCAATATGAGGTGGAACAAAGATGCCGCCATATTTCTTTGCTGCAGACAGACCAAATACATGGTCGTCTTCGTTAATGGTACCGCCAACCGCACAAAGGGAATTGTGGCAGTTTGTCAATACATAAGGAATCGGGAACTCCTTCATGCCGGATGCCTTGGCAGTCTGTACAATACCTACAAAGGTAATATCATGAGAAGTCATGGCATCAAAGCGCACCTTTAAATGCCCCATATCTCCGGATGTATTATGTGCTTCTAAAATACGATATGCGATGCTGCCCTTTCTGGCTGCCTCTTTATCAGCAGTCTGCCCTGCAGCTGCACATTTCTCGTTGTATTCAGCTTCTGAAACTACAGTAGTACCATTTAATAAATAAGCACCACCATCATATAATTTAATCATTACTTTCGTACCTCCACAGGCTTAAATTCCACAGGCTCGCCCACATACTTGGTTGCCGGACGCATAATCTTGCCGTCGTAAAGCTTATTCTCAATATTGTGTGCAAGCCAGCCCACTGCGCGTGCACAAGCAAACAACGGTGTGTAAATTTCCTTCGGAATATTCAACATATCATAAGCAAATCCGCTATAGTAATCCACATTATTGGAAGTAGGCTTTCCGGTTTTCTTGGAAATCATCTCTCTGGCAACCTTTTCAAAAAGTACACGGAATTCAAACTCTTCCTCACGTCCCTTTTCAATAGCCAAATCATGGCAATATTCACGCAAAATCTCTGCACGTGGGTCAGAGATGGTATATACCGCATGGCCCATACCATAAACCAAACCGGAATTATCATAGAAATCCTTGGCTAAGATTCTCTGTATTACCTCTTTAATCTTGTCTTCATCCTTGGTATAACCAATTTCCTTAATAACAGCCTGCATCATATCAAAGCAGCTGACATTGGCGCCACCATGCTTTGGACCCTTCAGGGAGCCGATAGCACCTGCCAACGTAGAGTAAATATCTGTGCCGGTGGACGCCATGGCAACACTGGTAAAGGTAGAGTTATTACCACCGCCGTGATCTGCATGAACCATAAGCAACGTATCTAACATTTTAGCTTCCTGTGGTGTAAATTTACCATCTAATCGCAGCATATATAAAATATTTTCTGCAATGGAAAGATCAGGTCTTGGATAGTGTATAATCAAACTCTTCATCTGATAATGATGCATCATACTTTGATAACCATAACAAATAATCAGAGGAAGCTTACCTAAAATATTAATTCCCTTAAGTACCGTCTGATAAGGATCATTGTCATCAGGCTTTTGATCATAATTATATAAGGAAAGCACTGCAATCTGCAGCAAATTCATCAAGTCCTTAGAAGGCGCTCTGAGCAGGTTCATCTCCAAAAATTCCTTTGGCAGAGAATAACACTCACTGATGGTCTCCTTAAAATTCTTTAACTCCTGCTTATTTGGCAAATATCCAAATAAAAGCAAAAAGCATACCTCTTCATAACCGAAATGACCGTCACCCTTACCGGCAACCAAATCCTTTAACTGATAGCCTCTGTAATAAAGCTTACCCGGAATATCTACCTTTTCATTATTTACATGTTCATAGCCTACTACATCACTGATTCTGGTCAGACCCACACGAACGCCGGTACCATCCTCATTACGAAGACCCTTCTTTACATTGTATTCTTTAAACAATGCACTTGGAATGTCTGTAAAATATGTAGATTTGCCAAATGTCTGAGCAATAAAATTATAATTCATAGTGCCCTCCTTCCATGCTATACATCTCATCGTTCATTAATAGATTATATCTTTGCGGAAAATTTTAACATGTTTCGGAGAGAAAGTCAATAGATTGTTTGATTGTATACACGTATATCATAATTTTTGTATTCTACGTCCTATGTATAGTCTTTCTACCACACATCGGGCAGGTTACTTCTATCTTCCCTTTGCCTCGCGGCACACGTATATTACGACCACAGCCCTTACACTTAAAGATTTTATAATCCTTGCGCTGCTCGAATCGAATACGGGTAGTTTCCATCCAGGTCAAAAATTTACGATTCTCCTCACGACGCACATAAAGATTTTTGGAAAGCATACGATACGTAATGTAAATCAAACCGGTAAAGGAAATATAATAAAGTATGGTTGACCCCGTAAACAAAGAAATCACATATACAATAAGCATTGCATATGTAAGTATTCTGTTTAACTCATCCACACCATTTCTGCCACGCATGAACAACTGCAGCTTCCATCTTAACCTCTCAAAAAAACTTCTCATGATAGCCTCCTGCTACTTAAAAATGTATTTTGTACGTCATATATATACTAGCATCGACAACAGAAAGTCAACAAGCAATGCAGCCAGCACAACCTGGTGCACATCTTTGACATACCATCTGCATAAGACTGATATACTCGTCCGGTCTGTTGATAAGTAGTACCGGATTGCCTCATTGCCTGCATAGTCTGCTGATAAACAGCCTTGTTCGGAGCCCTCTGTACCGCCTTCTGTATCTGCTCCAAGGCCAGAGCTCTCTGACCTATCTTGTAGTTTACGATAGCACTGAGATAATACCATCTGTCACCACGCTGTGCGCTTACCATACTGTTCAAGGTCTGGGCTGCATAACTGTACTGTCCCATATTAATAAAATCAATAGCCTGACGAATGGTGCCTAAATCCCCCGGCTCTGCCGTTGGCCTCGGAATCTCTGCT
>JAZRRW010000039.1:0-16284 GCA_045651105.1 Lachnospiraceae bacterium
ACGGATGAAGAGCTGGCAAAGTTCTTGCATGAACATATAAACTGCGAATATTGCCATCTTAACGAGGAATGCGCAAAGTCTGATTTGAATAGTTGCAAATATACATTTTTAGCTTGGCTGCAGTCAGAAGTGGAGGAATAAATCATGTCAGAGTTTGAAGCATACATTCAGAGATACGCTAACTGCCATCACATATCAGCAGAGGAAGCTAAGCAACATGCGATTGTGAAGGAAGTTAAACGTCACTACGAAAGTTCAGATAATGCAGATTATAGATGGTGGTAGGTATGGCTGACATAGTAATGAAGCCCTGTCACTTCTGTGGAAAGAGAATAGAGCAGCCACATACATATCCTAAGTACGATAATGGTACGGTATATGGCTGTCTGCTCGTCCATAATTGCGAGAGTGGAGTGAAAGTGCGAGTAGTTAGTAGCAAGTGCTACAAGAGCAAAGAAGAGGCTTTACGGAGGTTTGTTGAAGCCTGGAATGGAGAGAGGGAAACATGAGAGACAAAATAATAGAAATGCTGGATAAAATAACGTCCGAAGAATTATTAAAGCGCATATACAGATTTGTACAGTACATATATGTACGTGCTTAGTAAAAAAGGCAGGTGAGGAGTATGAAAGCATTTGATTATCTAAATCAAATTAAAAAGATGGATGCAAAAATAAATAATGACATCGAAGAACTGGCAAGCCTTCAGGCATTGGCAACCAAGACCACATCTGCCTTAGGTGGAAATAAAGTACAAGCTTCAGGAAGCCAACAGAAGATGGCTGATTGCGTAATCAAGATTGCAGAATTAAAGAAAGATATCGATAGAGAAATCGACACTTATGTAGAGTACAAGGACAAGGTGCGAAAATTCATTCATGAAGCCTGTGATGCTGATTGTTGTAGACTACTGTATATGAGATACTTCCAGTTTGAAACATGGGAAACGATTTCTGAAAAAATGAATTATACGCGAGAGTGGACAATAAAACGTTTACACAAGAAAGGATTAGCACAAGTACAAGCAAAATTAGATAAAAAAAATTAAAGAATTCACTGCAATTCACATTACAGGTGTGCTATTATGGTATCATCAAGAGAACTGTGGTAGAGATATCCCAGTTCTTTTTGTATTAGATGGAGCAATTATGAAGAATACAGGTGCTGAAAGATATGGTACTCACAGAGGTGCTTTTGAGAAAAACAAAAAGAAAATAATGGCAACTCAAAAGGTGTGTGGTATATGCGGTACGCCAGTTGATTTTAAACAAAAGTACCCACACCCTCTTTCACCGTGTATAGACCATATTATTCCGATTGCCAAGGGTGGACATCCAAGTGATATTGATAATCTTCAGTTAGCACATTGGACGTGTAACAGGCAGAAATCAGATAAACTAATTGCAGTGAATAGAAAAAAAGAGGGTACTCAGACGGATACACTTGGAAACAGAGTGTTGCCACAATCAATGGACTGGACTACATACAAAGGATAGGGGGCATATCCCCCTCCCAGAGCCCCAAGTGACCTTCAATCCGCCTCACTGCACAAATATCTCGCGGAGAAGTTAAAAAAGGAGAAAGAAGCCGATATGAGCCAATACGAAGGCATTGCCTATTTACGTAAAAAATTGAATAGCAAAAGAATGAGGGTGCTTACAAGGTACCGGTATTATGAAATGAAAAATATAGCGCGGCTTTCCACGTTGATTCCACCTGATTTGCAGTGGCTGAAATCAACGATTGGCTGGTGCGCAAAAGCAGTTGACAGTCTGGCAGACAGATTGGTCTTTCATTCTTTTGATGAAGATAATTTCGACCTGACAGAAATCTACATGATGAACAATCCGGATATTCTGTTTGACAATGCAGTACTCTCGGCATTGATTTCATCCTGTTGCTTTATTTACATTTCAGCGGATGAAGATGGTTTCCCGAGATTACAGGTGATTGATGGAGGAAATGCCACAGGTATTATTGACCCGATTACCGGCTTGCTAAAAGAAGGTTATGCAGTGCTTGAACGAGACGATAAAGGCGAGCCAAAGCTGGAAGCTTGGTTTATAACCGGAGAGACACAGTATATCAGGAAGGGCGAAAGCAAAGTACAAGTCGTAAAAAATAAAGCCCCGTATCCGCTTTTGGTGCCAATTATCAACAGACCGGATGCGGCAAGAGCTTTTGGACATTCCAGAATTAGCAGAACTTGTATGGACATTACAGACGCAGCACTTAGAACCATCAATCGCTCAGAGGTGTCAGCGGAGTTCTATAGCTTCCCTCAAAAGTATGTATTGGGCTTACATGAGGATGCAGAGCCTATGGAAAAATGGAAGGCAACCATGTCAAGCTTGCTGGTGTTCTGGAAGGACCAGGATGGAGACTCACCGAAGGTTGGACAGTTTACACAGCAGAGTATGAGCCCATATACGGAGCAGTTAAGAACCTTCGCTGCTCTGTTTGCTGGTGAAACAGGTTTGACGTTAGATGACTTGGGATTTGTGTCTGACAACCCATCCAGCGCTGAAGCGATAAAAGCGTCTCATGAAAACCTACGCTTGACAGCCAGAAAGGCACAGAGAACCTTTGGCAGTGGGTTCTTAAATGCAGGATATTTGGCGGCGTGTCTGCGTGATGATTATGCATACAAGCGAGAACAGCTTTATTTGACAAAACCGGTATGGGAGCCGATATTTGAGCCGGATACCGCAATGCTTTCCAGTATGGGTGATGGAATTATCAAAATAAATCAGGCAGTTCCGGGATATTTCAACAAAGATAACATGAGAACCTTAACAGGCATTGAGCCAAGCAAATTAACTGCCACGGCGGTGGTAGAAGAGAACTAGAGGTGTCGCGATGGAAGACATAGCACCAAGCTTGCTAAAAGCGATTCAGGATCATTTTGGCAGACTGTTTAAAAAGAGTGGTATAATAACCTCGCTTTATGAAAAGGTTCGTGATGGTACCGCAACATATGTGGAAGCAAACGATTTTGCAATTGAAACCGGGCGAATTCTTGCAGAGGTATTTAAAAATAATATTTCGTCAGAGGTGTTGCCTGATGGTAAGATGTATTATAATATCGCCAAGCGCACGGTAGAGCCGATGATGAAAAATAATTATGATTTGATTACCGATGTAACAGATCAGGTGCAGCAGGCACTGAATGAAGCGGCAGATATTGGCATCAAGGCAATTACACCGGAATTAAATCAGGACAGAATTAATGGTATTTTGAACAAAGCATCATCAGCTGATGTATATAATGATGTGGCATGGGTACTGGATGAGCCAATGGTTAATTTTGCACAAAGCATTGTAGATGATGCCATAAAGGCAAATGCTGAGTTTCATTCCAAGGCAGGGCTTAAGCCTAAAATAGTGCGTAAGGTGGCAGGCAAATGCTGTGAATGGTGTGAAAATCTTGCCGATACGTATTCCTATCGGGACAACGTACCTGATGATGTGTACCGAAGGCATCAACGGTGCAGATGTACCGTGGATTACATGCCCGGTGATGGCAAAGTACAGAATGTACATACAAAACAGTGGCAGAGTCAGGAAGAATATGATAAAATAGAAGCACGGAAGCAAATTGGTTTGCGCACCAAGGATACTGAAACTCCACAGGAGAAGGAAAAGCGTGTTGACATTGAAAATGGGCTGGAGCTTATACAAAAAATTGCAGAACATCCGAAGATGTTAAGTGCATACACACCGAAAGGCCTAAAGGAAGCTTTGGAACGAAAAGGTTACGAAGTAAAACCGATGAGTGGTGGAAATTTTGCCGGTATTTCATTTGAAGAGGGTGGAGGTTTTAAAGTAAATTTTGGTGGAGACGGAATATTGATGTACCATCCAAAAGAACGTAGCCATCATGGAGGAGCTTATTACAAAATATCAACAGGGAAAGGAGGAAGACATCGATATGACACAAAAGGAAATGAGATTTAACAGAAAAGAAATACTAAACAGTAGATTGGCTCAGCGGCTTGAAAGTATAGTGATTGACGATAGCATTTGTTTTTTTGCAAGTAATGGTGCAGTATGCCGGTTAGATAGTATAGGTAATGAATACAATGCCTTAGTGATTGAATATGCCGACAATCTTGAAATGGCAAAGAAGGGTATATTTGGTGAAGACGGTGACCTCTTTTACATGGATGAAATGTCAGAAGATGAGATGCTTGAAGCTATGCTCAAGGAGATAAATGAATGAGCTATCGCTCTATCTTTTAGGAGGGTATTATGGCAACACCAAGAAAAGGGCGCCAGACACCCACTCAATCCGTTGTACTGCCTTATTTTAAGACGAAAGGTCAGGAAGCAATTGATTTATATAATTCATCCGGAAGAACGGCACAGGAGTGGCAGGAGCTGCTTATGTATGATATTCTGGCCGTTAATGAGGATGGATTGTGGACACACACCAAGTTTGGGTACTCCATTCCAAGACGTAATGGAAAGAACGAAATTGTTGTAATTCGTGAAGTTTATGCACTGATAAATGGTGAAAAGGCCCTTCACACAGCACATAGAACAACAACCAGCAGTTCAGCCTCTAAGAGGTTGGCTGCTATTTTAAATGGTATGGGTTACACAGAGGTTGCAAGGCCGAAACAAGGTACCGCATACAAGAAGTCGTATACTTACTCCAAACAATTTGGGCTTGAAAGAATTGCATTACTGGATGAGGGCGGCGGTTCGTGTGATTTTAGAACACGAACATCAACCGGTGGTCTGGGAGAGGGCTTTGACCTTCTGGTGATTGACGAAGCCCAGGAATATACAGACGATCAGGAGTCGGCTTTGAAGTATGTGGTATCTGACTCCAAAAATCCACAAACTATTTTTTGTGGTACACCACCGACTGCAGTCAGTTCCGGTACGGTGTTTGTAAAATACCGCAACACAACATTAGCAGGAGCAACGGCAAACGGCGGTTGGGCGGAGTGGTCTGTAAGTGAGCAGTCAGATGTAAGAAATAGAGAACTTTGGTATGAAACTAATCCCTCTTTGGGAACAATTCTTTCAGAACGTTCTGTATTGGATGAAATTGGCACAGATGATATTGATTTCAATATCCAACGACTGGGGCTTTGGTTGAAACGAAACCAGAAGTCAGCAATCAGCGCCGCAGAGTGGGCAGAGATGAAAGGTAAAACCTTGCCAAAACTGAAAGGGCCGTTGTTTGTTGGAATTAAGTATGGCCATGATGGAATTAACGTGGCTATGTCTATTGCTGTTAAGACCAAAACGAATAAAGTGTTTATAGAGACTATTGATTGCAATGAAATTCGTGCAGGAAATGCATGGATAATAAATTTTCTGAAAAAAGCACAGGTTGAAAAGATTGTAATTGATGGAGCCAGTGGTCAGCAGTTACTTTCAGCAGATATGAAGACTGCGCGTCTGAAAACAACACCGGTATTACCAACAGTAAAAGAAGTTATTCTTGCAAATGCGTCCTTTGAACAGGGTATATTTTCACAGAATATAGTACATATGGGGCAACCGTCAGTTGAACAGGCTGTTGGAAACTGTGAAAAACGTTTTATTGGTTCTAACGGCGGTTTTGGATATAAAGCGTTAAGAGAAGAAATTGAAATTGCAATTTTAGACAGTATTGCATTGGCTTACTGGTCCTGCAGCACAAGTAAGGAGAAGAAAAAACAAAAAATCAGCTATTAAAGGCATCCGACAGGGTGCTTTTTTAGTATATAAAATTACCGATACCACCGGGTTAAGTGGGGAAAGGAGCAATAAAAATGAGTGATTTCAAAGTAATTGAAACACAGGAGCAACTGGAGGAAGTCTTAAAAGACAGACTTAAACGTGAAGGAGAAAAAATCAGAAAAGAGTTTGAAGGATATCTCTCCCCGTCTGATGCGGCAGAGAAATATAAAGGATATCTTTCACCTGATGCTGAAAAAGAGAAGTACAAAAATTATCTCTCTCCGGAAGAGGTTGCAAAGAAGGATGCCAAGATTAAAGAGTACGAGACCGGCTCGGTAAAAACGCGTATAGCTCATGAACTTGGATTATCTTATGACGCAGTAGGTTTTTTGAAGGGTGAGGACGAAGAGACAATCAGAAAGAGTGCAGAAAGCCTTAAAAGCTTGGTTGGAGCATCAAATGTAGCTCCATTAGCATCTACAGAGTCATCATTGGAAGCTTCAAAAGACGAAGCATTTAGAAAAACATTGAAAGGTTTAAGAGGTGAGTAAAAATGTCAGAAGTATTATCAAAAGCAACATTATTTGACCCGACGTTGGTCAGCGATTTAATTAACAAGGTAAAGGGTAAGTCTTCCCTTGCAGTATTGTCCGCGCAGGAGCCGATACCATTTAACGGCAGTAAGGAATTTGTTTTCACAATGGATAGCGAAATTGACATTGTGGCAGAGAATGGAAAGTATTCTCATGGCGGTATGAGCTTGGAGCCGATTACCATTATCCCGATTAAGGTGGAATATGGCGCAAGAGTTTCCGAGGAGTTTATGACAGCCAGCGAAGAGGAGCAGATTGAAATCTTAAAAGCATTCAACGAAGGCTTTGGAAAGAAGATGGCAAGCGGTATGGATATCGCGGCTATGCATGGTGTAAATCCACGTACGGGACAGGCATCTGCAGTGGTTGGTAATAACAACTTTGATGCAAAGGTTACCCAGACTGTAACTTATGATGAAGCTACTCCGGATGCAAGTATCGAAGCAGCTATTGAAATGATTGAAGGAAGTGACGGAGAGGTTACAGGCTTGGCTATTGCACCTGCAGTCCGTGCTAATCTGGCAGCAATGACCAAATCTACCGGCGAGAAGCTGTATCCGGAATTTGCTTTTGGCGGACAGCCGGCAAATCTTGGCTCCAATAAGTTGCATATCAACAAGACTGTTTCACACGGCACAAGTACTGACAAAGCCATTGTCGGTGATTTTGCAAATATGTTCAAGTGGGGTTATTCCAAGGAGGTAACGATGGAAGTTATCCCTTATGGTGACCCGGACAACACAGGAGTAGACTTGAAGGGCAGTGGCCAGGTATATATTCGTGCCAGAGGATACATTGGCTGGGGTATCTTCGACGGCGATTCCTTTGCACGTGTAGTTGAAGCATAATGAAATACCGGAATTTGAAAACGCAGGCAGTCATAGAGACTGCCTGTAAAATCAGTGGTGGCAACTGGGTCGAAGTGGAAGAAAAACAGCCTGTAAAAGTCACAGAGACCGCAGAAACTGCAGAGGTGGTAAAGAGAGCACCTGTTAAAAAACAGGTCAAGAAAACACCGGCAAAGAAAACTACAGCAAAAACTACGACGAAAACCGTACGTAAGAAGAGTGGTGAGTAATGATGGAAGGTTCATTTGCAGATATTCAGGATATTACTACTTTGTTTCGTCCTCTTACTCCGGAAGAAACTTCCAGAGCAGAAGCATTACTTCCGGTTGTTTCTGACAGTATCAGGCAGGAAGCAAAAAAAGTTGGGAAAGACATTGATGAAATGGTCGAAAAAGGAGAGCTTTTATTAAATGTTTTAAAGTCCGTCACTGTAGATGTCGTGGCAAGAACGTTAATGACAACTACAAATTCGGAACCAATGACACAAATGTCACAGTCAGCGCTGGGGTACTCTGTTTCAGGAACGTTCCTGGTACCCGGAGGAGGTCTTTTTATCAAGAAGTCAGAACTTGCAAGGCTGGGGCTTCGCAAGCAAAGATATGGGGTGATTGATATTTATGGCCATGATTAAAGGAATGACCGTTATTTTGATGGTAAAAACAAAAGTTGGCACGGACTCTTTTAATTGTCCAATATATGAATACCATGAGGAGCCTGTGGAAAATGTGCTGGTGGCACCTTCCTCCACGGATGATATCATTACGACACAGAACCTGACAGGGAAAAAGGCAGTATATACCCTTGCTATTCCTAAAGGGGATACGCATGACTGGGTGGATACAAAAGTAAAGTTTTTCGGTCAGGAGTGGAGCACCTTGGGATATCCGCTTGAAGGAATGGAAGAGAACATTCCACTGGATTGGAATAAAAAAGTGATGGTAAAAAGAAATGGGTAATTTAAGGATTGAATTAAATCATGCCGGTATCCGGGATATGCTTCGTTCTCCGGAAGCGAGGGCGGTTTGCGAGAAGTATGCGAAGGCAGCCCAGACTAGATTAGGTGATGATCATGTTGCCAGCTCATATACAGGCTCCAGTCGTGTGAACGCATCTGTATATGCAGTCAGCGAAAAAGCGAAGAGAGCTAACATGAAGGAAAATACAATCTTAAAAGCTATGCGAGGTGGATGATGATTGAGGAAATCGTTATAAAATATCTGAATGAGGTTTTGGAGGTGCCGGTGTATCCAATAATGCCACCGGATAAGCAGGATGAAAGCTTTGTGTTAGTGGAACGGATAGGTGGTAGCACAGAAAACCATATCCAATATGCAACATTGGCCATTCAGTCTTATGCAGAAAGTATGCAGCAGGCAGCAACCTTGAATGAAAAGGTTAAAAAGGCTATGGACAACATCATTACATTGCATTCAGTTTTTAAATCAAAGCTGAATTCAGATTATAATTTTACAGACACAACAATGGAAAAGTACCGCTATCAGGCGGTATATGATTTGGTTTATTAGGGGGAAAAATAAATGGCAGATACATCTAATGTAACAGCAGCAAAACCTAAGATTGGCGGCGCGGTTCACAGAGCAGTCTCAGGAACGGCTTTACCGACAGATGCTACAGAAGCAATTGCGGAAGCATTTGCTAGCTTGGGTTATATCAGCGAAGACGGCTTCAGTAACAGCAATTCTCCGGAGAGTGAGACTGTTAAAGCATGGGGCGGTGATGTTGTAAATACAAATCAAACCGGCAAAGCAGATACATTCAAATTCAAGCTTATTGAAGTACTGAATGTAGACGTATTAAAGGCGGTATATGGAAATGATAACGTAACCGGAACACTTGAAACTGGAATTACCATTAAGGCTAACAGTAAAGAAGCTGAGGAAGGAGCCTGGGTGGTTGACATGGTTCTTAAGGAAGGAGCTGTAAAACGTATTACTATTCCAAAAGGAACTATTACGGAAATTGGAGAGATTGTTTACAGTGACTCCGGTGTAGTTGGATATGAGGTTACTCTGACGGCACTTCCGGATAGCTTAGGTCAGAGCCATTATGAGTATATCAAGAAGGGAGCATAACAAATGATTACAGGAAAGACATCTACCGGCTTTGCTTATGAAATTGAAGATGAAGTTTTTGATGATTATGAGCTTCTGGAACTTTTAAATGAAGCGGACAAAGGAAATGCAGGCGCAATGCTGGATGTTGTGAAATATGTTTTGGGAAAAGAGCAAAAAGAGGCCTTGAAAAGTCACATACGTAATGAAAAAGGCAAAGTTTCTGCAAAGCGTATGATTACCGAGGTAATGGAAATTTTAAAGTCTCATGGTGCGGGAAAAAACTAATTACCCTGGCCGGCATGATTGCTGTAGATGAGGATGCTCTGATTTGCGATTTGGCCGAAACATATCATATATACGATTATAGGTCGCTGCCCTTACAAAGGGTGGCGATTTTTGCTGCCGGCTTAAGGGAAAACAGCAGAATTAAAACGATAATGAGTGGTGGAAAATATCCACTTGATACCGTGCTTCTTGGGTTCATAGTGGACCGCTTGTCTCTGTTAGTCTGGATGCAAACCAAGAATGGTATGAAAGGCATTAACAGGCCTGAACCAATACTGGGGCGCCTGACAGTAGGGGAAACAGATAGTGAGATTCAAAGTTTTAATACTCCGGAAGAATTTAAAAAAAGGTGGTTAGAAATTACAGGAGGTGGACTAAATGGCTGAGGGTACGAAACTGGCTGATGCATATGTGCAGATAATTCCTTCGGCAAAGGGAATTAAAGGTAAGATAACCCAGGAGTTAGGTGGAGAAGCGGACAGCGCAGGAAAGTCCGCAGGTCTCAGCATAGCAACAGCAATCAAGGGTGCTATAGCAGCAGCTGGAATAGGAGCTGCATTAAAAGCATCTATTAGCGAGGGTGCGGATCTACAGCAGAGTCTTGGTGGTATTGAAACACTGTTCAAGGACAGTGCCGACAAGGTTATTGCAAATGCAAAAAATGCATATAAAACTGCAGGAATGTCCGCTAATGATTACATGGAAACCGTAACAAGCTTTTCTGCAAGTTTATTGCAGGGGCTTGCCGGTGATACCAATAAGGCTGCAGATGTTGCGGATATGGCGCTTACAGATATGTCTGATAATGCAAATAAAATGGGTACCAGCATGGAACTTATTCAAAATGCATATCAGGGTTTTGCTAAGCAAAATTATACTATGCTGGACAATTTAAAGCTTGGTTATGGCGGTACAAAGACAGAAATGCAGCGACTGCTTGCAGATGCCCAGAAACTAACAGGTGTAAAGTACGACATTAGCAATTTGAGTGATGTGTATGAAGCAATACATGTGGTTCAGGAAGAAATGGGAATTACAGGAACAACCGCAAAGGAAGCGGCAAGTACTTTTAGCGGTTCTCTGGCTTCCATGAAGGCTGCTTTTAGTGATTTGCTTGGTAACTTGTCTCTTGGAGAGGATATAGGCCCATCACTGCAGGCTCTTGGGGAAACCCTTTCCACGTTTTTGACAGGAAATCTGGTTCCAATGGTTATCAATATAGTATCCGGACTTGGTTCAGCGCTGGTAAGTGTTGATTGGTTAAGTCTGGCAACAAGTATTATTACAAAGCTAGGAGAAGGTATGGCGCTTGCTTCCGCGGAAATCTTTGGAGGTGATGGCAGCGTCGTAACCACGATATTTTCAACTATAACCGAAAAACTGCCGGTACTCTTTGGAATGATATCTACAGCATTTGATACGTTATGGGCTACCTGCCAGGAAATTTGGCAAAGCATTGGACAACCAATATTCGACTTGGTTAACCAAGTGTTTCAATACTTATCTGATAACTGGGATACGATTTCAACGGGAATTCAGGAAGCATTTCAGTTAAACTGGGAAGTCATGGAAACTATCTGGACAAAAGTAGGAAAACCAATTTTTGATACTGTGGTGGAAGTGTTTCAGTGGGTGTCTGATAATTGGGATACAATTTCAACAGGTATTGAAGAGGCCTTTCAGATTTTGTGGGATGTGGTTAATACCATTTGGACGGAAGTGGGCGTGCCGATATTCGACGCAATTGAGAATATTCTTGGCATTGTGAAAGATGCATTTGCAGAGAGAATGCCTGCTATCCAGGAATTTGTTGGAAGCTGTTTTTCGGATATCAAAATCTTCTGGGAAAACAATTTAAAGCCGTGCTTGCAAGCTATTGGCAGCTTCATTAAAAATGTTCTGGCACCGGTTTTTGAAGCCGTATTTCGTGGTTTTATTGCTCCGCTTATTGATACAGTGTTTACAACTATCAAGAATTTATGGAATCACACCTTAAAGCCGGTATTTACCGGAATTACTGATTTTTTAACCGGAATTTTTACATTGAATTTCAAAAAAGCGTTCGAAGGGCTTAAGTCGTTTATGGATGGCATTATCAATGGTATAATTACGGGAATCGAGACATTTATTAACAGCTGTATTGGGGCAATTAACGGCTTGATAGGAAGTATTAACAATCTCCTCGGCAAAGCCGGTGATTTGATTGGCATTGAACTTTCAATTCCGGAATATCCAACCATTTCCATTCCAAGGCTTGCGAAGGGTGGTATTTTGAAAAAGGGTCAGGTAGGTTTGTTGGAAGGTTCAGGTGCCGAAGCGGTTGTACCATTGGAAAATAATGCAAGGTGGATTGCTAGAGTTGCAGAGGATATGAATGCTGTAACAGGTAATGATGACACACTGCAAGATATACTGGAGGTTCTTATTGAATTAAGAGATTTGCTTCCTGAAGAACTGGCCGATAAGATATCAAGAATGAAGTTTGAAATCAACAACAGAGAATTTGGAAGACTTGTAAGGGCGGTGAACTGATGCTGAGACAAATAAAATACTTAAACCACATGAATGAAACGTTGGAGTTTGGCAAGGATGGACTTTACATCAGTGAAAGTGATTTGTTGGATTTCACATGGTCCGTTATTAGCAGAAATAATCGAATAACAGGGTTTGAAAAAGGTATTGTATCAAAGTCTTTATCGCTTTTTATTAAAAGCAGAACCATAGAAGCAGGGCTTGAAATAAAAAACAAATTATTTGAGGTGTGCGAGAAAGATGTTTTAACTCTAAAGCACGGCAAAATTACTATTGGCGAATATTATCTAAAATGCTATCTGACTGAAAGCAAGAAAAGTGATTGTCAGCTGAGTAATGGCTTTTTGAGGGTGAATGTAAAATTATCGACCGATTTTCCGTACTGGGTAAAAGAAACAACAATTCCATTCGGTTACGGCATCGTCAGTAAAGGTACCAATCTGGACTTCAACAATGATTTTGCCTATGATTACACCTCAAATATGCTTGGTAAGGAATTGAACAACACTGGCTTCATGCCTGCAAACTTTAAAATGCTGATTTACGGTCCGGCAGAAAATCCTTCCGTGAAAATAGGCGGCCATGCATACACCGTGAATGTCAGTGTGGCGAGGAATGAGTATCTTGCAATAGACTCTATTTCCAAGACAGTCATTCTAAAGCACACAGACGGGGCAGAAACCAATTGTTTGAACTTAAGGGATAAAGACTCTTACATCTTTGAGAAAATCCCGGCAGGGGTCAATCTGGTGTCAATTACGGGTGATTTCAAATTTGATGTAACCCTTCTGGAAGAGAGGAGTGAGCCAAAATGGATTTAATGCATGCAAACAGTAACAGAGAAGATGAAAAGGTACTGCTGGATTATGATTTTGACCTTGCTTTTGGGGCAGATGAGAATGATTTCGAATGCACAATAGATTACAACAAGCATTGTTGTGAGGGTGGCGATTTCCTCTACATAGAAGGTACCGAATACGGAGGTATTATCGATTCTGTGAGGGTAGATACCGATGCAAAAGAGGTTGCATATGGCGGCCGCACCTGGCATGGTATACTGCAGACCAAAATACTAGAGCCGGATGCAGGAGCAGATTACCTGGTATTGTCCGGAGAAGCTAATGCTGTGTTGAAGATCCTGATAGCAAGAATGAATTTATCAGACCTTTTTCAGGCATCAGCAGAGGACTCAGGAGTTACCATATCCAACTATCAGATGGACCGTTATATAGGTGGTTATTCCGGTATTTGCAAAATGCTAAAGACTTTTGGCACCAAGCTGAAAGTCAGTTTCTACAAGGGGATGGTCATACTGGCCGCAGTTCCAATAACAGACTATACACAGGACGACAAGTTTGACTCTGACTTTATGACGCTGAGCATCAAAAGAAAGTATAGAGCCGTGAACCACCTGATTTGCCTTGGAAAGGGCGAATTGTCTGAACGAAAGGTAATTCACCTCTATGCTGACTCAAATGGAAATGTGAGCCACACGCAAAGCCTGACAGGGCTTTTGGAAGTCACTGAAAAGTACGATTACCCATCCGTGGAGTCCGAGGAGGAACTGGAACAGAAAGGTATCGAAAAATTAAAGTCCTTGCAGAACGCGGATGAAGTGGGCGTGGACTTCAACGGCGAAGGCGAATGCTACGACATAGGCGATATCGTGGGCGCAGTGGACAGAATAACCGGGCTGTCCGTTTCAACGGAAATTACAAAGAAAATTGTTACAATCAAAAACGGTGTAACAAATATATCATACAAGGTAGGTGAATAATATGGCAACACATTTAGTTACCGGATATGCCGGCAGCGAGCATATCAAATCAGAAGACCAGGGAAGCTTTAATGCTTCCTTTTTTGGTACCGGACAATTTGTCATGGAAGCAGGAAACCAACTAGAAGCTTCGATTATAGACAACAATACTGTCAGAATATTAGATGGTGACATTCTGATGAAAGGCAGACACATCCGCATCAATCCAAATACATACGAGGATATTATTATTGAGACAGGTACTGCAGGTGTCAACAGATGCGACCTGATTGTAATGGAGTATTCTAAAGATGCCACAACTGGCATTGAAACAGCTTCCTTGAAGGTGCTGAAAGGCGCAGAAACAACAGGAACTGCAACAGCACCGGCTTACACAGACGGAGACATCCTTACCGGAGCAACCCTCAATCAAATGCCTTTATACAATGTTTTGATAGAGGGCGTAGTCCTTGTAGAAATCATATGCCTTTTCAATACCATTCCAACCTATGAAACACTGGCTGAACGATACAGACAGAAATTTATTAAAGACTGCCAAACACACCTGGATTCCCTTGGTGTCCTCGACACAATAGAAGAAATAGAAGCCAATACCCAGGATAACCAGCTTGCAGGAGCATTGGCGGTTAAGGAAGGTTTTGAAAGACTCCTTCCTAATGGTACAGTTCCGATAAATAAAGGTGGTACTGGTGCTACTACTGCGGAGGATGCGGTATCTAATCTCGGTTTATCCAATGTATTATTCGTTTCATCTTTTGACAGTAGTACAGGAACTTTGAATACTTATGACTATTCTCATTTCCAGATGCTAAAGAATCCGGGTCTTTACGACGCAAATGATAATTTAGTTGCAACATGGGCAGAAAGTGGTATTGATGATACATGTTCAAATGCAAAAACTGTGTTAGCAAATTATAGTAATGTCACAAAAGTCGTTATTCCTGATAGCGTAACAAGTATTGGTAGTTGTGCTTTCATGTATTGTGCAAGATTAACAAGTATCATAATTCCAGATAGTGTAACAAGCATTGGTGATGAGGCCTTCTGTGAATGTGCAGGTTTAACAAGTGTCATAATTCCAGATAGTGTAACAAGCATTGGCGGAGGCGCCTTCGGATGTACAGGTTTAACAAGTATCATAATTCCAGATAGTGTAACAAGTATTGGTATTTGGGCTTTCGGCGACTGTACAGATTTAACAAGTGTAACCTTTGAAAACACAACTGGTTGGTTTAGAACTACATCTTCTACCGCTACAAGTGGCACAAATATGGATGTTACAAATCCAACTACAAATGCTACGAATTTAAAGAGTACTTATAGTAGTTATTGTTGGAAACGCAGTTAAATTTAGGGTCAGAGGTATGTAAAATGAGTGTAAATCAAAATAATATATCATTAAAAAACATGACCTATAACGGCGAAAAAGTAAAAAAATGGTATCATAATGATGTGGAAGTGTTTTCAGCCGGAAATATAGTAACCTATCGTGTGGATAATGGTGTAACCTATCGGGAAGAAGTGGACAGTGATGCAAGCTGCTTAAATCCTACTACGTTTACACCGACCAAGAGTGGTTGGACGTTTGTGGGTTGGAGAGAGGATACTACAGCAAGCAGCTCTGTATTAAGCGGTAAGATAATGGGTGATGAGCCCATAACGCTTTATGCGGTGTTTAAGCAGGCAGTAACCTTATATTACTACAATGGCAGTACTACCAAGCAAAACAAAAGTGATTACAGATATTACAACAATGGCAATATTGTAAATCCAAGCTTTCTAATGCATCAGACCCCGATGTCTGGTTGGACAGCAAGAGGTTGGGCTACTGGAACAGCAGGTAATGCAAGTGTGGCATATAGTAATGGTGCGACTGTTACTATTTCAGCCGATACTACCATTTATGGCTTGTATCAGCAAAGTATATACCTCTATTACAATGGCAACGGCTCGACAAGTGGTTCTGTAAGTACACAAAGTGGTACAAGGTACTGGAATGCTTATGGTAATTATAGTAATCCTGCGTTTACACTTGCGGCAAATGGATTTAGTAGAACAGGTTATACCTTCTCCAAATGGGACTTGGGAAATGCAGGTGCAACTGTTGCTTTATCATCAAGTACAACAGCCTATGCGCAGTGGACAGATAATGCTTGGACTTGGGTAAGTAATTATGTGGGTTCTGGCGATACGCTTGCTATTGATGGTGGTAGTCTTGATTTCAGTAATTATGGTAGAAATAACTTCCATGTGTGCAGCGAGAATGTCGATGATGATGCATATGGTTCCTCACACTACTACACCAATACAGTGTCAACTAGGGGTTGTAAATATATCACAGTAACTATGACCGGATATGGCAATATAGGTGATATTGATTGCTGTATGATGTATTTAGCTAATGCAAATGGAAACTGGATTGCAGATTTTGGTTTCCATCCTTCACAAGGCTGGAATGCGACAGTAACCAAAACACTAGATTGTTCAGCATATTC
>JAZRRW010000040.1:0-9321 GCA_045651105.1 Lachnospiraceae bacterium
CCATAAATAACGGCTACCCGGACGCTTACTTTGTTCAATTAGGTCAAATCGAAAATGGTGTAAACGAAAGGGCAGTTCCCTGCAATGTCAAAACTGCTTTTTCGTTTACCCCATCATCGATTCTAACCTAAAGAATTTAGCTAATTCGGAAGTGTCCCACAATATCCTCTCTATTTTCCAAAATATCCTCTTCATAGTACCGCTGATATGGATTGGCATGATGAATAATAAACGGTACACCGTTTTTGTTACGTTTATCAGACACAATACCGATATGCTTTTCAAAAACAATAATATCACCGCCCTGCCATTCTTCTATCTTGGTAATATCTGTAGTCAGGCTTAGGGCATGATTTTTAAAATAAACAAGCAAATTACGTACACGACGGAAGTCAATATTAGGATCTGCTTTTTCCACATCATACATATCCGGGTGCGCTGCAATATCCTCATCCACCAGCTTCTGTAAATCATAACCTGCGTACAAAAGCCCCTGAGCCACCACATCCGTGCACACACCGTATCCATCATCCGGATAACCACCGGCATAATATTTGCTTTTATACTCTGGCTTTGTGGCAATATATGCCCTGACATTTTGCAAAATATCGGTCTGGTCGTCAATACCGTCATCATCCTTATCCACAGCACTTATATAATTTTCAATACCAAAATCCGCATTTGTGTATTTTTTATGCGGAATAATATTAAATATGTACAACATATACACTGCCAAAACTATGATGGCAAGCGCCATAATTACAATAAAACTTCGAATTTTTTTCATAATATACCTCTAATGAGCTTTATCGTTATCTTCTTTGATAATTCAAATACCTTCCCAGCTTCTCATTCAACACTGCATATACCGGCTTCATATGCTCCTCTGTAACGAGCTCATCAATTGCCTCTATCGGTACCCATTCCACACCGCTGTTTTCGTGCGGTTTCATGCGTATTTCATCCTCTTCATCTGCTTCAAATAAATACTCTACATCAAAATGCAGATGTGCATTCACATACTTGCCCCGCTTATAATGAGGAAAAACTGTCAAAATATTGATGCCATAAATCCCCTCATATAGCGGCCTGATGCCTGTCAATCCACATTCTTCTTTCACTTCCTTCAAAATCACACCATACAAATCCCGGTCTCCATCAGCATGTCCACCAAGCCAGCCCCAGGAATTGTAAAGATTGTGATAAGCCATTAACACCTTGGTCCGGGACTTGTTGACAATCCACGCAGAAGTAGTAAAATGTGCTATTTTATTTTCCCTTTCAAAAACATATTCGTTATCAGCCCAGAAATCCAGCATGACCTGCTTTTGCACAGCCTCCGCTTCATTATACGGCCGATACTTTTTTAATTCCTCATATGAGAATTTTTTCATGCTACCTTCCCCCTAAATTCTTTAGGTTACAACGCTGCAGAATCCAGTACAATCGTGAATGGCCCATCATTTTCCAGTGCCACCTTCATGTCAGCACCAAAACTACCGGTTTCCACCTTAAACTCACGCTTGCGACATTCTTCAATAATGTATTCGTATAATGCCTCCGCATGCGCCGGGTCTCCTGCCTCAATAAAGCTCGGTCTAAAGCCTTTTTTGCAGTTGGCATACAAGGTAAACTGGCTCACTAATAATAGCTCACCACCCACATCTTTCAGCGCCAGATTGGTCTTACCTTGCTCGTCCATAAAAATACGAAGCCCCGTCATTTTATGTATCATTTTGTCCGCCACTTCCTTGGTATCATCCTGGCACACTCCAATAAGTACTAAAAATCCCGTACCAATTTTGCCAATCACTTCGCCTTCCACCGTTACAGAAGCATGATTTACTCTTTGTATTACAAATTTCATTTTTGTTCCTTCCTTAAATCTCTATTTAAAATTTGATTATACATCAGCCTGTGTTTTACATTATTTTAACATGCTAAAGCAAGTTTGAAAACACCATTCATAAATTCTTAATTATAAAATATTTTCTTGCACATTTTATGAATTTAAAGTATTCTGATATTACAAAGTATTTTTACAAATTTTTGTAGATTGGAGTAACGATATGGGCAAAAGTGTGCAAGATGTAATGGATTTTATCCAAAACAACAACATTCAGATGATTGATTTCAAAATTGTAGACATTAACGGTCAGTACCGTCATGTTACAATTCCTGCAGAGCAGTTTACCGCTGACACGCTGAAAAACGGTATCGGCTTTGATGCATCCAACTATGGTTATGCTGTAGTAGAAAAAAGTGATATGGTATTTATTCCGGATTTGGATACTGCTATGATCGATCCGTTCTGTGCAATTCCTACGTTATCTATCACCGGTAATGCCATGATTATTGACTATCCGGAAAACAGGCCGTTAGACCAGTATCCACGTAATATTGTTCTGGCTGCGGAGCAGTATATGAAGGACACCGGTATTGCAGATACGATGTTGATTCTTCCGGAATTTGAGTTCCATTTATTTGACAATGTTGGCTGGTCCGTAAGACCGGATCATATTTCCATGTCCCTCGATACCTCTCAAGCTTACTGGAACAGCGAAGTTCAGGGGCAGGGTGTAGTAGTACCTCATCAGAAGGCATATCATGTAGCAAAGCCTTTTGATACCTCTTATGAATGCCGTTCCGAAATGTGTCTGGAAATGCAGAAAGCAGGTATTGCGATCAAGTATCATCATCCGGAAGTTGGTGCAGCGGGACAATTTGAAATTGAGCCGATGCTGGGTCAGATGTCCAAAATGGCTGACAATACCATGATGATTAAGTATATTATCCACAATACCGCTTTGAAATACGGCAAGGTTGCCACCTTTATGCCAAAGCCGGTGTATGGCGAGGCCGGCAACGGTATGCACGTACATATGCTCTTGTTAAAGGACGGCGAGCCGGTATTCTCCGATGATAACGGTTATTCTCACTTAAGCAAGGAAGCACATTATTTTATGGGCGGTCTGTTAAAACACATTGCATCCTTGTGTGCACTGACCAACCCGAGCACCAACTCCTTTAAGCGTCTGGTTCCGGGCTTTGAAGCTCCGGTTACGGTAGGCTATGCAACCTCCAACCGCAGCGCGGTTATCCGTATTCCGGCTTATGCTAAGACCCCTGCCATGAGACGATTCGAGCTGCGTAATCCGGATGCAACCTGTAATCCATACCTTTGCTATGCTGCTATCTTAATGGCCGGTCTGGATGGTATTAAGAATCAGATTGACCCACACGCAAACGGATGGGGTCCTTACGACATGAACCTGTATCACTTACCGGAGGAAGAAAAGGCTAAATTATCCTCTCTTCCTACCCGCTTAGAGGATGCATTGGATGCCTTGGAGGCAGACCACGACTACCTGACTGCAGGCGGCGTATTCCCAGAAAGACTGATTCAGAATTTCATCGCCAACAAGCGTGCAGAATGCAGCCAGATGTCCAAGATTCCGCACCCTGCTGAATTTGAGAGATATTTTAATCTGTAAACATGTGTCGCCAAGCGTGGTCCAACTCCGCTGGACACACCGCACAATGATGAAAGGAGGCTGGGAAAGACTTAGTGCTTTCCTTAGCCTCCTTGTTTAAGGAGCTCCGAAACGGTAACCAACTGATAACCCTGCTCTATCAGCGCAGGAATGACGCGTTCCATTGCATCTACGGTTGTACCATGCAGGTCATGGCAGAGAATAATATCGCCGTCTTTCACCTCATTAATAATCGTGTTGTAAATTTTATCTGCATCTTTATGTTTCCAATCCAGTGTATCCATAGACCAGTTGACTATGGTAACCCCCAGTTGTGCACAGACATTTTTAACCTCCTCATTGACGGATCCATATGGTGGACGAAGGACTGTGGCATCCACCCCGGTTGTTTCGTAAATTTTAGCACGAGTAGCCATGATTTGGTGGGTCAGTTCTTCAGAACCTAACTTCGTCAACTGCCTGTGGTCCCAACTGTGTCCGGCCACCTGATGCCCTTCCAACGCTATGCGTTCCACGATATCCGAACGATTTTCAATTAAATTTCCCACTACAAAAAAGGTTCCTTTTCCCCCATGAGCCGCAAAAATATCTAACAAACGGCCGGTATGTTTGCTTGGACCATCATCAAAGGTAAGAGCAATCATAGGCTTATCCGGGTCCGGTTCAGCCGGTGATGTGGTCGGCTCTTCTGTCGGAGGTGCGGTAGACTCTTCGGATGGTGGTGTGGCAGGCTCTTCAGACGTCATATCGCTTTCTGTGGTATGTTTCTCCGGATTGATCGGTGCGTCCAAAATCAAAATATCCTTCATTGTCTCGTAATAATACTCTAGCGTAACGGTACCATCGGACATAGGAAGATAATCGCCCCGCGCCAAAATAATTTCCAGCCCATCTGAAGTAAGTACCCAAAGATCCAGCAAATGCTCGTCTATATATTCCGTTTCAAGATTACAATCTTTGATAATAATACTCTGCAGCTTTTCTCTGCCTCCGGGTAACAGAAGGTCATCCAACGTAATCAAACGCCCTGTCTGTAAGTCTGCATGGAACGTGGCTATGATATCTACAGGATGTGCAAGATATGGTTTATCAAAAAGACCGGTAATCTTTACACTGACCCACCTGTCCGCCGTCAGATAACTGCTGTAATCGGCAGTAAGCTCAGCGGACTCTCCGTTTGCACCGCTGCCTGCAGCTTCCTTTTGATAATAGTCTACGGTTTCTGCAATCCAACTTTCTATGGCCTGATTCAGAACAGTGAGCGTTCCTTCCGGATAAGCAATACGCACTGCCAGATCTTCTTCCATCAAAATATAACCTGTATTTTCACCATATTCTCGTACGGGAGTTGTCAGGATATCAGGTTTTTTTATATATTCTTCCAATAAATCGTCTATCGGTTCGGTATCCTTGGAGGGCTCCGGTGATTCGGAGCATCCGAATAGGCATAAGATACATATTATCAGGATAGAGAGATATTTTTTCATAAAGCAAATTCCTTTTTATTGATTATGCATAAATAATACTGCTTTTATACTTCCACGAATGTCACGTGCTTATACTTCTCCTTCACCGCTTCCTCAAACCGTAATTCATACACAATATTTTTGAGCTTCCCTTGCTGTATTTGCCAGATAGGTCACTGACTCCACAGGATATTTACCTACAGCAGACTCACCTGTAATCATCACCCCATAAGCCCCATGATATACTGCATGAAAAATATCCGAAACCTCTGCTCTGGTAGGCACCGGACTTTCCTCCATGCTAGTCAGCATCTGTGTCACCACCACAAATGGCTTACCGGCTCTCCTGCAGGCCGCTTCAATATCCTTCTGTACAGCCGGCAGCTCCCAAAGAGGCATATCATTGCCTAAATCACCTCTGGCGATAATAATAACATCTGCCTCCTGTAATATATTATCCAGATTTGCAACTGCTACTCTGTTTTCTATTTTAGCAAAAATCCGAACATTTTCTGCACAATTTTCCTTTAATACCTGACGCACGTAAGCCAAGTCACTGCCACTCTGTACAAAAGGCTGCATCAACCCGGTCACTCCATACTCCCCGGCCAGGCAAATATTGGCAATATCATGCTCTGTCAATACAGGAAGCTCTGCAGCTTTTCCGGTCACCTTGATGGATTTGTGACTGGTCAGTGTGCCACCCCTGGTAACCACAGCTTCCGCCCTTTCTCCACATGTTAATATTTGTAGTGCAAGCCTTCCATCATTTAAAAGCACCTCGTCTCCCGGCCTTATCACTGACAATACGGCGGCCGGTACCGGAATGCCGGCACAAGACGTTACAGATAACATCAACTTCTGTCCAACACAAAGCTCCAATACCTGTTCCAGCCTACCTATGCGCAGCTCCGGCCCCTGCATATCTATCAACAGCTGTGGCCTGACGCCTGCTGCCTTAGCCGCACGCCTAAAATTCTCTACAAGCTCGCGACTCTCTGCCAGTCCGGTATGTGATAAATTCAGGCGCGCGCCCGTCATCCCCGCCTGAAACATTTCCTCCAAAATCTCCTGCTTTTCACAGGCCGGTCCCAATGTTGCATATATTTCAACCATCTCGTCACCCTTGTTCCTTCTGATAAGCCAGTCTCTCGTCACCATCCTCCAGATAGATAATGCCGCACTGTACAAAACCATTCTTTTTTAAAGTGTTCTGCATTACAGTGTTATCCCTATGGGTATCGATCTTTAAATTGCCACATTGCTGAAAAGCCCAATTCAGACAAAAAGAACCTGCCCCTTTCACCTTCCCTGCAGAAGCAATCCGGTGCACCACACCATATGGAGCATCATTCACCCATGCACCTTCATATATTTTCACATAAGTCGGGTCCACACCCTCTTTATAATAAAAGACAGCTGCAATTTCCCCCTGCTCCACGCATACATAACTGTGCCCCTGTTCAATGTCCGCAGCAACCTCTTCCCTGCCAGGCTTTGTAGTACCCCATTGTCCGGCATTCCCATGCCCTGCCATAAACTGTCTGGCATGTGCGTAGATGGCCATAACTTTATCTAATTCTTCCGGTTTGGTTTGCCTGATTTCCATAAATTGCTCCTTGATTTCCCTAATAATGAAATAACCCTTGAAAACTCAAGGGTTACAAAGTAGCGAGAAAGGGATTTGAACCCCCGACACTGCGGGTATGAACCGCATGCTCTAGCCAACTGAGCTATCTCGCCATATTTAGTTCATCGATTGAAAAGGAAGTGGGACCTACAGGGCTCGAACCTGTGACCCTCTGCTTGTAAGGCAGATGCTCTCCCAGCTGAGCTAAGATCCCATCCACTTGTCGCAACCGACTTGTTTACTATACCAAATGTCTAACTCTTTGTCAACACTTTTTTTCGAAAAATTCAAATAATTTTCGACTGGTTTTCAAAGCAAATGCAATAGCAGCCTCTCCATCCCAAAGAGGCTGCATAGTTTATACTTATACTAATACCTTGCTGATAAGACGTACCTTAGCCAGGTCACCTTCTATCTGCAGTCTGCCTACCGCATACGCAAGCATTGGCTTTAGGTGACCATGGCAAATTTCTAAAAGAGTTTCACCGTCTAACGTTAGCAACGCATCTCTGTCATGATATTCGTAAGGCTCTACGCTAATATGACCTTCCTTAATTTCCAAATAGAAAACCCCGGAAGGTTCCCCTTGCACACGAAATTCAAAAGCCATATGGGTATAGATATCTGGTACATTTGCTTTTATAAAATTTTCTTTAACAATAGCGAACAAGCTGTGGAATGTCATAACATCTTCCTCATGATAACCTAGTAATTTTCTTTGTGTACTTCAAAGTAGCTCTGTGGATGTGCACAAACAGGACAAACCTCAGGAGCCTTAGTGCCAACAACGATATGTCCGCAGTTACGGCATTCCCAAACTACCACGCCACTTTTCTCAAATACTTCCTTGCTTTCTACATTACGTAATAAAGCAAGATATCTTTCCTCGTGAGTCTTTTCAATAGCAGCTACCCCACGGAACTTCTCTGCCAGTTCAGAAAATCCTTCTTCGTCAGCTTCCTTAGCCATTCTTGCATACATATCAGTCCACTCAGCATTCTCGCCTTCTGCTGCATGCAATAAGTTCTGTGCGGTATCACCCAACTCGCCCAATTCCTTGAACCACATCTTTGCATGCTCCTTCTCATTGTCAGCAGTCTGTAAGAATAATGCTGCAATCTGCTCAAAACCTGCCTTTTTAGCTACAGATGCAAAATAAGTATACTTATTTCTTGCCTGTGACTCACCGGCAAAAGCCTCCCACAAATTCTGCTCTGTCTTAGTTCCTGCATAAGGATTCTTTGCAGGTACCTCTGCCTTAAATACAGAAGCAGGCTGCTTGCAAACAGGACACACCTCCGGAGCAGCATCACCTTCATGAACATAACCACAAATTGTACATGTAAATTTACTCATAATATGTAACCTCCAAAATTAGAATTTAAATTTTAAAATTTTTTCAAAAAAAGTATTGACACCCGCTACAATATAGTGTATAGTACTATTTGTTCGCAAGAACACCATACAAATGCGCGAGTGGCTCAGCGGTGGAGCACCTCCTTGCCAAGGAGGGGGTCGCGGGTTCGATCCCCGTCTCGCGCTTTTTTATTTGGTAGCGGAAGCCTTGTTTGTCAAGGACTTCCGCTTTTTGTTACTAAAAAGTTATTATAGAATATTTACTCCATTCTCACTGGCCTTTTTCAGCACATCCTCCGGCCAGATAGAAGACTGAACCTCGCCGATATGTGCTCTCTGCATAAAGAACATACAGATGCGGCTCTGTCCGATACCGCCACCGATGGTGTATGGAAGCTCCTTGTTCAGAACTGCCTTGTGATAAGCAAGCCCTGCTCTATCCTGACAGCCGGATACTTCCAGCTGATATGCAAGTCTGTCTTCATCCACACGGATACCCATGCTGGAAAGCTCTAACGACATATCCAATACAGGATAATATACCAGAATATCACCGTTTAATTCCCAGTCATCATAGTCCGGTGCACGACCGTCGTGTCTTTCTCCACTTGTTAGGGCACCACCAATTTTCATCAGGAATACAGCACCCTTTTCCTTTGTAATTAGGGTTTCACGCTCCTTTGCAGTCTTATCAGGCCATCTGTCCTCCAGCTCCTGAGTGGTAACAAAGGCAATTTCACTAGGTAAAAACGGATCCATAAAATGATACTTTCCACAGATATAATACTCGGTCTGCTTAATAGCCATGTAAATGCGGAAAACCGTTTCTCTCAAGGTCTCCTCATTGCGCTCACTCTTGTCGATAATCTTTTCCCAGTCCCACTGGTCCACATAAATAGAGTGAATGTTGTCGGTCTCTTCATCACGACGAATAGCGGTCATATCGGTATAAAGACCTTCTCCCATCTCAAAACCGTACTCTTTAAGCGCCATTCGTTTCCACTTAGCAAGAGAATGAACAATCTCTACCATAGCATCATCCTGCTCCTTTATACCAAAGGCTACGGGACGCTCCACGCCATTTAAATTGTCATTTAATCCTGATTCCGGCTTTACAAACAAAGGAGCTGAAACACGGGTCAGATTTAATGCATCGGCAAGAGCACGCTCAAAATAATCCTTCACCTCTTTAATAGCTTTTTCCGTTTCCTTAATTGTCTGAGGACTTTTGTAGCCCTCCGGTATAAAAATTTTTCCCATAATATCCTCTCTATCAAACGTTTTATGCCACAAAGTCATTATATATATTACGCTTTGTTACGTAATTTCAGTACATATAAAGAAACTGCTAACAGGAATGCGCCTGCAACTAACG
>JAZRRW010000041.1:0-12658 GCA_045651105.1 Lachnospiraceae bacterium
GATAAGCTTGCGGATTATCTGCCGGTGTGACTATCAACAAAATTGCTTTCGGAGCTTTTTTGCGCAATATAACAAATAAAATTGGCACCAGCAATATATATACATAAATAAAATTATTGCGAAGCAGGCAACTTATCACAACAAGAAAAATAAAACTTAAATAATAAACCGGCTTCTTTAGAAAGGTGTTTGTGTCCCTTACCAATTCCAACAAGCCTATAGAAAGCAACAGTAAAGCCGCTGCAAAATAAATATCCTTGGTCATCGCAAAGGATAATATCGCTGTGACCGGATTAAAGGTATAAAATGCAAAAGCAAAAACAACAATAAAGTTGTTACACCCTCTATTTATCAAGTACTTGATTACGAAAGCCAGGCAGCCGGATAGTACAAGCATCTGCAGCAGAGAATATATTACAATAGGCTCTACCCCTATTTTATAACCTGCGCTCAGGCACACCTTCCACAAAAAGGTATGTATCGGTGGATGATGGGTTGTCCATGTCCAGATACGCCTTGCCATCAATGTCTGTACGTTAGAGTCATAAGACAAAATCCCCGGATAATAAGACAAATAACAAGGCAGCCAGGCTAGAAAGGTTGTTAGCCAACATCCCCAGAATACATAGCGGCTCTTTAGAAATTTCCATTGCTTAAAAATCTTAAATGTATTTCTTTTTAAAAATTCTATAAGAACCCATATTAAAAAGCAAGAGCCAGTTCCCAGGGCAGTGTACAGGAAAAGCTGCAAGACCATATTTACCACGTGCTCTCCTGAGTCTATAAGCATAGCAATGCTATTGGTTGCATATATTGCCTTTCCGAATACTACATTACATGCAAATAGAAAACCTGCAACTATACTGCATATCAACAGCTTAGAATTTTTTATTTTAATCATTTTTGTATTTTACCTCACTGGTTTATTGTATTTTTTGCTTTGGAATAAACTCAATTTTCAGCACCATATCCATTCCTTCAGCTAATCGCTTTAATAAATTTATAGTAGGATTTCTGGTTCCATTTTCAAGCTTACTTATATCAGCCTGATTAATACCTGTTCTCTCCGCTAATTGCTTCTGAGTAAGGTTGTTTGCAATTCGAGCATCAACAATAGCCCTAATAATATCAAGTTCTGGCTGAATAGCTTCATATTCTTTCACGAATTCAGGGTTCTGCATTTGCTCTTCAAAAAAATCATTAAATTCTTTCATTCTTCTCTATCCTTTCAATATACTTTTTTCGTCTATTTTTAGCTAACTCGATTTCCTTTCTGGGTGTCTTTTGAGTCTTTTTAATAAATCCGTTTGTCAGTATTATTTTTCCCTCATAATAGAAAAAATACAAAACTCTTGTTATATTATTTCCTACACTGCATCGAAGTTCAAATATCCCACCTTCCAGTTGCTTACTATATGGCTTTCGTAACGCATTTCCTTTTTCCGAAAGAACATTTATTAAACCAGACAATTTTGCTCTCATTTTTAAGTCTAATTTTAACATAAATTCTTCAACCGGCCGTTTCCCATTTTCTTCTTCATAAAATAGCACATTAAATTTTTGCATATGTCCTCCTTTATTATATGGTATATATGCCATATTGTCAACAATTTATCTTCCCCTTGTATACACAAAAAAACCGCAGTTTACCCCTACAAACTCTCATCCTTTGTAGAATAACCTGCGGTTATAAAATCGTAAATATGATATTAAATTTTATTCGCCCAAGTAAGCCTTCTTTATATCATCATTATCCAAAAGGGTACTTGCACGTCCTTCCAGTACGATATTACCGGTTTCCAGTACGTATGCTCTGTCAGCAATGGAAAGTGCTTTCTTAGCATTCTGCTCTACCAAGAGGACGGTAGTTCCGGTCTTACTTACGTCCTGAATAATCTGGAAGATTTCGTTCACGTAAATTGGAGAAAGACCCATACTAGGTTCATCCATCAAAATAATCTTTGGATGACTCATAAGAGCACGACCCATAGCAAGCATCTGCTGCTCACCGCCGGAAAGGGTACCTGCCAGCTGATTCTGGCGCTCCTCTAATCGAGGAAATCTCTCATAAATCATCTTCAGAGTTTCCTGAAACTCTGCCTTGTCCTTACGTGTGTAGGCACCCATTTTCAAATTCTGAAGAACGGAAAGATTTGCAAAAACACGTCTACCCTCCGGTACATGTGCCATACCCATAGGTACAATCTTGTGGGCAGGAATCTTGGTGATATCCGTTCCTTCAAAAATTACGCTTCCTTCCTTTGGAGCTAAAAGACCCGTAATCGTATGAAGAATGGTTGTCTTTCCGGCACCATTAGCACCGATAAGGGCAATTACCTCTCCCTGTTCCACATGAAAGGATACGCCTTTAATGGCCTGAATCATGCCATAATTTACTTTTAAATCTTTTACTTCTAACATTGACATGGCGCACCTCCTATTCACCCAGATAAGCTTTAATAACTTCAGGATTATTTAATACAGCACTTGTTTCGCCCTGTGCAAGAACCTGACCAAAATTAAGTACTGTTAATTCTTCACAAATACCACTAACCAGCTTCATATCATGCTCAATCAATAAAATAGTCATGTTAAAATGCTTTCTTACAAACATGATGGTGTCCATAAGAGCCTGTGTTTCCTGTGGATTCATACCTGCTGCAGGTTCATCCAGAAGAAGTAACTTCGGATTTGTAGCCAATGCTCTGGCAATCTCTAATTTACGCTGTTTACCATAAGGTAAATTACTTGCTAAGGTTTCCGCTTCTTCATCTAATTCAAAAACCTTTAAAAGCTCTAAGGCCTGTTCCTGCATTTCCTTCTCTACCTTGCGGTATCTTGGCAAACGCAAAATACCCTCAATGGTAGAATAGGCATGACCATTATGTAAGCCAATTTTTACATTATCAATAACGGACAATCCTTTAAACAGACGAATATTCTGGAAGGTTCGTGCGATACCTGCTTTATTGATTTCAATGGTAGTCTTTCCGGTAATATCCTGACCATCCAACATAATAATACCATCCGTCGGCTTATATACACCTGTTAATAAATTAAAGATAGTAGTCTTTCCCGCACCATTTGGTCCTATTAAACCATATAATTTCCCCTGTTCAATAGATACATTAAAATTATCTACAGCACGTAAACCTCCAAAAGAAATACCTAAGTTTTTAACCTCTAATAAAGCCATTACCTATTACCTCCCTTCTTTGGAAGTCTGCTCTTTACTGCTGCTACCACACGTGCTCTGAACTGAATAAAGGACGGTGCCCAGTTAAACAACATAACAACAATTAAAACAACTGCGTAAATAAGCAGTCTTAAATTATCTAAATCAAAGCTGCGCAGTAATTCCGGCAAGATAGTTAATACCACAGCACCGATAATGGAACCACGGATATTTCCAATACCACCTAAAACCACGAATACCAGAATATTAATAGACATATTATATCCGAAGTTGTTGGTGTTGGCTGTCAGCGTATTTAAGTTATGTGCATACAATACACCTGCACTGCCTGCCAGTGCAGCAGAAATAGAAAATGCCATCAGCTTGTACTTGGTAATATTAATACCAACGCTTTCTGCAGCAATACGATTGTCACGAATTGCCATAATTGCACGACCATCGCGGCTGTTAACTAAATTTAATACAATAAATAAAGTAACCAGTAATAAAATAACACCAATGGTAAAAGTAGCATCCTTTGGTGTGCCGGTAATACCCTGTGCACCCTTGATAATGGTCTTGCCATTTTCAGTCATATTTAAGTCCATATTACTCTTGATAGAAAAATGGAAGCCATTTTCATCACGGCCTATGTAAAGAACATTTACAACCGTTTTTACGATTTCACCAAAACCCAATGTAACAATAGCCAGATAGTCACCCTTTAAGCGAAGTACCGGCATACCGATTAAGAAACCAAAAATTCCTGCGGCCAGTGAACCAATAAGAATTGCAATCGTAATTCTCAGCCAGCCCACAGTAATAACATCCTGTACACACTTGGAGAAGAAAGCACCTGCAAAAGCACCAATACACATAAATCCGGCATGACCAAGACTAAGCTCACCCAAGATACCTACCGTTAAATTTAAGGATACTGCCAATATTGCATAAACGCACAATGGTACCAAAAGTCCCTTCATCAAACTGGATATATTACCTGTTCCCAATAAAATCTGAACAATAATGTATGCAGCAATTACCATAGCGTAAGTGATAAGGCTGCTTCTGGCTTTTTTATTTTGAAATAATTTTATATTTTTCATCATCGCCTGCCTCCTTATACCTTTTCCTGAATATTCTTGCCCAAAATACCTGTAGGCCTTACTATCAATACGATAATCAGTACTGCAAATACAATCGCATCAGACAATTGACTGGATATGTATGCCTTGCCCAGGATTTCGATAATACCTAATAAAATACCGCCAACAAAGGCTCCCGGAATAGAACCGATACCTCCGAATACCGCTGCCGTAAAGGCCTTTATACCGGGCATAGAACCGGTATACGGTGACAAGGTTGGATATGCAGAACAAAGCAGCGCACCTGCGATTGCTGCAAGTCCTGAACCGATTGCAAAGGTAAGTGCAATTGTTCCATTTACATTAATACCCATAAGTACAGCTGCACCTTTATCCTCGCTCACTGCAAGCATTGCCTGTCCAGCCTTCGTTTTGTTAATAAAGGTAGTCAAAATCAGCATGATTACAATACAGCTGATAATTGTTACCAGAGTCTCACCGGATATGGTCAGACCTGCAATATTAAACGGACCAAATTTTACTATGGAATTAAAGGATTTGGTATCTGCACCAAATACAATTAATGCCATATTCTGTAAGAAATAACTTACACCGATAGCTGTAATAAGTACTGCAAGGGATGAAGTATTTCTAAGAGGCTTGTATGCAATTCGTTCAATAGTAATACCCAGTACAGTACATAATGCCACTGCAACAACAACACCTACAATTGGGGGATAGCCCATAGTAGAAATAATCGTAAATATAACATATGCACCAACCATGATAACATCGCCATGAGCAAAGTTTAACATTTTGGCAATACCATAAACCATTGTATAGCCCAGCGCTATGATAGCATACACACTACCTAAGCTGATACCATTGATTAAATATTGTAAAAAACTCATTCTCGAACCTGCTTATATCACGATTGTGATAATATCCTTTCTTGTTTAAAGTATAAAAATTCACCTGATACTTCATGTGACAAAAGGGCTATCCGATTTTGGATAGCCCATTATAAGCTTCATCACGCTATATAATTAGTATGCTACATACACACCATTCTCAATTACCATAGCCTTTGGTGCCTTGGAAACTTCACCTGTAGCCTGCCATGTCATACCTTCACCGGTCAGACCATCTACTGTAATAGTTGTCATTGCAGCCTTAACAGCTTCGCAAAGATCGCTTACACTCATGTCCGGAGTAGCATTTGCTGCTTCTATAGCTGCCTTAAGGATGTACATACCATCATAAGCATCTGCTGCAAACTGGTTAGGAATTTCACCATGACGATCCTGATACTTCTTTACGAAAGATACTGTTGCATCATCTGTAGCGTCTGCAACGAAAGGTGTTAACAGTACAACGCCTTCTGCTAATTTAGTATCGAAGTTGTCTAATGCAAGAATACCGTCCATACCATCACAGCTGAAGAAGGTCGGCTTGTAACCCATAGCATTTGCCTGTGTCAAAATCAAAGCAGACTGCTCGCAGTAAATTGGTAAGAATAATAACTCTGCGCCTGCATCCTTTGCCTTCTGTAACTGAACAGAGAAATCAGTATTGCTGTCAGCAGTAAATGCCTCTGCTGAAACGATTTCAAATGGCTGATTCTTTGCTTCCTTCTCAAATGTCTCATAAATACCGGAAGAATATACACTGGAGCTGTCATAAATAACAGCAACCTTGCTTGCCATATTATTTTCACCTATGTACTGCGCACTACCCTGTCCCTGGTTAGGGTCTGTAAAGCAAACCTGGAACGCATTGGTCTTATCAGCAAGAATATCAATAGAAGAACCTGAAGGTGTTAACAGGAACATATTGTCTGCTGCTGTCTCTGCTGCTACAGCTACACATGGTGTAGAGGTTACTGTACCCAGTAATATCTGCATGTTCCAGTCCTTTAAGGAGTTGTAAGCATTTACTGATTTCTCAGCGTTATTTTCGTCATCCGCAAATTTGAACTCAACTAACTTACCATTGATACCACCTGCAGCGTTAATTTCATCAACTGCAATCTGTGCACCATACTGTACTGCCATACCATAAACAGCAGCACCACCTGTAGTAGGTCCAATACCACCGATTTTCCAAGTATCTGAGCTTCCCTCAGAAACTACAGAACCGTTTTTGTTGTTACCTGTAGATGCAGCATTGTCACCACATGCAACCGTAGCAAAGGCCATCACAAAAGCTAAGCCAAGTGCTAATACCTTTTTAAAATTTTTCATAATATTTTCCTCCTAAAACTTCTCATCATTCCAGCCCTAGAGCTAAGAACAACTATTTTTGTATTTTAACATTATTTTATAAAATGTCAATATCCGTTTTGATAAATTACGTAAAATCGCGCCTTTTCCCAGAAATTGGTTAAAAAACATCAAGTTTGAGAACAAAATAAATCATCTATATATGATGTATTTGTAAATAGGATTGCCCTTGGAAGAAAATCTTTCCTCATACTCTGTCATCACATTACCTTCACAAAGCACTGCGTCATGATGAAGGTCATATGTAATAACCTCTGCCTTCCAGCCGGCTGGCTCCAATTCCTCTACCGCAAAGTCAAACAGGTCTCTGTTGTCTGTCTTAAAACTTAAACGACCCTCCGGCTTTAAAATTTGGTCAAAGCGTGCCAGAAACTGTCTGCTTGGAAGTCTCCTCTTGGCATGTCTGTCCTTTGGCCACGGATCGGAGAAATTTAAATAAATGTGGTCCACCTCTCCTTTTTCAAAGACCTCCGGTAAAAGTCGTGCATCCATGCATAAAAATCTTAAATTTGGCAAAGGATCTGTTTCCATCTTTTGCAGTGCTCTTAATAAAACACTGCTGTACATTTCTATTCCGATATAATTTATTTCCGGATGTAACCTGGCCATCTCATTCAAGAATCTGCCCTTACCCATACCAACCTCTATGTGTAATTCTCCTGGAGTATCAAAAAGCTCTTTCCATCTGCCCTTATACTCCGTAGGTTCCTGAACAACAAATTCACTTGCTGCAATGGCGTCTCTTGCACCTGTAATATTTCTTAAACGCATATCTACTCCTGTTTTTTCCATTTAGTGGTTATACTGTATTTAGATTGTAACTAACCAAGTTATTTTACTCCTAAATCAAGCAATTGGGAAGTAGTAATTTTTAAGATATTATAAATTTTTTACATATTTATTAAAAATACTTTGGTTTTTTGAAATTTTAGTGTATGATAGATAATGTGTGATAAATGTAAAGGAGTTATTTATGCGGCGACTATATAATGGCGTATCTGCCATACTTATTTCTGTTTTTAGTTTTTCTTTATTTTTGAGTCCGGCACAGGCCGGTCATGTTACCCAGGCTGTTACCAGTTCATCCTTAGATGCTAATTGGCCCGCAGGACCAAGCATATCCAGTGAGACTGCTATCTTAATAGAAGCGACTACCGGTACCATTTTGTACGAAAAGGATGCTCACAGACAAATGTATCCTGCAAGTATTACCAAAATACTTACTACCTTAATTGCTACCGAAATGTGTGAATTAGATGAGCGTGTTACCTTCACTGAGGAAGCATTGGCTACCATACCTTTTGACTCCAGCCGTATCTGGGTGGACAGAGGCAATTATATGAACATGGAGGACTGCCTGAAAGCTATTTTAATTATGTCCGCCAACGACGTTGCTGCCGGTGTTGCAGAGCATATAGGCGGTACCCTGGAAGCCTTTGCAGACATTATGAATGAACGTGCTGCCAAGCTGGGCTGCTTAAACAGCCACTTTGTAAATGCTCATGGTTACCATGACTTTGACCATTATACTACTGCTTACGACATGGCACAAATTGGACGCGTTTTCTTTGAAAATGATTTACTTTGTACCTTTGCAAAGGAACGTAATTTCAGACATGGACCCGTCGAGGGACAGCCAAAGCCTATTAATGAATGGAATTCTAATAAACTCTTAGCAACAAGAGCTTATGAATATGAATATCTGGTTGGATCCAAAACCGGTTATACCTCTGACGCAGGTCAGACCCTTATCAGCTGTGCACAAAAAGACGGTATGAAGCTGATCTGTGTGGTAATGAAGGCAACCTCTCCGGGACAATATGAAGATACTGTAACGCTTTTTGACTTTGGCTTCAGTAATTTTACCACTGCCAACATTTACGACAATGATAAAACTTACGTATCCACAGATTCCTCTTATGGTATGGATGTAGTGGATGTTTTTGGTAATTCCTCACCTTTACTGAATATGGACCGCAACTCCATTATCGTATTACCAAAAACGGCTAGCTTCACAGACACTACCTCCTATATTACCATGGCCGGGGAAGATGAAAACTGTATGGCCACTGCACATTATCAATACGGCACACATGATATAGGTACTGCACAAATTTATGTTACTGCCACGAATACTCAAATCCATGAAAATCCTGGTGAACTAGAGCAGATTGAAGAAGCAGTTCCGGTAAAACCGGAGGAAGAATCCACTATTTATGTAAATATCAAAAAAATAGCTATATATACGGTTCCATCTGCTCTCATTATTATAATAATCTTTTGGTTATGGAGATTTATTATGGCTCACAAGCATACCAAAAATCCTGCTCTCAGCCGAAGACGTCCTAGATTTTGGGGAATAAAAAGAATTTTTATAAGCTTTGTTCGTGGATTACAGGCTATTGTAGGTAATTTTGAAAATATGATTGCCAATATTGCCACTCGTACCCGATACAAGAAACGCGGTCATTTCAATAATAACAGTAATAGCTACAGAAATAGTACTAATACTGATTTTAATTTAAAAACTACTCATAGAAAGACCACAGATTACACCAAAAGCACGGATTTAAAACGTAAAAATGTAGTATTTCATGATTTAAACAAATAATTCAGGGGCTGCCAAACAGCCCCTTTCTAATGACGTTTTTTGGATATAATTGTTTCCGCCTCTGCTTCTGAAATTTGCTTCACCGTTTTTACTGCAAAATATTTATCATCTTTGTTCTTTCGTAAACGTATCTTGCCTTTCATCATACCATGCTCACTGCACTTTCCCACTGTATAGTAATGCTTACCATTATTCAGCGTATACCACGGAACTTTTTTAGAAAGTGCTTTGTCACAATAGATACATCTTACACATGAAACATTTTTATTAGTCATTAATTTTGATTTTTCCTCATACCCCTGTGAAATAAACTTGGTATAATCATCAAATTTCCAAAAAATCTGCTCTCTGCTATCATTAGGTATTCTATACGTATCAAAAGAAACTCTTTTTAATAATTCTTTACTTACAATACGCTGAAAAATACGTGCAGTGTAGTACGCATCCCCAAAGGCTCTATGAAAAGGAACCCACTCTTCTAACATATCCTCTGACTCAACCACATGTGAAAGAGCTGTTCGGACCTTTCCATCCTCACAAGCAAGGCTGTAAAGCTTCTGCACATCGTAGAACTTAATAGGTCCCTTGCTCAAAGGCTTCATCTCATAATAATCCATATTTTTTTGCAGTTCGGTCAAATCCTGCACTCCCCAGATACAGAAAATATAATCTTCCCCACACCATTCCAGAAATTCTTCTGCTACCTCTACAAAATAGCGCTCGCTTTCTAAATCCCTCATATCCAGATCTACAATTTCTGCTGTATACCTATGCATTATATCATATATCTGTGGCTTTACGAGACTTTGATAAATATCTAATACCTGAAACTCCTGGTCTAACTTCATCGCTCCTATTTCAATTATTTCAAAGGTAGGTTCTTTATGAGGCTCAGACCTGTGAGGTCCCTGGTTCCACTCTAAATCAAATACTATATAATTCATAAAATTCCTTAAAATATCTAATTATAAATTTATCCCTTAGTTCCAATCTAAAAATGCCGAAAACTTTAATAAAATCAAAGCTTTCGACATCATTAAAAGCACCGCTTGGGGGAATCGAACCCTCAACTAGCCCTTAGGAGGGGCTTGTTATATCCATTTAACTAAAGCGGCATTTGATTAGCTTAGTACATGTACTGACCCCTGCAGCCAGATGTCGCCTTTAAATCGGCGACCTACTGCGGGCTCACCTAATAAATCTATTTCATTTATTGCAATATCCATAATAATATCATTGCAGTTAATAGTCAAGATAAATATTTTATCATTTGTATACATATTTGTCTCTTCTTTGACATGAAGTATCTCACCCAGGACTGAATAATGATCACTTTCCACCCCACAAGGAATAAAAGTAGAGTCCACCAGGCTGTAAACATCTGATTCCAGAATTTTCTTGCATATTGTATTATACAATCCCATGTCCTCCATAGTCAAGGACTCAATTGCAGATTCCACACCTTTTTTTGCATCCTGCATCAGAGATTTACGCTTTTCAGAATACATTTTCTGACTACGCTTTTCCATAGAGCTTTTTTGTAAAGGAAGAAGTATATGACCCTTGCTGGATAAACCACAAAAACTTATATATGAATTTTTAAGCGCATCCTTCTTATCTGCTTCAAAATAATCTGTAAAATTTTGCAGATAAAAAATCACTATAACACCAAAATTAACTTCTTCACACACTCCGGCAAAAGAAATCTGGCTGCTGTGACGCTCTACCGTTATTTCTTCCTGTATACTCTTTACATAACTACGCAAATACGGGAAATAATAATCATATACAAAATGCCCCTCCTCATCAAATTCACCGCAAACAGAAATCCCAAGAGATGGTGATATATTTTTGCTCATAATCGCTACTCTGGTATCTTCATCAAACTCTGTATAACTTCTCTCAGAACTGGTCATTACAACGTCTGTAAGAATTTCTTTAAGCTCTTTTTTATTTTTTATATCTGAAAAACCAATGGACTGCAGATATTTGTGCATTATATCACCTCTCTTTCTTTTTCTATTTAGTCTTATCCGTATCAGGATGCATTATATATTATGCATTTTATTACTGCTTTGGAACTAATTTATCCATGCCACCCATGTATGGACGAAGTACTTCAGGGATTTTTACTGTACCGTCTTCACATAAATTATTCTCAAGGAAAGCAATTAACATACGTGGCGGAGCAACTACGGTATTATTTAAAGTATGTGCAAAATACTTGCCATTTTCACCATTTACGCGAATTTTTAATCTGCGAGCCTGTGCATCACCTAAGTTAGAACAGCTGCCAACCTCGAAATATTTCTTCTGTCTTGGACTCCAAGCTTCTACATCATAAGATTTTACCTTTAAGTCAGCCAAATCTCCGGAGCAACACTCAAGAGTTCTAACCGGAATATCCAAAGAACGGAATAAATCTACGGTATTCTGCCACAACTTCGTAAACCATTCTGGAGACTCCTCAGGCTTACATACAACAATCATCTCCTGCTTTTCAAACTGATGAATACGATATACACCACGTTCTTCTATACCATGAGCACCCTTTTCTTTACGGAAACAAGGAGAATAAGAGGTCAACGTATGTGGTAAAGATTTTTCCTCTACTACTGTATCAATATACTTACCGATCATAGAATGCTCGGAAGTACCAATTAAATATAAATCCTCACCCTCTATTTTATACATCATGGCATCCATTTCTGCAAAAGACATAACACCGGTAACAACATTACTTCTGATCATGAAAGGAGGCACACAATAGGTAAAGCCTCTGTTAATCATAAAATCTCTTGCATAAGAAATTACTGCAGAATGTAATCTGGCAATATCACCCATTAAATAATAGAAACCATTACCCGCAACCTTACCTGCTGCATCCAAATCAATACCATCAAAGGTCTTCATAATATCTGTATGATATGGAATTTCAAAATCAGGAACTACAGGCTCACCATACTTTGTAACTTCCACATTCTCGCTGTCATCCTTACCAATCGGTACACTTGGATCAATAATATTCGGAATGGTCATCATAATAGTGGTAACCTTTTCCTGAAGCTCCTTTTCCATGGCCTCTAATTCTACAAGACGTGCTGAATTAGCTGCAACCTCTTTCTTCTTTGCCTCAGCTTCCTCTCTCTTACCCTGGCCCATTAACATACCAATTTCTTTGGCAATTTTATTTTTACCGGCACGAATACTATCTGCTTCAACCTGTACCTTTCTTCTTTCCTCATCCAATGCAATTACTTCATCAACCAATGGAAGCTTGCTATCCTGAAATTTCTTTTTAATATTTTCTTTTACAACTTCCGGATTTTCTCTTAAAAACTTAATATCAATCATAATAATCCCTTTCTAATAAAAATGACACAATTGTCATTCATTATCCTTTACGTTCCTTTTAGTTTAATTTATGAAATGTTTCTTGTCAACTACTACATCTTGTGTTTTCTTACTTCTTACACACAATATCTAATATTTTAATGCTTTATCA
>JAZRRW010000042.1:0-28084 GCA_045651105.1 Lachnospiraceae bacterium
CCTTTGCCTTTCACACCTACGATTAACTGAACCATATGTATGCCCTCCTAATAGTGAAATGTTATAAGTAATAATATAACTTATTATTATTATAAGAAAAATATATACAAAAATCAACTATATTTTGGAAAAAATTAAAAAATATTAATTCATCTATGAACTTGTTCCAACAATTGCTTCATTTGTATATATAAATCATCTCTGGTATTGCCATGAAGTATCACAGCAATGTAAGGATTACCTGATGTATCCTTCACATAAAGCCCCAAACAGTTACCTGCTTCGTTCGTTGTACCGGTCTTTCCACCTAAAATAGTCACATTCTGGGGTGCAGCATACAACTGCTTAAAATATGCATTGGTAGTAGATACACTGATGTTCTTATTGCTGCCATATTTATCCTTGTATGTAGTAGAATATGAGCTCTGTCCGATAATCTGCGTAATAGCCTCATACTTTACCGCTTCCTTAAATATCAGATAAATATCATATATAGTGGTGTAATGATCTGTGTGATGCAAACCATGGGCATTCATGAAATGAGAATTGGTAGCACCAAGCTTTGCCGCCTCATCATTCATAAGTGCAATAAAATCCTCTACACTGCCTGCAATATTTTCTGCTATTAAGTTAGCCACATCGTTACCGGAACGAATAAGCAGCAAATGAAGTGCCTGCTCTAAGGTCATGCTGTCCCCGGCTTTAATGCCACATATCACTGCCCCCGGCTCTGTAATATTGACAGCATTAGTCGCCGTCAGTATCTGGTCAAGACTGCCGTATTTGATGGCAACAAGTGCGGTCAAAAGCTTCGTCAGACTGGCCGGATAAAGCTTTTCATGCATATTGGATGCATAAACAACCTCTGATCCATTCAAATCAAACAAACCGGCTGCACCGGCCTGCTCAATGGAATAACCTTCCAGCAATACATTACTGTCACCTACACAAAACTCTGCTGCAAATGCAGATGTCTTGTCCGCACTGTCCGTAAGCAGCTTAAAACTGGAGTTGTCTGTCATGGCTGAATAAGGCAGTACAACCTCCTTTGAACAACCGGTCAACATACAAACAAGCAGACACCATGTTAAAAATATAGAAAACCTTTTATCTATACGCTTCACTCCAATCCAAATCTCCTCTATCAATTGCCCTGATCATAATTTCTGCAGAAGCCAAATTCGTCGCAAGCGGTATATTATGTATGTCACACAAACGGACAGCATTATTTACGTCCGGTTCGTGACTTTTTGCATGCAGGGGATCTCTTAAAAAAATAACAAGATCAATCTGATTGTGCTCAATCTGTGCACAAATTTGCTGTTCTCCTCCAAGATGTCCTGCAAGCTGCTTGTGAATATTTAAATTTGTTACTTCTTCTATAAGTCTTCCTGTAGTGCCGGTTGCGAACAAATCATGTTTAGAAAGCAGTGTTCGGTAAGCAATACAGAAGTTTTGCATCAGTTTCTTTTTGTTATCGTGGGCAATCAATGCTATGTTCATAAAAAGACCTCTCCGTTTTTCCTTTGTTGTAACTTTACATTTAGTACAAATCCAATACCCATATATAAGCACACTATGGAGGTGAGACCATAGCTGATAAACGGTAATGGAAGTCCTGTATTTGGTATAATAAAAGTAGCCACTCCCAAATTGATAAATGTCTGAAAGCCAATCCAGGCTGCTACACCTACGGCAATGAGCCGCCCGGCTGTATCCTTTGCCTTATATGCTACATATAGACATTCTAACACAATTGAGAACAATACTGCAACAAGAATTATACTTCCTTTAAAACCTAATTCTTCACCGATGACTGCAAAAATAAAATCGGTGTGTGGCTCCAGAATATAACGGCCGTTTTTTACGCTGGTTACTTCGTTATTTTTGTAGCCCTTGCCATCTAATTGTCCGGATGCAATGGCAATTTCTGCATTAATCTGCTGATATGCAGTACTGTCAGCATATTCCTCCGGATAAATAAATGCGAGAATACGATTTCGTTGATGATCCTTTAAAACCGTAGATTCAGGCTGTATTGCCAAAAATACAATAACCCCCGCCACAGGAATGACAATAGCGAAAGCCGCAATAATATAACGCCAGCTGAGCCCTCCTACAAATAGTATGGTACAAAAAATAGCAAGTATAACTATAGTAGTTGACAAGTCGGGCTGCTCCAAAATCAGGTATGCCGGTATCATCAACAACACTCCACAAAGCATCAGTGTAGTCAACTTATTAATATTCTTTCTATTCTTCATAATAAACTGTGCGAAGAACAAAATCAATACTAATTTTGCTAATTCTGAAGGTTGAAAGGTAATTGAGCCAATTTCTATCCATCTTTGCGCGCCTTTAGAAGATTCGCCGGCATCTGAAAAGGTAGTAAATGCCAAAAGACCTGTAATGGCAGGCAGCATCAGCCAGTAAAACTTAAGTACCCAGGTATAATCAATAAATGCTATGACAAGCATTGCCGCTATACCAACAGCCACACCAAAAATCTGTTTTTTTACATAAGCATCATTAGCACTGCTGACAGCAAGTATCCCAATTCCGGAAGCTGCCAGAACAAGGAGGACCAGTCTGAAATCAAAGTCACGTAATTTATATTTTTTAAACATCCTTTTCCTCCTTCCTAACCATGAAAGGTTATGTATCCTACTTGTTTATATCAATAATCGGAATATTTGCATTCAGTACAGGTGTGGTATATCCCCGCTCTCTGGAACCGGTTTTACTGATTTGAATTTCCATACTGTTTGCATCTATTTTCATATATCTGGAAATAACCTTCGCAATATCGTGCTTAATCATTTCCAGTGTTTCCGTTGAACAGTTAACTCTGTCCGAAATAAGCAGTATTTTTAATCTGTCCTTTGCAATTTCTTTTGAACTTTTTCTTCTAAACAGGCTTCTGATATTCATATTCTTCAACATACAGACCTCCTAATTCTTGTGGAATACACCACTGATTTTGGTCCAGAAGGAAATTCTTCCAATTTCCATAGTCAAAGGGACATCCTTGCCGGAAACTCTGTCTGCAATATTCTGATATGCCTTGCCTGCCGGTGTATTGCTACCTACTAAAGGCTCTCCCTGATTGGTGGAAATTACTACATTTTCATCATCAGGCACCACTCCCAAAAGCGGTACAGATAAAATATCCATTACATCTGTGGCACTCATCATGTCACCACGCTTAACCATATCACTGCGCATGCGGTTAATGATCAAATCAATTTTGTCAAATTCCTTTGCCTCTAACAAGCCGATAATCCTGTCAGCGTCTCTGATGGCAGAGACTTCCGGCGTCGTTACTACAATTGCTCTGTCGGCACCTGCAACAGCATTCTGAAAGCCCTGCTCAATACCTGCAGGACAGTCCAGAATAATAAAATCAAAAATGTCTCTCAAATGATGAATTAACTTAATCATCTGGTCCGGATTAACACTGGATTTGTCTCTTGTCTGTGCACAAGGCATTAAATACAGGCTGGAATGCCTTTTGTCACGGATTAACGCCTGCTTTACACGACAGTTGCCTTCTACTACGTCCACAAGATTGTAAACAATACGGTTTTCCAATCCCATAACGACATCCAGATTTCTAAGTCCGATGTCTGTGTCAATCATACAGACCTTAAAGCCCATCTTTGCCAGGCCCGTGCCTATGTTGGCGCAGGTTGTAGTCTTTCCTACGCCTCCCTTACCACTTGTAACAACTAATACTTCACTCATAAGCTCCTCCGCTATTAATAAATTGCTTCGCTTCAAGCCTTATCCAGAGTATCTTATAAGCTTTTGTAATATATAGAAATCATCAAATTTGATGAAATTCTTTAATTTTCATCGGTGATTAAAGAGTCATCCACATTAATGGCATGTTCTGTAACCACATCTTCCTTATCCTCAGCGAAATAATATTCCATAACCTTGTAGCCCATCTGTGATGCAAAGCCTGATGTATAACCAAAGCATATACGGCAGGATACCGCTATCTCAGGATTGTCATAAGGCGCATACCCCACAAAAAGTGCATGGTCAGCACGTCTGGTATTTTCCTGGGCTGTACCGGTTTTGGCCGCCGCCTTAACAGGCAACTCATTAAAGCTTGCATAAGACTCTGCCGCTGCTTTCATACCTGTATGAATCGTATCCCAGGACGTTTGGCTGATTTGTACTTCATTACGCACATCAGCCTCATATTCCTTTAACAGATTGCCTTCGGAATCTGTCAGTTTGTCCAAAAGGGTCAAATTATAACAAGTACCATTATTAGCAATGGTTGTCACATACCTGGCCAGACCAACGGTGGTATAGGAGTTAGTACCCTGTCCGATGGCTGAAAGTACCGGCAGTTCATCTGAAGCTTTAGGCATGGACTCTGTAATTTCCACACCGGATTTATCCGTTAAACCAAACATCTCCGCATATTTTGCCAGCTTCTCAAGCCCCTGCTCTTCCACATACTTACCTTCCCCATTCAGACTCATGCGATAACCTGCTTCATAGAAAAAGTAGTTGCAGGAATGTCTGATAGCCTGTGAAGCATTTAACAGACCATGTGAGCCGGGATAAACCCAACATCTGGAAACCTGCGCAAATCGGTCAAATACACCTACACAGTTAATCGTATCCGTAGTAGAAACGATTCCTTCCTCCAGTGCTGCTACCGTAGAAACCATTTTAAAGGTAGAACCGGGCGCACTCAGCTGTTGCGTAGCATAATTGTACTGTGGTCTGGACTTATCCATTTGAATTTTGGCAAAATATGCCGGATCTACCGTGTTAGCCATCAGGTTATTGTCATAGCTTGGATAAGTAACCTGTGCCAGTACCTCTCCGGTATTTACATCTGTAACAACGATAGAACCTGCATAAGGGTCCAGAGCCAGCTGGGCAGGTGTAATATCCAAATTCTGAATACGATTTATCATAAATTGATACGCAGAAATACGGCCATCATATAATGCCCCTACATCTTCTATAGTGGTATCAATACACTCCTGCTCACACAAAAGCTTACATACCTGACTGCCGGTAATGGCATCCGTAAGCAGCATATACTTAAAATAATACTTGCGGAAAGTATTAGACTGCTCCATAAGAGCAAACATATAATCCACCAGCTTATCAAACATTTCACGACTGTCAGCATATGCACTTTCCAACTTCAGTCGACTTACATCGACCCAGTTTTTGGCAATGCAATATTCTAAAAATTCTGCCATGGAAATGGTCTCGTTTTTGACCCAGTTTATATAAGTATTGTCTTCCTTATCCACCAAATCCATATCCAGAACGTCATAATCCTTTAAAAGCTCAATCATGGCTCCCTGATAGGTCTGATATTCCTGGGATAAATTTTTGTATGCAATCCTGCTTGTATACAATTCATCTCTCAGCCTGTTAATACGATCTGAAGCAAACTGTTCATAGGCTGCAAAAACTGCCTGCTCTGTCTCCATGGCATTTGCATCACTAAGATGCGCAATACTAATGACGTTGTTATCAAACAAGGCATAATACACATCATATATGGGAATAATAATATCGGAGCTGGATTGATTTGCACCTAACGTAAAGGTTTTCACATTTTTTATTTTGTTGACTAAAATACCGGCAATGGTCTGCTCCAAAATATCCATGGTAGCCTTTTGTAAATCCGCATCAATCGTAAGATATACATCATTACCGGAAACCGGCTCCACACGCTCTGCCGTATCAAGCAAACGTCCCATTTTGTCTACATATACCTTTTCATAACCGTTGGTACCATGCAGTTCTAACTCCATGTACTGCTCAATACCAATTTTGCCCACCACGTCTGTGGCCATATATTTGGCCTCCTGACCTGACGCTTTAAGCTCTGCATTTAAGCTCTCCAGCTCTGTGCCGGAAATCTTGCCTGTGTAACCAAGTATTTGTGAAAAATATGTGCTGTCCACATAACGGCGCACCGTATCTTCCTGAATGCTGACACCCTGCAGTTGGTCCATATTCTCCATAATTACGGCAACCGTTGCCGGACTGATATCCTTTGCCACAGTGGCACCCAAATACACCTGATAGGCTATCAGCTTCATGGCATAACGTATTGTAACAATCTGCAGCACTTCTTTCTTGGTATAACCTTCTCCTATATGAAAAATATACTTGCCATCCTCATCTCGCTTGCGATTCCCCTCTTCATCGTATTCGTAGGCTCCCACTGCAAAGCCATAGTAACCGGTCCCTGCCAGCTCCTCCATCATTTCCTCTGCTGTAGAAGTCTGCTGCTCATAGCTTAACTGATCGATATAACTTTCACCATATACATCCGCTTTAAAACGCATAAGTGCCGTACCGCTTACATCAAATTCATATTCACCTGCTTCATTCAGCACGATATTAAAATCATTAACAATAGTATCCCCGTTTTTTTCAATCATTTTGATTAGCTTATAAATATTTTCATTATTCTTGGCATTAGAGCCGTCAAAAACATCCTCGATTTTAACCGTATAAGCCAAATCATTGTAAGCTAAAAGCTTACCGTTTCTGTCAAAAATATTGCCTCGCGTAGCCGGTATATCCTTTGTTTTCTCAATACTTAATTTATAGCCCTCCCGATATTCCTCGCCACGGATAATTTGCAACACAAATAGCCTGTGGACCAAAATACAGGCTAAAGCAATAAAAATCCCTCCCATAAGAAACAATCTGGATTCTTTTAATTTTTCAAGTAGTTCACGAAGCATCAGATTCTTTCTCCTTCATTGCAAGCATATCAAAAAAATGTTTAAACCTACGTAAGAACGGAAACAGCAAAAAGCTTAATAAAAGTGTATAAAGCAGCTCCGGTATTATTACACCATATAAATAATCTGCAAATACAAATCTGCCACGCAGTAAAAACATAAACACATAACACATAAGACCAAACAGGCCATCAGAAAGTGCGATGGTCACGTATGGAAATATGATATCATCCTGATAAAAAATCTTGGTCATAACACCGCCAAAACAGCCTAAAATCATAAAAAGAAAAGAATAAACACCCATATAGGAGCCAAAAAAGATATCGCATAACAGCCCACAAAAAAATCCTGTAAGCATGCCATTATTGGCACTGTCTGCAAAGCCAAAAAAAACGGTAATTATCAAGAGTAAATTAGGCCTGACTCCATTAAAAGACAGTGTTGCAAATACAGTGTTCTGAAGTATAAAGGCAAGTATAACAATAAAACCCTGTGAAGCTATCCTTTTCATGAAGACTCCTTTCTTTGTACATGGTATTTATTCTTTGTAATTTTGTTTCAGGTTCAAAATAACAAGCACTTCATCCAAATGATTAAAATCAACCACCGGAAGCAGGGAACCGGATTTGGTCATATTGTTGGCATCTAACTGCATTTCATCAATATAACCAATAACAAGACCGGGTAAATATTTGTCACTGATGGAGCTGGTAACAACCTTATCACCTGTATGCACTTGGTCATCAGCATCCAACAGTTGTGAAAAGTCTATGGTTCCCTCCGTCTTTACAGTAGACAGATTGCCACTGATAATAAGATTGTCCTCGGTTGCAAGCACCTGTCCCATCAAATTAATTTCGTCAGATATAACGCTGGTTACTCTGGACCAGTTTGGGCCAACGTCTGTAATAATACCTACCAAACCACCGTCTGCAATCACGTTCATATCCACGGATAAACCATCCTTACTTCCTTTGTCAATCAAAAAGGAATGATACCAGTTCACACTCTCGCTTCCGACAATACGGGCACCTACTTTTTCATAACTTTCATACTGGGCATCCAGCTCAAACAGCTCCTGCAGATGAGCAAGCTCATATCTGTCCTGCTGGAGCCTGTTTAATTCCAGGGTCAAATCATCTACCTGTGCCTTTAATGTACTGTTTTCCTCCAGTAAAGCTTCTATTTCACGCAAATTGTCTGCTTTATCAGTAAGAAAACTACCAACATAAGTAATACCTCTTTGAAAAGGTATAATCATATTGCCTGCTACACTGTTTAAAACATGCTCAAACACACCGGTAAACAGGCTCAACACAATCATTAAAACACAAACTAAGGTCAATGTAAAAAGGAGATATTTACTCGGAATCGTAAATTTTTCTCCTTTTTTCTTTACTAATGGACTCATTTACTCTTTCCTTTGGGCAACTGTCTTGTAATAGTCTTCCTTGATTACCTTCGCAAGCCCCGCTGCAACGCTGCTGCCCGGATTATCCGTCTGCTGCACCTTAAGACCGGTCTCTTTAGATAATTCCTCAGCCAAGTGTGCTACCTGACTGGCTCCACCGGTTAAATAAATGCCGTTACGGTAAATATCTGCACCAAGTTCAGGTGGAGTTCTCTCTAAAATCAGCTTAACCTGATCAATAATGGTAGAGAAATGCTCAACCAGACATTCACTGACAAACCCAACCGGAATCTGCTTCTGCATTGGAAGACCTGTTACAATGTCTCTGCCGAAAACTACAGCTTCCTCGCCCTTTTCTTCTAATTCTTTCAGCTGCATTTTAATCTGCTCTGCAGATTTAGCACCTATTACTAAATTAAATTCCTTACGTACTGCACTCTTGATGGCTTCATCAAACTTACGGCCGCCGGTTTTAATCAGACGACTGAGTACAATACCACCTAAGGATAAAATAGAAATCTCTGTGGTATCAAATCCCACATTCACCACCAATGCACCGTTAGAGGTCTTTACATCAATGCCAAGTCCCAATCCGTCAGCCACTGCCTTTTCAACCACATAAACATTTTTGGCCTTTAAATTGGCATTCTTGATAAGGTCATAAAAAGCCCTCTTTTCCACTTCGGTTACATCTGTAGGCACTGCTACATAATAATCTGCAGGAATAACCTTACCCTTGGTAATATCCGTGATAAAATACTTTACCAACACTTCCATATCCTTGATATCTGCAATAACACCATTATTTAACGGATATGAAATTTGAATGTTGGCCGGTGCCTTCTCGTACATTTCGTAAGCACTGTCACCATACGCGAATATGTTCTTTTTGTTTTCGATGGCAATCATGTTCTTTTCAATCATAATTCCATCATCATTTTTAGAGTAGATTTTGATGTTGCAAGTACCCAAATCGATACCATATACATTATTTCCCAAAGTACTGTTCCTGCCTTTCTATAATAATCCAAGCTCTTTAAAGCTTGAATATGTATGATCCCCAATAATAATATGATCTATTAAAGGTATGTTCATTAGTTTGCCACATTCATAAACCTGCTTGGTAATCTGCCTGTCAGGGCCCGAAGGAGACGGATCACCGCTTGGATGATTATGAATAAGTATAATGCTGCTGGCATCATATTTTAGAGCCTTAATAAATATTTCCCTCGGTGAAATCAAGGATGCATTCACCGTGCCCTTGCTGATAATGTGCTCTCCAAGCATATGCCCCTTGTTGTCCAACATGACCAAAAGCACGCATTCCGTAGTATAGTGCCGCATTCGCTCCATGTAGTAGGCCGCAAGCGTATCCGGGCTGTCAAATTGGGCCCTCTCCTTAAGAGACTGTCTGGCCATACGTACCGCCAGCTCACCAAGCGCCTTTACCTTTATGGCCTTTACCTCCCCGATACCGGGTATGCTTTTTAGCTCTGCCAAAGATAACTGATGCAATCCGATAAGCTTTCCCTGCATATTTCCCTGCAAATGTAATATATCACCGGCCAGCTCCAGTGCGTTTTTCTCTTTGGTGCCGGTTCTTAAAATAATAGCTAAAAGCTCTGCATCTGTCAGACTTTCGGCTCCATACTTTAAAAACCTTTCATAAGGCATAGCCTCTGTGTTTTTGTAAGCTTTCATAGGTCTCCTATCTGCTCTCCAAGCACATGACCTCTCTCTTTATCTTACAAAAAATGATAAATAATCAACGCAAGAATAACGCCTAAAATACTTGCAACCGTAATCTTAATGGTTAAGGAAAAACTAATAACTAAAATCCCCAAATCCAAAACAATGGGATTCGTCAGACCAAAGGTCTGTCCATAGTTTAACCAGTCATTCGGAAATAAATTACCGATAAAGCCACCGATTACAATCCCTGCAAGCATCAATAAAAAACAGGCCCAACTATTCTTCTTCATAGTATTTCCTCTTCTCATTAATAACTCCGTATTCTTCACTTATGCAGGCGCACAAGCGCTTCTTTATTCTGCACTATCACTATCTTAACATAAAATTTTTAAAGTGTACACTAAGAAACGAAAAAATGCCAAAAAAGTATCGCTTAATTTTTTATTAACTATTCAGACATGTACAAATTACGATAAAATCCGTGTTAAACACGTTTGAAATTTTTATCTATCACTCCTGCATCCATTAAGCTCTGTACTGTCTTTAAAATACCAAACTTGGCATGTTGCCAGGTAAGACCGCCCTGAAAGTAAACTGCATAGGGTGGCTTCATCGGTCCATCCGCACTAAGCTCAATGCTGGAGCCTGATACAAAGGCCCCTGCCGCCATAATTACCTGAGCGTCATAGCCCGGCATGTCCCATGGCTCAGGCGTCACAAAGCTGTCTACCGGCGCCCCTGCCTGAATACCCTGACAAAAAGCAATAACACCCTCCGGACAACCAAAGGTAATGGCCTGAATAATATCATGTCTGCTTTCCGTACCATCAGGTATCACGCCATAGCCCATTTTCTCATACAAATTAGCTGCAAAAATTGCTCCCTTTAAGGCACCGCTGGTAACTGTTGGCGCCATAAAAAGCCCTTGATAGAATTTACTCATCACGCCTAAAGAAGCGCCTACTTCCTTACCAAGTCCCGGACTTGTCAGACGATATGCTGCATTTTCCACGCATTCCTTTTTACCCACAATATATCCGCCAATAGGTGCCAGACCACCACCGGGATTTTTAATCAAAGAGCCTACTGCCATATCAGCTCCTACATCTGTGGGCTCTATGGTCTCCACAAATTCACCGTAACAGTTATCAACCATACAAATCACATCCGGCTTAATGCCTTTGATAAAGGATATCAATTCCCCAATTCTTGATACAGATAAGGTCGGTCTGGTCTGATAACCCTTGGAACGCTGAATGGTCACCAGTCTGGTACGCTCATTAATTGCCCCTTTGATACCTTCCCAGTCAAAATCGCCATTCGGTAGCAAATCTACCTGTGCATAGGTAACCCCATATTCCGCCAAAGAACCCTTCGATGGTCTGATACCAATTACCTCCTCCAAGGTATCATAAGGCTTGCCAACGGGGCTTAGAAGCTCGTCTCCCGGACGCAAATTACTCATCAGTGCCAGTGCTAACGCATGGGTGCCACAGGTAATCTGGGGACGTACCAAAGCATCCTCTGTATGGAAAATATGGGCATACACTTCTTCCAAGGTATCCCTTCCCAAATCATTGTAGCCATAACCGGTGGTACCTAACAGACATGCCTCACTTACCCTGCACTCCTGCATGGCATGTACTACCTTTGCCTGATTATATTCTGCCGTTATATCAATGGCATCAAATCGTTCCTTTAGTCCTTCCAAAATATGTTCTCCATAGGTAAGCACCTCCTTAGAAATACCCATGGATTCATATAAATTTTCTAAGTCTTTTGTAATCATTACTCCATTTCCTCTGTCGTATTCATTTGCTTAAGCATATACGCTAATATTTCCTCCTCTGAGGCAAAATCTGATTTGTTTATCCAGCGTACATCCCGTTCTCTGCGAAACCAGGTCAGCTGCCTTTTAGCAAAGTGTCTGGTATCACGTTTAATAACATAAACGGCCTCTTCCAGGGAAATTTCCCCATGAAGATAGTCTATCATTTCCTTGTATCCCAGTCCCTGCATAGATACCATATCTCTGGTACAGCCCATATCCAAAAGCCTTTGTACCTCATCTGCCAGTCCAGCTTCTATCATCATGTCCACTCGTTTTTCTATACGCTCATAAAGCTTTGCCCTATCATCATTGAGGACAAAATAATAAAACTCATAAGGACTTTCTTTTTGTCTTTCTATTTCGTTGTGGGCAGAAATAGGCCCCCCTGTTTTTTGAAAAAATTCCAACGCCCTGATGACGCGCTTTACATTGTTAAAATGAATTTCCTCCGCAGCCTTTGGATCCACCACTTTTAACATATCATGCAGATATTCCGCTCCCTTTTCCTCAGCCATCTTCTCCAACATCGTCCTGTAAGCAGTGTCCGCATCATTTTCGGTAAAGTCAATATCATATACCACAGACTGAATATAAAAGCCCGTACCGCCTACCAGAATAGGCACCTTTCCTTCTGCATAAATTTCTTCCATAGCTTCCTGTGCCAGACTTTGAAATCTGGTTACGTTAAAGCTTTCCGGGTCACAGGGATCTAATATGTCTACCAAATAATGCTTCACACCATCCATTTCCTCCGGCGTGATTTTAGCAGAACCAATATCCATATATTTATAAACCTGCATAGAATCTGCACTAATAACAGCTCCGTTCACTGCCTTAGAAAGGGCAATGGACAGTTTTGTTTTTCCTACTGCTGTAGGACCGGTTAATATAATGAGTTTCTTTTTCTTCATAGACACCCTACACAATACGCTTAAATTTCTTTTCTATTTCCTGCTTTGTCATGGAAATTATGGTTGGTCTGCCATGAGGACAATGATAAGGATTTTCCAGAGTCAAAAGCTCATCAATTAACTTCACTGCTTCCTCACGACTAAGCTTCATATTGCCCTTTACAGCGGCCTTGCAGGCCATGCCGGCCAATTTATTTGCCACCACCTCCGGTGTGCCGCTTACAGCACCCTCCATCAGTTCATCCAATACTTCCCTGAAAAGCTCCTGATAACTACAGCCATACAAATCCACAGGCACTGCTCTGAGGCAAAAAGCATGGTCACCAAATTCCTCAATTTCAAAGCCCAACTGCAAAAATGCATCTAAATGCTCCAAAATTACCTGCTCCTCTTTGGCACTGGTCTGCAAAATAACCGGTGGCATAATTGACTGGGCAAGCACCTCTTTCGCCTGAATGGCTGCCACCAATCGCTCGTACTTTACCTTTTCGTGAGCCGCATGCTGGTCAATCATATACATACGGTCACTGTAGCTGACAATCCAATAGGTACCAAAAATCTGTCCAAGGATTTCATAAGTTTCTTTTGATTTTTCAGACAAAAACTGCTCCTCAAAAAGCGTCTCCTGGACAGCTTCTGTAATTTGGATGTGTGTAAGCGTACTTTGTGATTCGGGCATTGGCTTCTGCTCAGATATCATCGGCTCCGACACTCTCGCCGGCTCTGAGACAACTTTCTGCTCCGGCTCCTTCTTGTGATAGAGTGCATCCAGCGTTTCTTCCTGCACCTTGGCTGGTGCTTCCCTAAAATCCAGTACAAACGGGGTCACCTTTTTTACCGGCTCTACAGGAGGCAGCGTTGCCTGTACTTGTGCAGCTGGTGCTGTTTTTTGCACCATAAACGGCTCAGGCACCTTTGTTTTATCATACACCGGCATATTTTCCGCACGGCTTACCTTATTATCTTTACCAAAAGTAGCATTTACAATCAGTTCTTTGCTTCTAAATGTACTTCTAATGCTCTGAACTACCGTTTTGTATACATACTGCTCGTCAGAAAAGCGCACCTCCATTTTGGTAGGGTGCACATTTACGTCCACATCCTCTGTAGACATCCCGAAATGAAGCACCACAAAAGGAAATTTGTGTTGCATGACATATTGCTTGTAGCCATCTTCAATCGCTTTTGCCAGAATTTTACTCTTGACGTAGCGTGAATTAATAAAATAATGCTCAAAATTGCGATTGGAACGGTTAATTTCCGGCTTGCCGAGAAAGCCCTTCAAAGTCAGGCGTTCTTCTTTTATTTCAATAGGCACTAAATGACTGGCAATTTCCCTGCCATAAATACGATAAATAACCTCCTTTAAATCACCATTGCCGGGTGTATGAAATTTCACCTGACCATTTTGTACAAACTTAAAGGATATATCCGGGCGTGCCAGCGCCAGACGCTCTAAAAGCTCCCCCACATAACTGCCTTCCGTCTGGGCCTGCTTTAAAAATTTGCGGCGGACCGGTGTATTATAAAATAAATTCTTGACCAAAAAGGTAGTACCATCAGGAGCACCTATCTCCTCAAAATCCTTTTCTATAGCACCCTCAATCGCATATCTCACACCGGTAATGGTGTCCTTCGTCTTGGTAATCAGCTCTACCTGTGCTACCGCTGCAATGCTGGATAAAGCCTCACCGCGAAAGCCCATACTGGAGATACTGGACAAATCCTCAGCACTGCGGATTTTACTGGTAGCATGCCTGTAAAAAGCTACACGCACCTCGCTTGCTGCAATCCCCTGACCATTATCCGTTACACGAATAAAATCTATACCGCCATTTTTAATTTCTACGGTGATGGCAGTGGAGCCTGCATCCATGGCGTTTTCCACTAATTCCTTCACCACGCTCATAGGGCGCTCTACCACCTCACCGGCGGCTATTTTGTCTATGGTGTCCTCTGAAAGAACTTTAATTTGTGCCATGGGCCTCCTCCTTTTTACCATCTGTTTTTTAATTGATTCTGCAGTTTGTATAGTGTATTTAGTGCGTCCATCGGTGTTAAGTTCGTTATATCAAGAGCTTCCAACTCTCTGACGACATCTTCATCTTTTACGGTGTCAAATAGGGTCATTTGGGCTAAATCCACTTCATCGTAATGTTTTACTTTTTTGATTTCCTTTCCAGACTTTTTGTCCTTGCCTGAAAGCATTTCCTGTACCTTGGATGCAATATCGTACTCACTTAGATTTTGGGCAATTTCTTTGGCTCTGTCAATGACCATATCCGGCACTCCGGCAAGCTTGGCAACCTGTATGCCATAGCTTCTGTCTGCACCACCCTTGACGATTTTACGTAAGAATACAATGTCGTCACCTTTTTCCTTAACGGCAATACAGTAGTTATTGACATTATCCATTTTATCCTCTAACTCTGTCAGCTCATGATAATGGGTAGCAAACAGGGTTTTAGCTCCTAAAAGACGCTTGTTGCTGATATGCTCAATCACTGCCCAGGCAATAGATAAGCCGTCAAAGGTAGAGGTACCGCGTCCGATTTCATCTAAAATCAGCAGGCTCTTGTTGGTGGCATTGCGTAAAATATTGGCCACTTCATTCATTTCCACCATAAAGGTTGATTGTCCACTGGCCAAATCGTCACTGGCACCCACACGGGTAAAGATCCTATCTACAATACCGATATTAGCGCTCTCTGCAGGCACAAAGGAGCCTATCTGAGCCATCAATACGATCAAGGCACTTTGCCTCATGTAGGTAGATTTACCGGCCATATTCGGCCCTGTAATAATGCTGACGCAGTGCTTACCGTTATCCAGAAAGGTATCATTTGCAATAAACATGTCATGGTCTATCATAACCTCTACCACCGGATGACGTCCCTTTTTAATATCAATAATGCCCTTTTCATTTAAAGAAGGCCGTACATATCGGTTACGTTCCGCAACAATAGCCAAGGAGGCATAGACATCCAGCTTGGCAAGTGCCTTGGCTGTGCCTTGAATACGGTCCATCTGGGCTGCAATCTGCTCACGAATATTACAAAACACTTCATATTCCAGACCGTACAGCTTATCCTCGGCATTGAGAATCATATCCTCCAATTCTTTTAGCTTTGGAGTGGTATAACGCTCTGCGTTGGCAAGGGTCTGCTTGCGGATATAATCTTCAGGCACCAAATTCTGATAGGAATTAGTAACCTCAAAATAATATCCAAATACTTTATTATATTTAATACGTAAATTCTTGATACCGGTACGCTCTCTGTCCACTGCCTCTAACTCAGCCAGCCAGTTCTTTCCATCATGCTTGGCACTGCGCAGTTTGTCAATATCCGGATGGAAACCATCTTTAATCATGCCGCCTTCCCTGATAGAAATTGGCGGTTCCTCCATAATTGCCTCACTAATCAGCTGATAAATATCTTCTAAGCCGTCTATTTCCTCTTGAATCCTTATAAGCTCCTTACTATCAAAGCCTGCCAAAACTGCCTTAATATGTGGCAGCATCTCAAAGGAGTTTCTGATTGCAATAAAATCTCGTGGATTAGCAGTTCCATAACTTACGCGGCTGAGCAAACGCTCCAAATCATAAATGGGACCTAAGTATTCTCTTAACTCATCACGAAGAAAGCTTTCGTTACATAAACTTTCCACCGCATTCAGACGTTCCTCGATATCTGCCCTTTCAATCAACGGCTGCTCGATATATGAACGTAAAAGTCTGGCACCCATAGCTGTTTTGGTCTTGTCTAAAACCCATAACAAGGAGCCTCTTTTCTGCTTCTCACGCAAAGTTTCCGTCAACTCAAGATTACGACGGGAGGAACTGTCTAACAACATATACTTACTGGTCAAATAAGGTGTAATATGTCTGATATGCTCCAGAGAATTTTTTTGCGTCTCGTACAAATACTGCAAAAGTGCCCCTGCTGCAATCAGCCCCGTAGGAAAATCTTCTATACCAAGACCAATCAATGTATTTAAATGAAAATGCTTCATTAACGTCTTACGGCAGTTATCATCATCAAACATGTGAGGACTGATCGTATAAATAGTAATGCCCAGTCTCCCTTTTAAACCCTCCAAATCAACGCCGCTTACCATGAAAGAATCATTACAGATAATTTCAGAAGGCTGATAACGCATAATTTCGTCTAAAAGTTTTTTTGTATCCTCTGCCTCTGTTACATAATAATCACCGGTAGTAACGTCACAGACCGACACACCGATTTTGCCACTGATAAAGGTCACGCACATCAGGTAATTATTCTTACTGTCATCCAAGGCCTGGGTATTCAAATTGGTACCCGGAGTAACAATACGTACAACCTCTCGCTTTACAAGCCCCTTGGTGGCCTTAGGATCTTCTACCTGCTCACAGATAGCCACCTTATATCCCTTGGATACCAACTTGTTCAAATATCCTTCTACAGCATGATAAGGCACCCCACACATAGGTGCCCTCTCTTCCTGTCCGCAGGCCTTGCCGGTCAATGTAATTTCTAACTCTCTGGATGCCGTAACTGCATCTTCGCAAAACATTTCATAAAAATCGCCCAGTCTGTAAAACAAAATACAGTCCTTATACTGTTCCTTTGTTTCCATGTACTGCTGCATCATTGGTGTTAAAACTGCCATGTCTCATTTTCCTTTATTACATCATCAGCCAGCTTCAACGCATCTGAAATCTTTGCCACAAAATGCTTCTCACCGATTTCATCTACAAAGCCATTCTTTTTCATGGTTTTAAAAGGCTGATCCAACACATGAGAGAAAATCAGGTAAACTCCCTTCTCCTCACATTCCTTATGTATTTTCCTAAGTGTATTTAAGGCGGTAATGTCCAATGCCGGAACAGAACGCATACGAATAATCAATACACCGGTATCTTCCTTTGCCTTAATGTTTAAAAGCTCATCAGATGCTGCAAAAAACATCGGTCCGCTGATTTCATAAACAAGCGTACGAGGCGGCACCTTGGCCAAATCTCCCTTAACATCCTTGTCAGTCAAATCGCTGATACTGTCTGCATCCTCTACATATTTCCAGCCGGACACACTGGTCACCTCTGCCATTCGTTTCATAAACAGACATGCTGTCAAAATAACTCCTACCTCAATAGCTGTCATTAAATCAACAAAAATACCTGTTACAAAGGTAGCCAGAAAGATAATGGCATCTGTCTTTGGTGCCTTTAAAACCAAAGAAATTATAGCCGGTACATTGCTCATATTATAGGCAACCAATATCAATATTGCTGCCAACGTCGGCATTGGAATAAAACCAGCTAAAGGCATCATAACCAGTAAAATAATCAATACCACAATACTATGTACAATACCTACAATAGGTGTCTTTCCTTCGTTTTTCACAGAAACGCTGCTTCGTGCCACTGCTCCTGCAATGGGTACTGCACCAAATAAGCCACAGAAAATATTTGCAATGCCCTGTCCCACCAATTCACTATTAGAATCATGACGGATGCCGGTCAGACCGTCCGTCACCACACAGGACAGCAAGGATACAATCGCCACAAGAATGGCCAGTGTCACTGCACTTGGCAATACTGCTTCTACCAACTCCAGACTAAAACCAGGAACAGTCAGCTTCGGAAAATGACTTGGCAGCTGACCATATACACTCTGAATGGTATTTACATCCATCTTAAAAAGTAATACCATTGGTGTGGTAACAAGAATTGCCACCAAAGAATTTGGAATAATCGCATTAATCTTCGGCCAGATTATCAATATTGCCAATGCAATGGCGCCAACCAAAAGTGCCTGCCAGTTAATAGTGCCGATATTCTCCGCATAAGTCACCATACGGCTTAAGTTTTTCACCGGCAAATAAGCAATCTGCATACCAAAGAATTCCTTTAATTGTCCGGTAAAAATACCTACACCGATGGCAGCAGTAAAGGCCAGTGTAATGGAGTATGGTATATATGGCAACAGTGCCCCCACCTTACAAATACCCATAAGTATCAAAATAATGCCTGCAAGAATGGTAGCTACTGCCAGCCCCTCAAATCCATATTCTCCGATAATACTAAATACTGTCATAACCGTAGCCGCTGTAGCACCACCAATCTGCACACGACTGCCGCCAAATACGGATACAAAGAAACCACCTATAATAGCAGTATATAAGCCCTGCTCCGGCCTCATTCCGGAAGAAATAGCCAGAGCCACACTTAGCGGAAATGCAATAATAGCAACGATAATACCTGCTACTATGTCCTTTATTAGTTGATTTTTATCATAGCCCTTTAAGCTGTCTAAAAGGGCCGGTTTGTAAATTTTCATCACTTTCTCCCTCGTATGTTAAGCCTTTTGATCTAATTTTATTCTCAAACCTGTTCACCCATGTAATAAAAGCCCTGGCACTTTACAAGCTTTACCTTCACAATCTTGCCAATCAACTCAGGTTCTCCTTTAAAATGAACCAATGTATTGTTAGACAAGCGGCCTGTTACAAAGCCTTCTTCGTGCTCGTTCAGCTCTTCTACCAGTACGTCCTGCACCTGTCCCTCATAACGCTTTACCTGCTCTCTGGAAACCTCCTGCACCGTCTGAAGCACCATATCAAAGTGTTTTTTTACCACTTCCTCAGGTACCTGATTTTCCATGGCAGCAGCCGGTGTGCCAGTACGTTTGGAGTATATAAAGGTAAATGCATTGTCGTATTTGACCTGCTTAATGACATCAATCGTCTCCAGAACATCCTCGTATGTTTCTCCCGGAAAGCCTACGATAATATCCGTAGTAAGCGCAATGTCCGGAATTGCCTTACGTATTTTGGCAGCAAGCTCCAGATATTGTTCCTTGGTATATCTACGGTTCATAATCTTTAAAATTCTGGAAGAGCCTGCCTGTAACGGCAAATGTAAATGCTTGCAGATTTTCTTCGACTTTGCCATCACTTCAATTAATTCATCGGATAAATCCTTTGGATGAGAGGTCATAAAGCGGATACGCTCTAATCCTTCAATCTTTTCGATTTCATGCAAAAGTTCAGCAAAGGTCATTGGATTCTCTAAATTCTTGCCATAGCTGTTTACATTTTGACCAAGAAGCATGATTTCCACTACGCCATCTGCCACTAAATCCTTAATCTCTGCAACAATATCCTCCGGTCTGCGGCTTCTTTCCCTGCCTCGCACGTATGGCACAATACAGTAGCTGCAGAAATTATTGCAGCCAAACATAATGTTGGTACCGGACTTAAACGGATACTTACGTTCAATCGGTAAGTCTTCTACAATTTGCTCGGTATCCTTCCAGATATCAATTACCATACGTTTCTGCTCAAAGGTGGCATTTAAAAGCTCGGCAAATTTAAAAATATTATGTGTACCGAAAATCAAATCCACAAAGCGATAACTGGATTTAATCTTCTCTACTACACTGGGCTCCTGCATCATACAACCACAAAGCGCAATTTTCATGGCCGGATTCTTTTTCTTCAGGCTCTTTAACTCTCCCAACCTGCCGTAAACACGCTGATTTGCATTGTCACGCACAGTACAGGTATTAAAAATAACAAAATCTGCCTTCTCGTTATCTACGATTTCATAGCCTACCACTTCTAAAATACCCACTAATTTCTCGCTGTCGCGGGCATTCATCTGGCAGCCAAAGGTAGTCACACAGCAGGTTGGCGTTCTGCCAAGCTCTGTCTTAAGGTCCTGTACATACTTTCTGGCCTTGGCCATAAAATAGTATTGACGAGGTGTTTCCTCCGTCGGAACCTTCATACTTAAATCAATTTCTGCAATTTTAGACAGTAAACTGTCCTTTGTTTCGTTGTTAATATAAACTGACATACTTCGTCCTTTACAAAAAATATTCTGCTTTATCGTAAGTACTTTCTGCTAGCGTACAAACATTGCATCACCAAAAGAGAAAAATCTATAACGCTCCTTGATTGCTTCCTCGTACGCTCCAAGTACCTGCTCCTTGCCGGCCAAAGCACTGACAAGCATTACCAAAGTACTTTCCGGCAGGTGAAAATTGGTAATCAGAGCATCCAAAATCTTGAATTTATAACCCGGATAAATAAAAATCTCTGTGTTACCACATCCTGCATGAAGCACTCCGTCTTCGGTACTGGCACTTTCCACGGTACGACAGCTGGTGGTGCCAACACAGATGACTCTGCCACCACGAGCCTTGGTATCATTTACGATACGCGCAGTTTCCTCTGTAACCTCATAATATTCACTGTGCATGTGATGACTCTTCACATCCTCCACCTTAACAGGACGAAAAGTACCAAGTCCAACATGCAAGGTTACGTATGCTATTTTAACACCTTTCGCCTCAATTTGCTCTAGTAAATCTCTGGTAAAATGAAGTCCTGCAGTAGGAGCTGCAGCACTGCCCTCATACTTGGCATAAACCGTCTGGTAACGGTTCTTGTCCTGAAGCTTGTGGGTAATGTAAGGTGGGAGCGGCATTTCGCCCAATGCATCCAGCACTTCTTCCCAGATACCTTCGTATTCAAAAGCAATCAATCGATTACCATCATCCTTAGTCTCTTTAATTTCCGCACGGAGTCTGCCGTCACCAAAGATAATTCTTGTGCCGGGCTTACATTTCTTACCTGGCTTTACCAGGCATTCCCATAAATCCTTTTCCAGACGTTTTAATAGCAAAATTTCTATACCTGCACCGGTATCTTCTTTTGACCCATAAAGTCTGGCCGGAATCACCTTGGTATTATTTAATACCATGCAATCACCGGGACCAACCATATCTAAAATATCGCGAAAGACATGATGCTCGGTCTGACCGCTCTCCTTATCTAACACCAAAAGTCTGGAGCTGGTACGATCCTCCAATGGATCCTGGGCAATCAGCTCCTGTGGTAAATCAAAATAAAAATCACTTGTTTTCATATATTTCCTTTAAATATTCTTTGCATTCTTCACAAAGGCCATATATCCTCTGTAGGTTTCATATACGTCTGCTTTGGAGGTTGCCTCCCAAGGAGCATGCATATTTAATACTGCCACACCACTGTCTATCACATTCATGCCGTATAATGCCAGAATATATGCAATGGTACCGCCGCCGCCCAAGTCCACACGACCAAGCTCCGCAGTCTGGAAGTTAATGCTCTCCTTTTCAAAAATATCTCTTAAATGAGCCAGATACTCTGCATTGGCATCATTGGAGCCACTTTTGCCGCGGGCACCGGTAAACTTATTAAATACCATACCACCGCCCAGGTAAGCGACATTTTTCTTGTCAAAGCTGGATGCGTAGGTTGGGTCAAAGGCGCTGCTTACATCAGAGCTAAGCATGCAGCTCTTACTTAAACATCTGCGCATATTAAGCTCAGAATATTCCCCTGTTAAATTCATAAGCTCTGCAAGGCTGTTTTCAAAGAAGCGGCTCTGCATACCGGTTGCACCTACGGAACCGATTTCCTCCTTGTCAACCAAAATGCAGCAAATGGTGCGGTTGGTCTCCTCTACATCTAACATAGCCATCATGGATGTGTAAGCGCAAACCCTGTCGTCCTGACCATAGGCAAGCACCATACTTCTGTCAAGACCAGCTTCTCTGGCTTTACCTGCAGGAACAACTTCCAACTCAGCAGAAAGGAAATCTTCCTCTTCCACATCGTACATTTCCTTCAAGATATCTAAAACACCCTTCTTTACCGCCTCTTTTACAGGCTCCTTCTTATCCTCTTGCTCCTGGCCATCAGCTTTTTCTTCCTTATCAGCTTCCCCAATGCGGATAGGCTTATTTCCAACAATAATATCCAAAGCCTCGCCTGGTATTACCTCGCCGGCCTTTAATTGTAACTGCTCCTGAGCCAAATGAATCAATAAATCAGAGACAAAGAAAACCGGATCATCCTCTTCCTCACCGATATTTACGATTACCGTAGAACCATCCTTCTTTACAATCACGCCATGAAGTGCCAAAGGTATAGTAACCCACTGATATTTCTTCACACCACCATAGTAATGGGTATCCAGATAAGCAAAGCCTCCATCTTCGTATAATGGATTCTGCTTTACATCCAGTCTCGGAGAATCAATGTGAGCACCTAAGATATTGATACCATTTACCATCGGTTCTTTGCCAATACGATACATAGCAATAGACTTGTTCATCCAGACAGAATAAACCTTGTCACCTTCTGACAGCTTTTTGCCATTTTTGATAGCCTGCTCCATAGAAATGTAACCCGCATCTTCAATCGTATTTACAATTTCGTCGATACACTCTCTTTCTGTTTTACCATTATCCAAAAACCTGCGATAGCCATCAATAAAAGAATCTACCTTTGCAAGTGTTGCTTCATCATATGTCTCCCATGTGTTTTTCTTTTCCATGACATATCCTCCTAAAACGCACTACAAGGAAGACCCGTAACAGAGTCTTCCTGTAATATTATTCATATACTTATATTAACTTATCCTGCAAAAGTGTGCAAGTATATAAATTATTTTCTAAGCTCTGCACCCAGCTGCTCCAGACCATTCAGTATTTTCTTCATAGCACCTGTAATATCGGCTTCCTCCAGATTTCTATCCTTTGCACGGAAGGTAATGGAGTACGCAACAGATTTAAAGCCTTCCTTAATCTGGCTGCCCTCGTAAACGTCAAATAAGCTTACACTTTCTAAAATCTTGCCGCCACGCTGTGTGATAACCTTTTCAATATCACCAACCAATAGACTCTTTGGCACAGTCATAGATATATCTCGGGTAACGGCAGGGAATCTGGAAACACCCTCGTACTTATGTTCAAAGCTTGCTCTTTCTACTACATGCGGCATATCAATAACTGCTACATAAGCCTTTGTGCCCAAATCGTAATTATCACAAACAGTCGGATGAACCTCGCCCAGATAGCCGATTACAACGCCGTCATAAATCATGTCAGCCTGACGACCCGGATGTAAGAAGGTTTTCTTATTCTTCGGATCGTATTCTACCTTTTTCTTCATACCAACAGAAGCTAAAAACTGCTCTACAACACCCTTCATGGTAAAGAAGTCACCTTCCCCGTAGAAGCCCAGTGTAAACTGCATTCTTTCATCAGGAAGCTCCGTTACCGGTAAAGCCTTTGGAATATAAATATTTGCAAGCTCGTATAATTTAACGTCTTTATTACGTCTGTTATAGTTTGTTGCAAGGCTTGTCAGCATACCATTTAAGGAAATGGTTCTCATAACAGAGAAATCCTCACCTAATGGATTGGAAATAGTTACCGTCTTACGAAGCTCACTGTCTTCCGGTAACAACAACTTGTCAAATACCTTTGGACTTTCAAAGCTATAGCACATACCCTGAGAGAAACCGTTTGCCTCTGCAATTTCTCTGGCCTTTGCTTCCACAACAAGCTTGAATGGAAGCTTGCCTGCGGTAGACTCTCCACCCGGAAGGGTGGCAGGAATCTTATCATAGCCATAGAAACGTGCAACCTCTTCCGCCAAGTCAGCCATACGTAAAACATCCTGTCTGAAAGAAGGCACTGTTAATGTATTAGTAGCTTCATCATAAACCATTTCGGTCATCTTGAAAATTTCCAACATTTCTTCTGCGGAAATATCTGTACCAAGTAAGGCATTGATTCGGTCAGGCTCAAACGGTAATTGCACCAGTGGCTTAAATTCTGCCTTCACATCTACCATGCCGCTTACTACTTCACCGCAGCCTAATTCCTGAATCAGCTGACACGCACGATTGATAGCAGCCTCTGCATTTCTAGGATCAAGACCCTTTTCAAACTTACCGGAAGCATCGGTACGAAGACCCACACGCTTTGCACTCTTACGGATATTGGCACCATGGAAAGTAGCAGCTTCGAACAAAACAGTCTTAACATCATCCGTAATCATGGAGTTTGCACCACCCATAATACCGGCAATACCAACTTCTTTTTCAGCGTCACAAATCATCAATACTTCGCTGTCAAGCTTTCTTTCCTGACCATCTAAGGTGACGAAAGTATCACCGTCCTGAGCACGCTTCACGATAATCTTGTTACCCGCAATGGTATCTAAATCAAAAGCATGCATTGGCTGACCGTACTCTTCCATAACATAGTTAGTAATGTCAACTAAATTGTTAATTGGGCGAATACCACTCTTTGCCAGTCTTCTCTGCATCCATTCAGGGCTTGGTCCAATCTTGATATTGGTACATACTCTTGCACAATATCTGGAGCATAAATCCTGGTCTAATACTTCTACGGAAATGTAATCCTCAATCTTCTCATTATTTTCCTTAACCTCTACTACAGGTGGGCAGAAAGGCTTACGGAAGGTAATAGCTGCCTCTCTGGCAATGCCAAGTACACTGTAGCAATCCACACGATTGGAGGTTACTTCATATTCAAATACGGTATCACGAAGACCCAGTAATTCTACTGCGTCCGCACCAACCTCTGCATCAGCAGGTAAAATATAAATACCGCTTTCAGGAGCCAGTGGATACATATCTCTGCTGGAACCAAGCTCCTCGATAGAACACATCATGCCCTGACTTGGTACACCGCGCAGCTTGCCTGCCTTAATCTTAATGCCATCCTCAGGTAATGGACCGCCATCATGACCGCCTGCAACCTTACCGCCATCTAAAACAACAGGTACTTTGTCACCTTCTTTTACATTTGGAGCTCCGGTAACAATTTGAATTACCTCTGAACCAATATTTACCTGGCAAACGATTAATTTGTCTGCGTCAGGATGTCTTTCAATCTTTAAAATCTCACCAACTACGATTTTTTCTAAATTTTTGTCTAATTTTTCAAAGCCTTCTACTTTGGTACCGGAAAGAGTCATTGCATCACAATACTCCTGGTCTGTGCATGTAAGCTCCGGTACATATGCTTTAATCCATGATAATGCTGTATTCATAGTCTACTTCTTCCTCCTAGAATTGTTTGAGAAAACGTTCGTCATTTTCATAAAGAAGTCTCATATCGTCAATTTCATACTTAAGCAGGGTGATACGCTCTAAGCCCACACCAAATGCAAAGCCTGAATATTCGTTAGGGTCAATGCCGCTCATCTCAAGTACGCGCGGATGAACCATACCACAACCTAAAATTTCAATCCAGCCGCTGCCCTTACAGAAACGACAACCCTTGCCGCCGCACTTAAAGCAGGAAACGTCTGCCTCTGCGCTAGGCTCTGTGAATGGGAAGTGATGGGGTCTGAATTTTACCTTGGTATCCTCTCCAAACAGTTCCTTTGCAAATACAGCCAGCGTACCCTTCAAGTCAGCAAAGGTAATATTCTTGTCAATTACAAGACCTTCAATCTGGTGGAAGGATGGACTGTGTGTAGCATCCACTTCGTCAGAACGGAACACACGTCCGGGAGCAATCATACGGATAGGCAGCTTGCCCTTTTCCATTTCATGAACCTGTGTACCGGAAGTCTGTGTACGCAGCAAAATATCGCCATTTACATAGAAGGTATCCTGTTCGTCCTTTGCAGGATGGTCAGCAGGAATGTTTAATGCTTCGAAGTTATAGTAATCCTTCTCTACTTCCGGACCTTCAACTACTTCATATCCCAGACCGATAAAAATATTTTCCACTTCTTCTAAAACAGTGGTGTTTGGATGTCTGTGACCTCTAGGCTGCTTCTTGGCAGGTAAAGTAACGTCAATTTCCTCTGCTGCCAAACGAGCCTCTAAAGCGGCTGCTTCCATTTTCTTCTTTGCATTTTCAAGAAATGTCTCGATTTCCACACGAACATCATTTACCATCTGACCAACCTTTGGTCTGTCCTCCGGTGCCACATCCTTCATGGACTTTAATACTGCTGTAAGCTCACCCTTTTTACCAAGGATGTTTACACGCACATCATTTAATTTGTCCAGTGTATCACTGGCTTCAATGCTTGCAAGTGCTTTTTGCTTGATTTCTTCAAGTTTTGCTTTCATACTCATACTCCTTTGCTATAACATAAAAATCCCCAGTAGACATACATCTACCAGGGACGATAATTTACCGCGGTACCACCCATATTCCTGCCAAAAGGCAGACACTCATTCAGCGTAACGTGCTGGGTTACGTCCTGACCTACTTTAAATTCAACCAGGAAGCTCCGGTGGGAAATTCATGTACATCCGTTACCTGAGCCGGCTTACAGCCGCTGACCAGCTCTCTCTGCAGGAATAAAAGCACACTACTGACACCTTCATAGCCTTTATAATTTTCAACTAAAAAATATTTTAGTACTTTTTGTGAGAACTGTCAACTGTTCAATTTCAATTTTTGCTCATTTTATGCGGAAAATTAATTTTACCACTTGATTTTGCCTTATACATAAAATGAATATGTAAACAAATCACGCCAAAAGCCTTTCATTAAAGAAATAGTGCTTGAGACGTCTAACTTCGCCCTCGAGATAAATCACCTTGACTGCATATTGCTCCAGCTCAGCCTTTTTCTCCAGGGCATACTCAAAATGGCGAAGCAAATTTCCATGACCTTCTGCTATAATACGAATTTGCTTATTGAGATCATTCTCACAAGTAAGTTTCAGCTCTACTACATCAAAGTGCAGTGATTTCACCTCAGTTTCCAGACTGTCCAGCTTCTTCACATCATTCTTTAGCCCAACAATATCACTCTTCACCTGCGTCATGTCATTCTTTAGCCCAACAATATCACTCTTTACCTGCGTCATGTCGCTCTTTAACTCCTTCACCTCCCCCTTTAAATCTTTGATGTCTGTTGTCATCACATCCATCTTGTCGTTCAGCCGTCCGATTGCGACCAATAATGCGTTTTCTTCTCTCTGCATGCCTTTTTCCTCCTAAAACATATAAATATCCATACTTTTGTACTTAGGAATCTGGTCGATTCATTTCTCTTTTGTAAGTAAACCCATTATATCACACGAACGCGCCTTTGTCTACCTGTATTTTGGTACTGACAATATTTTTAGTGGTTCTTCTTCCCTTAAGTAAATTCCCCCAAAACCACCATTTTCATAATCAAAGCTTGTTGCAAAACGTCCCTTATATTCCACACCACTTTGGCTTAGTATATACAGGTATGCCTCAGAACTCCAGCTTTGGCCCTTTGCAATTAGAAGCACCAGTCTGCCATCCTGATACACCATGTCATAAAGCTTTTCCCGGTTACCGCCCGGTCCTTCTCCTAGACTTGTAACAATCTTCGTTTCATAAATTCCATTCTCCTCAGCCACAAAACAAAAAGCATTGTCATTCAGTATAAGAACCAGTCCTTCGTCTAATAAATCCATCTGATGCTCATCATGCCCATAGTAAATTCCCATTTCAGCATAATCCATAAGCTCCAGCTTTTGCTTTTCTTTCATAGTTGCTTTGTCAATAATCCTTAAAACCGCCTTTTTATTTTCGCAGGTTAACAGAAATAAATTTTCCTCTGCTTCATCTGTTATAAGCTCAAGGGGATAACAGTCCTTTTCAGGAAGCGGAAATGCATTTACCAACTGATTATAAAGG